>JAVEXE010000259.1:0-3173 GCA_034004105.1 Azonexus sp. | reverse complement strand
ATCGGGGCCAAGTTTGGCCTGCCTTATGCGGAGCCGCTTTCTTTTCTGCTGACACGCTATGGCCTGGTGATCACCCTGATGCTGTTGCTGGCCCTGGCGACCCGTGCGCCCTGGCCCAAGGAGGCGGCGCAGTGGTGGCATATCGGGTTGTCCGGTGTTTTGGTTCATGCGGTGTATCTGGGCGGCGTTTTTATCGCCATCAGCCACGGCCTGCCTGCCGGGGTAACGGCGCTGGTCGTCGGCATGCAACCCTTGCTGACGGCCTGCAGTGCCGGCTGGTTGCTGGGCGAGAAGGTCACGCCACGACAATGGGGCGGACTGGTGCTGGGTTTTCTCGGCGTCGGACTGGTGGTTTCCGGCAAACTGAGCGACGCCAATCTGGGACCGATGCTTTGGCCGGCAGTCATAGCGCTGCTCGGCATTACCGCCGGCACCTTGTATCAAAAACGTTTCTGCGCCCGCTTTGACCTGCGTACCGGTTCGGTCATCCAGTTTGTGCCAACGGCGCTATTGACCGCCGTCGCGGTCGCCTTGTTTGAAGATTACCGGATCGACTGGACGGGTGAATTTGTCTTTGCGCTGAGTTGGCTGGTCCTGGTGCTATCGCTGGGGGCCATCAGCCTGCTCAATCTATTGATTCGCAATGGCAGCGCGGTCAATGTCGCCAGTCTGTTTTACCTTACGCCGCCAACCACGGCCTTGGTCGCCTGGGCGTTTTTTGGCGAAACCCTGACGTTGACCGCAACATTCGGCATGTTGATCGCCGTCAGCGGCGTTTATCTTGTGGCACGTCCAGCCCGATGAGCGGCATCCGGATTCTCGGCATTGATCCGGGCCTGCGGGTGACCGGCTTTGGCGTGATTGAAAAGCACGGTAATCAGCTGATTTATGTGGCCAGCGGCTGTATCAAATCGAACGCCTACCAGCTGCTGCCGGAGCGCATTGGCACCCTGTTTGCCGGCATTCGCGAAGTGATCGAAACCTACCAGCCCGACCAGTCGGCTATCGAAAAGGTTTTCGTCAACGTCAATCCCCAATCCACGCTGCTGCTGGGGCAAGCACGCGGCGCGGCAATCAGCGCGCTGGTGCAGCAGGGTTTGCCGGTGGCGGAATACACTGCGCTGCAGATCAAGCAGGCGGTTGTTGGGCAGGGCAAAGCAGCCAAGGAACAGGTTCAGGGCATGGTCATCCGCCTGCTGAATCTGGCCGGCGCACCCGCCGCCGACGCTGCTGACGCCCTGGCCTGCGCCATCTGTCACGCCCACGGCGGTCAAGGTTTGGGCGCGCTGGCAACTGCCGGGTATCGCGTTCGCGGCGGACGGCTGATAGGATAAGACCCTCACTACCGCCCCTGTTTGCACATCCAGTATCGGAATCCGCATGATCGGAAGACTCACCGGCCTGTTGGCTGAAAAAAACCCGCCGCAATTGCTCCTCGACGTGGGCGGCGTCGGCTATGAACTGGATGTCCCGATGAGTACCTTCTACAACCTGCCAGCAACAGGCCAGAAGGTCAGCCTGCTGATCCATTTTGCCGTTCGTGAAGACGGGCATTTTCTGTATGGGTTTCTGACCGAAGCCGAGCGGTTTGCCTTCCGCCAGTTGCTGAAAGTCTCCGGCATCGGTGCGCGCACCGCCCTCTCCATTCTCTCCGGCCTTTCCGTTGGTGATTTGGCGGCAGCCATTGCTCAGCAGGAACTTGGCCGCCTGATCAAGATTCCTGGTATCGGCAAAAAAACCGCCGAGCGCCTGCTACTGGAATTGAAGGGCAAACTGGCGGAAAGCAACGGCATCTCCCTGCCTGCTGCGGTCGACGACCATAAATCCGATATTTCTCACGCCTTGCTGGCCCTGGGGTACAACGAAAAAGAAGCCTCAGCTGCAGTCAAGCAATTGCCGGCTGACGTCGGGACATCGGACGGCATCCGCATGGCGCTAAAACTTTTGTCCAAGGCCTGACATGTTCAATACCAGCGACCCCAAACAACTGGCCCAGATCGCCCTCGTCACACTGTTGATCATTGGCTGCATTGCTGTCCTGCTTCCGTTCATCGGTGCGCTGCTATTTGCCCTGATCATCTGGATCTGCACTTGGGAAAACTATCGCGACCGACTCTTGCCACGACTGGGAAAGCGCGACTCTCTGGGGGCAGTACTCATGGTCACCTTTCTCGTTCTGATTCTTCTGGTGCCAACCATTTTTCTGGCCGGCGCCTTGATCAGCGGCGCAGACAACCTGATTGCCTTCATCCGCCCCTATTTTGAGGGCGGACTGCCAGCAGAGCCCCCCGCCTGGCTGGCAGCCCTGCCGCTGGTCGGCGAAAGCATCGTTAACTTCTGGCACGAACTGGCGAGCAGCCGCGAGGCCCTGAACAATCTCCTGTTGCAAGGCATTGCCCCAACCCGCCAGTTCCTGCTTGCTGCGGGCGCAGTCACCGCCAATGGCCTGCTGCAACTCGCGCTGGTCTTGTTTGTTGTGTTTTTTCTGTATCGCGACGGCGAAACCGTGGCCAAGATACTTTACGCTGGCGCGCACAAACTCGGGGGCGAACTGGGTGAGGGCCTGGTCAACAAGGCCCGCGACACGGTTTTTGGCGTCATGCTGGGCATCGTCGGCACCGCTGCCGCGCAAGGCTCCGTTGCCATGATCGGATTCCTGATTGCGGGTGCGCCAGCACCGATTCTGCTTGGCTTTGCGACCTTTTTCCTGTCGATGATTCCCGTTGGCCCACCGTTGATCTGGGGCGGTGCCGCCCTATGGCTTTACAGCCAGGGCGACATCGGCTGGGCCATCTTCCTGGCCCTCTATGGCCTGCTGGTCATCAGCAGTATCGATAATGTGGTCAAGCCCATCCTGATGGCGCGTGGCACCGGCTTATCCGTGCTGATCATCGCCCTGGGCGTCTTTGGCGGCGTTCTGGTCTTTGGCTTCATTGGCATTTTTCTCGGCCCGGTCCTGCTTGCCCTCGGCCATATGCTATTGACCCGCTGGTTACGCGAGGAAGCACCACAATGATCGAAACCGACAAGCTTGTTGCGGTCGACCGCATCATTGCGCCACAAAGCAAATCCGCACAGGAAGAAGCGCTTGAAAGGGCACTGCGACCGAAGCGCCTGGCCGATTACACCGGACAGGAAAAAATCCGCGAACAACTGGAAATCTTCATCCAGGC
>JAVEXE010000258.1:0-3176 GCA_034004105.1 Azonexus sp. | reverse complement strand
TGGTCATCCCTGACTTTGACGCCAGCGACGAACTGCTGCTGGTCAAGGGGCGGGCGAGCGGGCCGACCGCGGAATTCCTCAAGTTCATTGACCAAAGCCCGGTTGCCGGCAGTATTGATCATTTCACTGAGGGCATGAAGGCGATGGGCAGCGGACGCCTTGACCTGGAGCTGGACATTCCGCTGCGTCGCCCTTTGCAGACCCGGATGCGTGGCAATTACCACTTTCAGGATAATCAGGTCCATCTGGTCGAGGGCTTGCCCTGGATTACCCAGGTCAATGGCCGTCTGGATCTGACCGAGGGCAGCATTACCGCCAATGGCATTCAAGGGCGGGCGTTTGGTGGTCCGTTGCGGGTTCAGGTCAGCAGTGGCAGCGGGGGGAAAGTCGCGGTCAACGCGTCGGGCAATGCCAATATGGCCGATGTCGCCAAGCATTTTGCCTGGCCGCTGATGGACCAACTCAGCGGAAAAAGTGATTGGAAGGCCGAGGTTGGCATTCAGAAACGCCAGGCCGAGGTGCGGGTGACGTCGGATCTGATGGGTGTCAGTTCGCCATTGCCCGAGCCGCTGAACAAGGTCGCGACCGAGCCGTGGCCGCTACTGGTCGAGCGCTTGCCTTTGGCGGGGGGCGGAGACGATTACCGCATTCAATTGGGGGCGGCGTTGCGGGGCTCGATCGAAAAGCGTCGTGGGCGTTGGCAGCGGGGAGCACTTGCCTTGGGGACTGCATCGCTGACTATGCCAACGCAGGGGCTGGCGGTGTCAATGGTTTGGCCGGAGATGGATTTGGACCGCTGGCGCCTCTTTTTGCCGGCGTCAGGCGGGGCAGCTGAGGCGGGTGATGGGGAACTCGCGCTCGCCGCCGTGAATTTGCAAACGGCAAAAATGACCGTACAAGGACAGGATTTTCAGGCGGTAAACGTTGCCGTTTCACCGCACGGCAAGGACTGGAAAATTCGCCTCAATGCCCGTGAAGCCGAGGGTGCGCTGGTCTGGCGTGAGGGCGAGGGGGGCTGGATCGAAGGGCAATTGCAGCGCCTGCACTTCAGGACGGCGCATGCTGCGGGCAGGTCCGGCAGGCAAGACACAACGGCCACCGAGCGTTTGCCCGGTTTGCGCGTATCGATTGAGGATTTTCGTCTGGACGATAAATCTCTCGGTCAACTGGCCTTGCAAGCCAGGAATCAATCCGGCATCTGGGAATTGCAGCGTCTGGATCTGCGTAACCCGGATGGTGTGTTGTCAGCAAACGGCCTGTGGCGGCATGCTGGCATGGAGCAGACGGATCTTAATTTCAATGTGGTGACTCAGGACGCCGGTCGATTGTTGCGTCGTCTGGGGTTTGAGGAGGCCATGCGCGAAGGTCGTGCAACACTGGCTGGACAGGTCCGCTGGCGCGGCTCGCCCGTCGATATCGATTACGCCAGCTTGAGTGGCGAGATGGATGTGCTGGCGGAGAAGGGGCGGTTCAACAAGCTGGAGCCGGGCGTGGGGCGGCTTTTGGGGCTGATTTCGCTGCAATCCCTGCCGCGCCGTTTGACGCTTGATTTCCGCGACCTGTTCAGCGAGGGGCTGGCATTTGACCGCATCGAGGGCAAAGTGGCGATTCAGCAAGGCATCATGCGCACCACGGATAGCCTGCAGATCAATGGTCCCGCAGTTCAGGTGGTGATTGACGGTGAGGCTAACCTGCAACAGGAAACCCAGTTGCTGGAGGTTCGTGTCCGGCCAGAGGTCAGCATGCTGGCGATTGGCGCGGCAACCCTGGTCAATCCTGTTGCCGGGGCCGCCGCATTGGTGGCCAATACGGTGCTGCAAAGTCCGTTGAATCAGGTATTCAGTTATCGCTACCGCATCTCAGGAGCTTGGGCGGATCCGCAAGTGGACAAGCTGGGGCTCGATTTGCCAGGTCAGGCGATTCAGAACGCTCAGGAAAGGATGGCACGATGAACAGACAGAATGCCCGGATAGCCGGACTACAGATGGTTTCCTGCCCTAGAGTGGGCGAGAATCTCAGGACTGCGACGCATCTGGTGGACGAGGCGGTGGCCCAGGGGGCGCAATTGCTGGTCTTGCCGGAATACTTTCCGATTATCGGCGCAGCCGATGCCGACCGCGTGCGTGCCCGTGAGACGCCGGGTTCCGGGCCGGTGCAGGACTGGCTGGCTACGACCGCGCAGCGCCATGGCATCTGGCTGATTGCTGGATCGATCCCGCTGGCAGCAACGGTGTCCGACAAAATGCGTAACAGCACGCTGGTGTACAACCCCGCCGGCGAGTGCGTGGCGCGTTACGACAAGATCCACCTCTTCGGTTTTCGCAAAGGTGACGAAGCCTACGACGAGGCCGCCTTTATCGAGGCAGGTAGTCAGCCGCTTGCGGTCGACACGCCTTTTGGGCGAATTGCCCTGTCCATCTGTTACGATTTGCGCTTTCCCGAGTTGTACCGGGCCTTGGCACCGGTTGATCTGATTCTCGTGCCGGCAGCGTTTACCGATACCACCGGCAGGGCGCACTGGGAAGTGTTGCTGAGGGCCAGAGCCATCGAAAATCAATGTTATGTGCTGGCGGTTGGACAAGGCGGGCGGCACGAAAATGGTCGGCAAACGCATGGCAACAGCCTGATCGTTGATCCATGGGGCGAGATTCTCGACCGCAAACAGAAGGGGCCGGGGGTGGTGATTGCCGAACTTGACCATCAACGGATCGCCGAAATCCGCGCCAGCCTGCCGGCGCTTGCACACCGTAAACTGTAAGGAATGTTCATGACGCAAACCACTGCCCTGACGCAGGCCGAAGCCTTGTTGCTGGCACCTTTTTCCCTGACGGAGCGTGATCTGGCACGCACTTTCGGCCAGATACTCACGCATCAGGTCGATTACGCGGATCTGTATTTCCAGTATTCGCGTTCCGAGGCCTGGAGCCTTGATGAAGGTATCGTCAAATCGGGCAGTTTCAACATCGACCAAGGGGTCGGCGTGCGGGCTTTAAGTGGGGAAAAAACCGCCTTTGCCTATTCCGACGATATCAGCGCTCGGGCGCTGAGCGATGCTGCGCAGGCCGTGCGGGCCATAGCCTCAGCAGGGCAAAATGGCATTTTGCCCACGCTGCAGCCGTTGACCGCAGCACGCAACCTTTACTTGCCCAATGATCCCCTGGCCTCCTTGCCAGCGG
>JAVEXE010000257.1:0-3224 GCA_034004105.1 Azonexus sp. | reverse complement strand
CGTGTTTCGTGTCGTCACCAAGTACAACAACGGTAGCCCGCGCCCGATTGTCGAGCGTGGGCCTTGGCACGCCTCGAAAAAAATTGCCGATGACTGGTGTGACGCGCTGCGCCGACATGGCTATATTGCACACGTCGAAACGCAAAGCGGCCACTTGAACCATGCCGATGATGACGGAGGCGCCAGCAATGATGACCTCATGGAAGCATTGGCCAGCATGGCTTGATGGATTTCACGCAGCCGCTACGTCACATCATCCAGCCAGTTTGCGATACAGGGTCCTCGGACTCACACCCAGCTGTTGCGCCAATTCCGACATCTCGCCTTGGTGCCTTGATCTGGACCACGCGAGGTAACGCCGCTCAAGTTCATCAAGGTCGAGAATATACTCAACCCGAAAAGCATCGTCCTTGGCCAACGGCACCTCATCCGACAAAATGGGCGGGCTGTCTGTCATTTCCTGCAGATGCGCGACATCAATCATATCGCCATCGGCCAGCAGGCTTGCCCGCTCAATCAAATTACGCAACTCGCGGATATTTCCACTGAAACGCTGCTGTGTAAGCCAAGTCTGAGCCGCAGCTGTAAAACGCCGCCCCGTCTTGCGGTCTACCCGCCCCAGCAAGGATTCCGCCAACAAGGGAATGTCACTCGCCCGCTCATGCAGCGCCGGCGTCCGGATTGGAAAGGTATTGATCCGGAAGTACAGATCCCGACGAAAAGTCTCCGCCTGAACCATGGCCGCCAGATCCCGGTGCGTGGCGGTGATCAGGCGAAAATCTGCTGGCAACCAGTCCAGCCCCCCAACCCGCCGATACGTTCCCGTTTCCAGCAGACGCAGTAACTTGACTTGCAAGGCGAGCGGCAATTCGCCAATTTCATCGAGAAACAGGGTGCCCCCCGACGCAGCTTCGACCAAACCCTGTTTACGATGCGTCGCCCCCGTAAAGGCGCCTTTTTCATAACCGAATAATTCCGCCTCGAACAGGGTTTCAGTCATCCCAGCACAGTCGACCGCAACAAAGGGCCCATCTTCTCGAGCACTCGCCTCGTGAATGGCATGCGCCACCAGCTCCTTGCCGGTTCCAGTCTCTCCCAGCAGCAGCACCGCAGCGTTTGACGGTGCTACCCGCATCATTTTGCCCAGCATATTCACGAAAGCCGGTGATCGTCCGACCAAGCCTTTTGCAGCAGCCCGACTGCTGGCCTGCCGAACCACCCGCATGGTCTCGACGAAATAGGCAATTTCCCCCGACTCATCACGAATTGGCGAAGTCTCGACGACCACATGCTCTTCGCCACGTGGCGTATGATGCAGGTGCAATACACGTTGAGGCTCACCCGCCTCCAGGCTCAATTTGAGCGGGCAGGACTCCCCCGCCTGATCGCAAGGAACATCGAAACGGTGCGAAACCTCGTAACATGCCCGCCCGGCAATCTCTCGACCCAGACCAAATTCCCGCGTATAAGCCGCATTGGCAGCAATGATTCGATAATCTGCACTCATCACAATGCGAGGCTCAGGCAGACCATCCAGAAAGGAAATCAATTCACTCAGAAAATGCGAAGTCAAATCTGACACTCCAGCCATAATGTGCCGCCAATTCTGACACAGCAAACCCGTTTTCTTGACAGCACATTCCAACAATAACAACAAGCCATTGATTTAATTAAAAAACAAACCCAGCACCAAGCTGGCACGCTACTTGTTATAGGGTAAGCAGGAAGCCGGGTCATGCGCCTCTGCAAATCGCCCGGTCGCATTCCCCCTTAGTCCGCCCCGCAGGCCGCTTCATGTTGCCGGGTGACTTGCCGAATGCAAGACACGGTTTCCCACCAGAACTCATAAAAAAGGAACACAAAATGAACGACGCGGAAAATAGGAAAGCGGCGGATCAACCCGCCAAAGTTTCGTTTTACGAAAAGCGCAAGAAGATTTACGCCAAAGGCGTACATGGCTTTTTTGATAATTGGCGGATCGCGCTGGTTATCTTCACCCAGATTTTGTTTTACGGCACGCCTTGGCTGGAATGGAATGACCGCCAAGCAATTCTTTTTCACCTGGTTGAACGCAAGTTCTACATCTTCGGTGTCGTTTTCTGGCCTCAGGATGTCATTTACCTCGCCATCCTGCTGATCATCTCGGCCTATGCCCTATTCCTGGTCACCGCCGTTGCAGGGCGATTGTTCTGCGGCTACGCCTGCCCGCAGACGGTTTATACCCAGTTGTTCATGTGGATCGAAAACTGGGTCGAAGGTGACCGCAACGCCCGAATGAAACTGGATAAAGCGCCACTTGATGCCCGCAAACTGCGCATCAAGAGTACCAAGTTCCTGCTGTGGGGTGTCTTGTCACTCTGGACTGGCTTCACCTTGGTCGGTTACTTCACACCAATGGAAGAACTGATCCATAACGTCCTGACCAACAGTCTGGGCCCATGGGAAACCTTGTGGATTTTCCTTTATGGTGGCTTCACCTTCCTGTTCGCAGGCTTCATGCGCGAACAAGTCTGTAAATACATGTGCCCGTACGCTCGCTTCCAGAGCGTCATGTTTGACCCTGATACGCTGATCATCACTTACGATCCGGAACGTGGCGAACCCCGTGGCGCACGCAAGAAGGGCGCAGACACGAGCAAACTTGGGGATTGTGTCGATTGTGGTCAATGCGTCGTGGTCTGCCCGACCGGTATCGATATCCGCAATGGCCTGCAATACGAGTGCATCGGTTGCGCAGCCTGTATCGACATTTGCGATCAGGTCATGGACAAGGTCGGCTTGCCTCGCGGCCTCGTTCGTTACTCGACCGAAAACGCGATGGCCAAGAAAGAATCGAAAGCTGACATTGTCAGCCATATGATCCGTCCTCGCGTCCTGGTGTACACGGCCATTCTGATCCTGATCACGATCATCGCCGGCTACTTCCTGGCCAATCGCATCCCGCTCAAGATGGATATCATCCGCGACCGCTCGACGCTCGCCCGCGAAGCCGACGATGGCAGCATTGAAAACGTGTTCATGCTTCAGATCATGAACACGACCGAAATGCCACAACGGTACAAGCTCACGGTCGACGGTCTGGAAGGGGTAAAAATCAGTGGTGAAGACAGTGTTGATGCCAAGGCTGCCGGACTGACCTCGTTCAACGTCGTGGTTGCTGCACCGCCCGAATCCGGCAAACGCGGCTCCAACCCGATTCATTTCACCATCACCGCTGAAAGCAA
>JAVEXE010000256.1:0-3249 GCA_034004105.1 Azonexus sp. | reverse complement strand
ACGCCAGTCAGAAACAAAAAGGGAGGCAGAACCTCCCTTTTCTTTTTACTGCAACAAGCGATCAGCGATTGGCCAACGCAGCGATCCGCTCTTCCAACGGGGGATGCGTGGAGAATAGCGCCATGAAGCCCCCCTTCCCGCCAGCAATTCCGGAAGCCGCCATGTTTTGCGGCAAGGGCTCCGGATGCAGGCTCCCCAGTCGGCGCAGCGCATTCTGCATCGGAACAGTGGAACCCATCAAACTGGCCGCCCCTGCATCGGCACGGAATTCTCGCTGCCGGGAGAACCAGGCGACAACAATACTCGCCAGAATACCGAAAACAATTTCACAGACGATACTGGTTACCATGTAGCCAATCCCGGGGCCGGTGCTTTCCGAATCGTTACGACGCAGGAAAGAATCAACCAGATAACCGATGACGCGAGAGATGAAAATAACAAAAGTATTCACAACCCCCTGAATCAGGGTCAAGGTCACCATGTCGCCATTCGCGATATGGGCAACCTCGTGGGCGAGTACCGCTTCGACCTCTTCTTTGGTCATGCTTTGCAGCAAGCCAGTCGACACTGCCACCAACGAGCTGTTTTTGCTCGCTCCGGTCGCAAAAGCGTTTGGCTCGCCATCATAAATGGCGACTTCTGGCATCGGCAGATTTGCCCGCTTGGCCAGCTTGGCCACGGTATCCACCAACCAGACCTCGGTAGACGAGGCGGGATGCTCGATCACCCTCGCGCCAGTACTCCATTTGGCCATGGTCTTGGACATGAGCAGCGAAATGAACGAGCCACCAAAACCAATAACCGCAGCAAACGCCAACAACATCCCAAGATTCAGGCCATTCGAGGTCAGGAAGCGATTGACACCAAGCAGACTGGTCACCACGCTGAGCACGAGCATGACCGCCAGATTGGTCACCAGGAAAAGCACAATGCGTTTCATGTTGATACTCCGTAGGTGAAAGAAAACGCGCCAATACTACCGCATTGGATTATTAAAAAAAACGGAGCAAAATTGAGGCTGAATCCGATTTTTTCGAATCCCAATGATTAATTACAAACATTTGCACTACTTCTGGGTTGTTGCCAAGGAAGGCAGCATCACGCGCGCCGCTGAGCGCTTGGGGGTGGCAGTACAAACCATCAGCGGCCAACTCAGCTTGCTGGAACAACAACTCGGCAAAACCCTGTTCAACAGCCAGGGACGCGGCTTGGTACTCAGTGACGCAGGGCGGCGCGCCCTGGGTTACGCCGACCGGATCTTCCAGCTCGGCGAACAACTGGAGGACGCCCTGAAGCAAAGTGACGGCGAAAACACATTACGCCTACGCGTCGGTATTTCCGACGGCATTCCCAAACTACTGGCCTATCGTTTGCTGAGCCAAGTCACAGCCATGCCTGGGGATACGCGCTTGATCTGTGACGAGGGAGAGTTCGAGAACCTGCTGGCGGATCTGGCCTTACATCGCCTTGATGTCGTTCTGACGGATCGATCCGCACCAGTCGGTGGCAACCTCAAGGTTTTCAGCAGTCGTCTGGGCGAGTTCCCAACGGGGCTATTTGCCACCCCGGCGTTGAGCGAACAATATCATCCAGCCTTCCCCAATAGCCTCTCCAGTGCACCACTACTTTTGCCAACACGACACAATGCCCTTCGCGGTCGGATTGATCGTTGGCTGGAGGATCAACAACTGCACCCACGCGTTGTTGGCGAGTTTGAAGATAGTGCTCTACTGACCACCTTCGGCCGTGGTGGCTTGGGAATATTCCCTGCCCCCCTGGCTTTGACCGAACAGCTGGCCAGCGAATACAACGCTCGACTGATTGGCGAACTTGATGGCGTTAGTGAGCATATTTACGCAATTTCCAACGAACGACGGATACGCCATCCCGCCGTCGAAGTCCTCTGTGCCAGCGCGCCGCAAGTCGGGGGCGTCAGCACGTTATAATGTGCAGCCCTCATCACCCTCAGAGAGCTGTTACCCAATGCCGTTGCGCAAGATTCTGCTGTTTGTTATCGCCCTTTTCATTTCCCTACACGCCATAGCCCAGACAAGGCCAGTGCCGCCAGTGCTGGCAGCAAAATCCTGGTTGTTGCTGGATCTGAGTTCAGGACAAGTTCTCAGTGAAGAAAAGGCCGATCAGCGTCTGGAACCCGCATCGCTGACCAAGCTGATGACAGCCTATCTGACATTTTCGGCAATCCGGCAGAACACCCTTGCGCTGAACCAGATGCTTCCCGTATCGGAAAAGGCCTGGCGCATGGGCGGTTCGAAAATGTTCGTCAAAGTCGACTCACAGGTCTCGGTCGAAGATCTGATCAAAGGCATGATCGTCCAATCCGGCAACGATGCCTGCATCGTACTTGCCGAAGCCCTGGCCGGCAGTGAAGAAAATTTCGCTGCCATGATGAACCGGGAAGCTCGCCGCCTTGGCATGAACAACTCGAATTTCCGCAACTCGACGGGCATGCCCGACCCCGAGCACTACACCACCGCCCGCGATCTGGCGAAACTTGCCACCGCCTTGATCACCGAATTCCCCGAAGCGTACAAAACCTACTACTCGATGAAGGAATTCCGTTACGCGAACATCACGCAACCCAACCGTAACCGCCTGCTATGGAGCGACCCATCGGTTGATGGAATGAAGACTGGCCACACGGACGCCGCAGGCTATTGCCTCGTATCGTCAGCAATCCGCAATCAACGCCGTCTGGTATCGGTTGTCCTGGGAACCAATTCCGATGCCGAGCGTACCCGTGAATCCCTCAAATTGTTGAATTGGGGTTACCTTGCCTTTGATAGCGTTGTTCTCTACCGCAAGGATCAAGCCGTGTCCACGCTAAGGATCTGGAAAGGGAGCAAAAACGAAGTAACCGCCAGTTTCAACAAGGATCTGATCATCGCCGTCCCCAAAGGTCAATCGGACAAGATTCAGGCGCAATTCGTCTCGCAGCAACCATTGATCGCCCCGGTGCAAAAAGGCCAGACCGTCGGCACCGTCAAAATCAGTGTAGACGGCAAACCCTACGGTGAATATGCTGTCCCTGCTGCCGATCATGTTGCGGTCGCCGGACTCATTGGACGATCCATCGACGCAATTAAACTCTGGTTCAAATAATCCTGTCGCCATGACCGCTTTTATCGCCGACCCCGTTTTTCTGAACGGCAAGTTCCTGCCACTGAGCGAAGCCCGCGTTTCTCCGCTGGATCGCGCTTACCTCTACGGCGATGGCGTCTATGAGATTGT
>JAVEXE010000255.1:0-3255 GCA_034004105.1 Azonexus sp. | reverse complement strand
TCGAAGCGGTGCAGATTTTCTTGTTGTCGCGCTGGGGGCGAAAAAGGGGCAAGCCTGGATTGTTCATAATCTTGATCGTTTGAAGGTCCCTATCGTCAGCCACCTGGGGGCGGTGATCAACTTCGTGGCGGGTAACGTTCGCCGGGCACCCTTGTTCTGGCAGCGCTTGGGCATGGAATGGCTTTGGCGCATCAAGGAAGAGCCCGCGCTTTGGCGGCGCTACTGGTCAGATGGTTTGGAACTTTGTCGCCTGATGGTGACCCAGATTTTGCCGGCTGCGGTGAATGAGCGCTGGAAGCGTCCCGCTGCCATGGCTTTTGAAGACGCTACGGTTGAGTGTTTCCAGGCTGATCAAAAGATTGTTTTACGACTCGTCGGTGCATGGGGGCGGGAAAATCTCTCTCGATTGCAGTCGACCGCAAAATTGTTGAAGCAGGATTGTTTGCTCGATCTTGCTGGCGTCACCTACATCGACAGTATGGCGCTTGGCAGTTTGTTGGCGCTTGAGGGGGCATTGGGGCGGGGTGGTTTTTCCTTCACTGTCCGACCTGTGCAGCCATGCTTGCGCAAAGCGCTTGGTTATTATGGTTTGAAACACTGGTGCCGGCATTGATCCGATATTCGTTGTTTTTCCCTAAGCCGAAGACAGCTCTGCTCTTGCTGCTCCTCTTGTTGTCGGTCTCAAATATTTGGGCTAGGCAGTGTTTTGAGGCGGTTGTTACGCCGGACGAGCGACAGCAGAAAGTTAGCGTACGTATTGAGGTGGATAGTCAGGATCACCCGGATCTCAAGTCGCAATCACGAAGATGTGATCATTATTGGTCGTACTTTGCGGGGAACCTGGTCGATGAAGGGGGCGCGGTTCTGTCTCGCAATGATTGCTTGAAAGACCCAACAGCATTGAGATTGTCGAAAGGTTATGCACCACTTGGCGTTTTCATGCGTTCCAGTGTTGAAAATCCTGGGGCGAAAGTCACGGCCTATGACTGGGAAATTCGTGGCGTCTCAGGTGGTGCAGAGTCCTTGGGTGTTGTTGCTCGTTACGACAGTTTCAATGCGGGGTTCGTTTTCGAACGACCTGGCGAATATGAAGCGGTACTTCGTGTTTCTTTTTCGGATGGCTCGCATTCTGTAGCGCGTCAGTCAATCGATGTCTGGTCACGCGACAAGACGACCTACTATGTCGATGCCGAGGTGGGTGATGACCGATTTGATGGTAAGTCGATTACCCCAGACAAGAATTGCTTGCCTGCTAGTAATCCCGTTGCGACTTGTGCGGGGCCGTGGAAGACGGCAACGCGCGCTTTGAGTAATTTCTCGCCTCGGGCATGGCAAGGAAAGCCGGGAAGTCGATATCTGGCTGAAGCGGCTTGCATTTCAGCCAAGCGAACCTTGGTTTTTCGGCACCCCAATGGTGACCACGTTTTGGCTTCTGAGGTCGATAAGCCAGATTTCAGTGCCAAACTGAGCCGGCCAGGGAGTCATCTGCTTCCGTACGAGGCGGCAGTGTGTGAACGACTGGCTGCCCCGTTATCTTCCCCATATAAACCGGGGGATCAGGTTTTGTTCAAGCGGGGGCAGATATTTGAATTCGAGGCTGGTTTGTTGGTGCAGGATCAGGAGGCAAACACGGATCGGCTGACTTGTGCCTCACTGGTTTCGCCTGGGCATTGGGCTGCGCCGAATGGTGTTTTGTTCGGTGCTTTTGGGCAGGGGGGAAAACCGCTCATTCAGCGTGCTGGTGGTGCTGCTTGCATGGCATTCAATCTCGCCAGCGTGGGGCTCATGCATCTGACGTTTCAGGATCTGATTTTTGATATGGGGCAGGCAAAGGGGCTGCCGGATGCGCCGCGTTCAAGCTTCATGTTTGCTGTCGGGCATCCCATTGGCCTGGTTTTTAATCGGGTTTCGTTAAGAAACTTCGATCAGGGCATCATGTTCCATAATGCCAAAGGGTTTTTCCTTCAGGACAGCCGTTTTCATGATTCAAGAGTTGTTCATCTTTATTCGGAGACGGCTTCCGATGTTTTCATGGCTGGCAATCACTTTGATTATTCGGGTAACCATATTTCCTATACCAATATGGGAAATGCCCTGATTACCAAAAACACGTTTAGTCGACCTGCGTTCGGTAGAACAGCGCTTCGAGTTTTTGGCACGTCACAGCAAGCACCGACGAGGTCAATCTGGGTTTCCGATAACATTTTTGAAGGCTGGGTCGATCCGCGCACTGCTGCCAGCTGTGATGTGCCAGGGCGTTGTCCTTTTGCCGATGGAAAGCGTTTCAACTACTCACTCGTCGAGTTTCAACCGAACACCATGGAGGGCGATAAATTCCTGGATCGCATCGTTTTCGTCAGAAATTATTTGGGTAAGGCTGAAAACCTGATGCGGTTTGCTGGTGTCGATGGTTTGCTGGTGCAATCGAATGTGTTCGATGCTGCTGGTGATGCCAGTGGAACGCCCCGTGTGATGCTGACGGATGCAGCCAAGCGCCCTTCCAGGGATGTGCTTATCGATAACAATGTGTTTGTTGATACCGCTCGGCCTGACGGTAGCGAGCCGAGTTCCCAGGTCGCAGTTTTCGACTACAGTCAGTTGCCCTGTGAAGACCAGGCGACTCATTCGCGAATTCGAATCAGCGATAACCAGTTCTGGTCACCGTTCGAGAAGCTTTGTGCCTTGAAGCATATCAACAAGTCTACCGGTTCGACACAATGTCTTCTGCTATCTGACGACGATGCGTCCGTTGCATCGCCTAATGGCTTGGCGCACCAGGGGAATGTCTTCAGGCTTCTGGACTCTGGCGCGGGGGGAAATCTACGCAAACAAATTGATGCCGTAGGGGCGGTTTTGCGAGGTAGGCCCGTCCAGTTCCATTGATATTGCATTTTTCTATTACTTTCGTCATATTGTTGCGGCGCAGCGTTTGTGCGACCATTGGTAAGTTTTTCTAATCCCAATCAACCCAGGAAACAGCATGCCCTTCATCTCTTCCGGGATGGTTCGTCCGCACAGTTCTAAAATTGCCTTCGTTCATCGCCTGCTCGATGCGGCGACCATCATGGGGTGCTTGTATCTCGCGCTCGATTGGGTGAAGGAGCTTCAGTTTTTGTCACACTATGTCCAGGCCGGGGTCTGGGCGACCTTGATTTACCTCATTGTTGCGGGTGCGCGTGGGGTTTACGGCTCTTGGCGTGTGGTGCCGATTCATTCGGCGGTGCTGACCATTTTTGTGACCTGGTTCTGGGTTGC
>JAVEXE010000254.1:0-3263 GCA_034004105.1 Azonexus sp. | reverse complement strand
TCGGGGCCATAAGCCGGACCTCGCCCGGATTCCTCCCACAGTTCGAAGGGCTGCACGGCTGGCATCAGCAATTCCAGCGCGCCAGCAGCGTTCATTTCCTCGCGTACGATGTTTTCGACCTTGCGCAGTACGCGCAGGCCGAGCGGCATCCAGGTGTAAATACCGGCGGCGGCACGCTTGATGTAGCCGGCACGCAACATCATTTTCTGACTGATCACTTCGGCGTCTGCCGGAGCTTCTTTTAAGGTGGTGAAGAAAAACTGCGAAGTACGCATGGGATGCTCTTGAATTCGTGGCAAAAAGATAATTTTACACGGAGCCCGTTCTTTGCATGTGTGCGTCCTTTGTGAAAGAATTGCGGCAACCCAATATTTTTAGCAGGTTTTATATGCTCGACCGCGAAGGCTTTCGCCCGAACGTCGGCATCATTCTTTGCAATACCAAAAACGAGGTCTTCTGGGGCAAGCGTATACGTGAACATTCCTGGCAGTTTCCACAAGGTGGTATCAAACGCGGCGAAACGCCGGAAGATGCCATGTACCGTGAACTGCACGAAGAAGTCGGGCTACGTCCCGAGCACGTACGCATCCTGGGTCGGACCAAAGGTTGGTTGCGCTACGAGGTGCCGAATCAATGGATCAAGCGCGAATGGCGTGGATCTTACAAGGGGCAGAAGCAGATCTGGTTTCTGCTGCGCCTTGTCGGGCGTGATAGTGACGTCAGTCTACGTGCCACGGCCAAGCCGGAATTCGATGCCTGGCGCTGGAATGACTACTGGGTGCCGCTTGATGCCGTGATTGAATTCAAGCGAGGCGTTTATCAGCAAGCGCTTCATGAACTGGTGCGTTATCTTGAGCAGGATCGCCGTCTATCTCGTACGGCAACCTCGTCCACCGGAGAGGATGGCTATGCGCAATAAATCGTGGCGGACTTTTGCGCTACTGCTGGGTCTGATTTCGGCGCTACCCGTCTGCTCCGCGGGTTTTGACGATGATTACGATGAGAAGCCCTGGCAGGAAACGGCCTTGGTGCTTCCTGCTGCGGTAGACGAAAAGGCACTGCAATCCTTTTATGTCAGTGCGGCGAGTCAAAATCGTTTTGCGGTCGATGTGAGCAGTTTAACCGTCGGGCAGGATGGTGTGGTCCGCTACGTCATGGTGGTGGAGACAGCGGGAGGGGCGCGTAACGTGACGTTTGAGGGGATGCGGTGCGAAACGCGAGAGCGCAGGATTTACGCCTCGGGGCGTCGCGATGGCAGCTGGTCGAAGTCGCGAAACAATGCCTGGGAAAAAATCCGTGACATCCCCCCGAATCGTCAGCACGCGGCCCTGTTTCTGGATTATTTCTGCCCAGGTGGCGTGATTGTTCGCGACGTTGATGAGGTGCGCGATGCGCTTCAGCGTGGCGGTCATCCCTCCAACCAGCGTTGGTGACCGACATGAACCTGGATTCGGCGATTCTCGAGTTTGATCGTGTCTTGCGTACTTTGGCCGGCTCGCCACGTAGCCAGCGGGCTGTGCCTGGAGAGGCTTTGCCCGACATTCCGCTGGAGGATTCGGCTCGTCGTCATGTGCTTGGTTTGATGCGAGTCAATCATTGTGGCGAGGTTTGTGCGCAGGCGCTTTATCAAGGCCAGGCACTAACCTCAAGAGACCCGGATGTTTGCCTGGCTTTGCGTCATGCTGCCGATGAAGAAACCGAGCATCTGGCATGGACTGAGCAGCGTGTGCGTGAGCTCGGAGGGCGAACCAGCCTACTCAATCCGCTCTGGTATTTTGGCTCGCTGGCCTTGGGTGTGGCGGCTGGGCTTGCCGGTGACAAGTGGAATCTGGGCTTTCTTGCCGAAACCGAGCGCCAGGTCGAGGCCCATCTTGACGGTCATCTGGTCGATTTGCCGCCGGAAGACGGCCGTTCTCGAGCAATTGTCGAGCAGATGCGGCTTGATGAAATCCGCCATGCTGAAATGGCCGTTGACCATGGTGCTGCCGAGTTGCCTTTGATTTTGCGTGCAGGCATGAAGACCATGGCGAAGATCATGACGACGATTTCGTACCGGGTTTGACCCCGGTACAGGATTATTTGTCGTCGACGATTTCGTAGTCAGCGGTGATGTCGGCTGACTTGCCCAGCATGATTGAGGCTGAACAGTATTTTTCCTTGGATAGCTCAATCGCTCTAGCCACAGCCTCCGGCTTGAGTTGGCGGCCTTTGATCCGGTAGTGCAGGTGAATCCTGGTGAAAACTTTGGGATCCGTCTCTGCGCGTTCTGCGCTAAGGCTAACGTCGCAGCCGGTGATGTCCTGCCTTGCTTTTTTCAGGATCATTACAACGTCAAAGGCTGAGCAGCCTCCGGTACCCGCCAGCAGCATCTCCATTGGCCGAGCGCCGATGTTCCTGCCGCCTGCTTCGGGTGCGCCGTCCATTACGACTGCATGCCCTGTTCCTGTCTCGGCAACAAAGGCCATGCCGGCATCGCTGCCCATCCAGCGTACTGTGCAATCCATTTTGAACTCCATTGAAGTGGGCGCTCATTTTACCGGAATGCCCATCGTGAATTCCATGGCTGGGAGCTACGCAATGCTGCGCTGCAACATAACCCTCCCTTTTTGGTTGCAGTGTTGTTGTGCGCCAACCAATTAAATAACCAATTAACTGTTACGTATAAAATATATAAAAACAAAATAAACATACAATTGCAGTACATAGGTTTCGTATATTGACCGATAGTCCAGGATGTTGTGCGTTGCACAATATTTCTTGTGAAGCGCCTCGCTCTTGGGCATAATGGGAACCGTCGTAACTGAAGCAGGGTTGGTTCTCTTCGGTTCAGATTTGTCTCCTCCACCCTCCTCCTTTGGTGTGGATTTAGCGCGGCTCGTTGAGCCGCGTTTTTTTTGCCAATCTGCCCTGTCCCTGAATTCAATTTTCTGCTTGAGCGAAGGGCGGTTTTTCTATATAATCTCGCGCTTCCGTAAAAACTTCTTTTGAGAGTATTCGATGGCCAACAGCGCACAAGCCCGCAAGCGCGCTCGTCAAGCAGACAAGCAGCGCGCCCACAACGCAAGCCTGCGTTCGACTCTGCGTACCGCGATCAAGCGTGTGCGTAAAGCGATCGTAGCCGGTGACAAAGCCGCCGCCCAGAGCGTTTTCCAGCAATCCGTTTCCGTGATCGACCGTATCGCTGACAAGAAAATCGTTCATAAGAACGCCGTCTCGCGTACCAAGAGCCGCCTCTCGGCCCAGATCAAGGCATTGGGCGTTGC
>JAVEXE010000036.1:13504-15254 GCA_034004105.1 Azonexus sp. | reverse complement strand
CCGAAAAACCGCATTACGGACATCATCGAAGTCAATATCAACAACCTCGCAGCAGTACCGTCCATCGTCTTTGGTCTGCTTGGTGCCGCGGTATTCATTCTCTGGTTCAAGCTGCCGATGTCCGCGCCAATTGTTGGTGGCTTGGTACTGACCTTGATGACACTGCCGACGGTGATCATCGCCACTCGTTCGACGCTGAAAGCGATTCCCCCATCCATCCGCGAAGCAGCGCTGGGCATCGGTGCTTCCAAATTGCAGGCAACAATGCATCACGTTTTGCCACTGGCCATTCCGGGTATTTTGACGGCAACCATTATTGGTGTTGCTCAGGCGCTGGGTGAAACCGCCCCGCTTTTGCTGATTGGCATGAGTGCTTTTGTTTCCAGTGTGCCTGCAACGCCTTTCGATCAATCAACAGCGCTTCCAGTGCAGATTTTCCTTTGGCAGGGCAACGAACTGCGCAATTTCTTCGAGGGGCGGACCTCGGCTGCAATCATCGTTCTGCTGGCTTTGATGCTGTCGCTGAATTCGCTGGCGATCTGGCTGCGCAAACGTTACGAAACCAGGTGGTAAAGATCATGAACATGACGCAAACTTTGAATATTCCCATGTCGACCTCAAGGAGCACCGTGAAGAATCATTCCAGCAAATTGCCGGCGAACAGTGCCAAGGAAGATATCAAGCTCAGTGCTTCCGACGTCCGGGTGTTTTACGGGCAGGCAGAGGCACTGCATGGTGTGTCGCTGGATATTGTCAAAAATGAAGTGGTGGCATTCATTGGCCCTTCCGGTTGTGGCAAGTCCACCTTCCTGCGCACCTTCAACCGGATGAACGATACTGTTGCCGGTGCTCGCGTGACAGGCAAGATTACTGTCGACGGTCGTGATATTTATGACCCGTCTGTCGATGTCGTGCTCCTGCGTGCGCAGGTCGGCATGGTCTTCCAGAAGCCGAATCCGTTCCCGAAATCGATTTACGATAACGTTGCCTACGGTGCGAAATTGCATGGCCTGGCCAGTAGCAAGGCAGATATGGACAATATCGTCGAGTCCAGTTTGCGGCGGGCAGGGCTTTGGGATGAGGTCAAGGATCGACTGGGCGCACCTGGCACCGGGCTCTCCGGTGGGCAACAGCAGCGCTTGTGTATTGCCCGCGCCGTTGCCGTGAGTCCGGATGTCATTCTGATGGATGAGCCTTGTTCGGCGCTTGATCCCATTGCGACCAGCATCATTGAAGAATTGATCACCGAGCTGAAGAAGAATTACACGATTGTGATCGTGACTCATAACATGCAGCAGGCGGCACGTGTGTCTGACCGGACAGCCTTTTTCCACCTTGGCGATTTGGTCGAGATTGGAGAAACCGCTCAGATCTTTACCAACCCGACGCAGAAGCGTACCGAGGATTACATCACGGGCCGTTACGGTTGATTGGCTTGGTTGTTCCAGACTGATTTGCTATAAACAGCGCCTGAACAGGAAGAATACATGAACGATAGTCACCACATTGCCAGTCGCTTCGACGAAGATCTGAATCGCTTGCGGACGCATGTCCTGCAAATGGGCGGGCTGGTTGAGACCCAGATTTCCTCGGCTGTCGAGGCTTATGCCAACGGCGAGATTTCCAGCGTTAAAAGCATTGTCGAAACGGATCGTCGGGTCAATGAACTGGAAAAACTGATTGACGATGATTGCACGCATATTATTGCGATGCGTCAGCCCGCGGCTTCAGACTTGCGTCTGGTGCTGGG
>JAVEXE010000036.1:6318-13404 GCA_034004105.1 Azonexus sp. | reverse complement strand
GAAAGAACGCGGGAAATCCCGATCATCATGTTGACAGCCAGGGTGCACGAGGAAGATAAAGTGCTGGGCCTCGATGCTGGTGCAGACGATTATGTGACCAAACCTTTTTCGCCGAAAGAGTTGGTTGCCAGGGTTCGCGCGGTGCTTCGCCGTCGTGCCCCCCACCTTGCGGGTGAGGCGGTTGAAATCGGTAGTTTGCAGCTCAATCCGGCGACGCATCGCGTGCTTGCCGACGGGCAAGCGATTGACCTAGGGCCAACCGAGTTCCGCTTGCTGTTCTTTTTCATGACCCACGCAGAACGGGTCTATACCCGTGCGCAGTTGCTGGATGAAGTCTGGGGCGACCATGTGTTCATCGAAGAGCGGACGGTCGATGTGCATATCCGTCGTTTGCGTGCAGCGCTGGAACCTTCCGGGCATCACGAAAGAGTCGAAACGGTGCGTGGAACCGGATATCGATTCCGGGGGGCTTGACGAGGGTGCAGAGGGCGCTTTGGTATGGTCTGCTGACCGTCGTCATCTCGTTTTTACTCGGCTATTTCGTTGAAGCCTGGATGGGCTGGGTGCTCTTTTATCTGGGGCTCAGCCTGCATCTGGCGATGCATTACCGTAACTTTTCCCGATTGGAGCGTTGGTCTCGGGACCGCTCGCTCGGTGCCAGTCTGGAAGGGGATGGCGATTGGGACAAAGTGTTCCGGCGCCTTTATCGTCACGAAAAAGAGTTGCTGGAAAAAATTGAGCAACGTGAGCGCGATATCGCGCGTCTGATTGCTGCTGTTCATTCCATGAATGACGGGATTGTGCTGCTGGACGGTGCTTTCCGTATCCAGTTTTGCAACAAGACGGCAGAGCGTCAATTGGGTCTGGCATCTGCCAGTGACCGAGGTGAAGCGATCGCGAACATCATTCGGGATCCTGTTTTTGTCGATTATCTGTCCGGTGCTGCGTATTCACGTCCTTTGGTGCTGCGACTCGATCGTTATTTCGAACGCGTCCTGTCGCTTTTTCTGATTCCTTATGCGGAAGACTGCTGGCTGCTTCAGGTCAAGGACATTACGCAAACAGACCGGCTGGATAGCATGCGACGTGATTTTGTGGCCAACGTTTCCCATGAACTGCGTACGCCCCTGACTGTTTTATCCGGTTTTGTCGAAACGCTGGAAGAAATCGATTTCGACGAGGGAACGCGCAGACATTATTTGCATTTGATGGGTGAGCAGTCCAAACGCATGCAAACCATTGTTCAGGATTTGCTGACCTTGTCCTCGATCGAGTCTGCGCCGCCACCGGAAAATGATCTGGTCGACATGGCGAGCTTGCTGGACAAGTTGCGCCGCGATGCCGAAGCCCTGTCTGGCGGTCGACATCAGATACTGGCCGAAATTGAAGGGCAGGGTGATTTGTTGGGTGCGGAACCTGAACTGGTCAGTGCCCTGGCAAATCTGGTGTCGAACGCGGTGCGCTATACCCCGGCCGGCGGCACCGTCACACTGGCTTGGCGGGTCTCGTCGGAGGGCGCGGAGTTCGCTGTACGGGATACCGGCATCGGGATAGATGCCAAGCACATTCCGCGTCTGACCGAGCGTTTTTACCGGGTTGACCGTGGCCGTTCTCGTGACGCAGGCGGCACGGGGCTGGGTCTGGCGATTGTCAAACATGCCCTGAGTCGCCATCAGGCGACCTTGGTGATTACCAGTGAGCCAGGCAAAGGGAGCTGTTTTACCGCCCGTTTCCCGCTGGCACGGGTGCGATCCGTCGCTTGAAATCTGGCGCTGCTCGGTTGGGGCATTCTGTGGCTGAGGGGGGCGTGCTAAACTCTTGGCTTGTTCAGAAAAAAAAGATTTCATGTCCGGCAATACTTTTGGAACTCTGTTTTGCGTCACGTCCTTTGGCGAGTCGCATGGCCCGGCGATTGGTTGTGTGGTCGATGGCTGTCCGCCTGGCCTGTCGCTGTCTGAGGCGGATATTCAGGCAGAACTGGATCGACGCAAGCCAGGAACGTCGCGTCACGTAACGCAACGCCGTGAGCCGGATACTGTTGAGATTCTTTCGGGGGTCTTCGATGGAAAAACGACCGGTACACCGATTGCTTTGCTGATTCGTAATCAGGATCAGCGCAGCAAGGATTACGGCAATATTGCGACGACTTTCCGTCCCGGACATGCCGACTACACCTATACCCAGAAGTATGGTTTTCGCGATTACCGGGGCGGTGGCCGTTCTTCGGCGCGAGAGACTGCGGTGCGCGTTGCTGCCGGTGCGATTGCCAGAAAGTGGCTACTTGAGCAGCACGGTATTGCCATTCGTGGCTGGATGAGCGCTCTGGGCCCGATTGAGATTCCTTTCGTTTCAGCGGCTGATATCGACGGTAATGCATTCTTTGCGCCAAATGCCGGGCTGGTGCCTGAGCTGGAGCGTTACATGGATGATTTGCGCAAATCGCTGGACTCCGTGGGGGCCAAGATCACGGTCACTGCGACGGGGGTGCCGCCAGGTTGGGGTGAGCCGGTATTCGATCGCCTGGATGCCGAAATTGCGTATGCCATGATGAGCATCAATGCCGTCAAAGGTGTCGAGATCGGCGCAGGTTTCGCTTCGGTTGCGCAGCGCGGCAGCGAACATGGTGATGAGATGAGCCCACAGGGATTCCTCAGTAATCACGCCGGCGGTATTCTGGGCGGTATTTCCACTGGTCAGGATATTACGGTCAACATGGCAATCAAGCCGACTTCGTCGATTGCTCAGCCACGTCGTTCGATTGATGTACAGGGTAATGCTGTCGAAGTCGCGACGCAGGGGCGGCACGACCCGTGTGTTGGCATTCGTGCCACACCAATTGCCGAAGCCATGCTGGCCTTGGTGCTGATGGATCATGCCTTGCGCCATCGGGCGCAATGTGGGGATGTGCGTTGTCTGACCCCCCGGATAGCGGGCGCAGCAGAATAATTTTTTTGATAATTCGCCGTTTGGCGATTAACGCGTTTGGGAGAGTTTTATGCAGGTTGAACATCACGATTTACGTCATGAGTTTCCGGATATGGTGGATGCCATTGATGCTTTGAAGGCTGGAAATGCACATTTTTCGCGCCTGATGGGGAGCTACAATCGTCTGACGGGCAAGGTTGAGGATCTGGAAGAGCACGATATGCCGGTATCGGACTTCACGATTGAAGACATGAAGAAACAGCGGGTCAAGCTCAAGGATGAGCTGTATCACATGTTGCTGGCGTACCGCGCAGGTCAGCAAGCCGCAAATTAAGCGACGGCATCCAGCCTCGCTGGCCCGACAGATGCGCCTTTAAGGAGGGCGGAATGCACGTTCTGCCACGCTGGCGACTGTCGGGCTATTATTTTTTCTATTTCGCCTTCATCGGCGCGTTTTCGCCCTATTTCGGCCTCTATCTTCAGTCCATCCAGTTTTCTGCTTGGGATATCGGTCTGCTGATGTCGCAGATGCAATTGATGCGATTGTTCGGGCCCAATTTGTGGGGCTGGCTGGTCGATCATTATGGCCACCGGGCGCAGGTCATCCGGCTCGCGGCTTTGGTTGCGCTGGCAGGTTTTCTGGTTTTTTTCTGGGTCGACCGCTTGCCTGGCATGCTGCTGGCAATGGCTGTGCTGGCGTTCTTCTGGAGCGCCGCACTGCCGCTGGTGGAAACCTTGACCTTTGATCATCTGCGCGAGCAGCGCGGACGTTACAGCAGCATTCGGCTTTGGGGGTCAGTGGGCTTCATCGTCGCCGTCATGGCGACCGGTGCCTTGCTGGATTACGTGGCGCCAGTCGGTGTGCTCTGGGTTTGCGTTCTGATTCTGGTGGGCATCCTCGGATTTTCCCTGGTTTTGCCCGAGGCAACCTTGCACCACGGTGCTGAACTGGCGCCTGCCATAGGACGCATCCTGCGTCAGCCACGGGTCATGGCCTTGATGACAGCCTGCTTTGCCATGTCAGCAGCGCATGGGGCGTTCTATGTCTTCTATTCCATCCATCTGGCAGCGAATGGTTACAGCAAGACCGACGTGGGCCTGCTCTGGTCACTCGGTGTCGTCGCGGAAATCCTCGTTTTTTTGCTCATGCCTCGCATCAGTGGCAGGTTTTCCTTGCGGACAATCCTGTTGGTCAGTTTTGCTGCTGCGGTACTGCGCTTTGTCATGATGGGCTGGGCGGTGGCATCCCCGGGGGCAATGATTTTCGTCCAGTTGCTGCATGGGCTCACTTTCGGGGCGTATCATGCTTCTGCAATTGCTGCGGTCAACCAGTGGTTTCCCGGAAAATCCCAAGGGCGGGGCCAGGCACTGTATTCCAGTCTGTCGTTTGGTGCGGGTGGCTTGCTGGGGGCCCTGATCAGCGGATGGACCTGGGATGACTGGGGGGCTGGCTGGACTTTTTCGTTGGGGGCCATGTTTGCCTTGCTCGGCTGGCTTTTGGTCTGGCGATGGGTTCGGGAAGGGGCTGATAAAGATTTCAATAACAAATCAGGGGGTAAGTTATGAGCGATGAAAACCATTTTTTCAGTCCGGTAGCTGAGGTCGCAAACGCGAATATCGTTTCGTGTGATGCAGGGAGTTCGGTGACTGAGGTGGCCCGCTTGATGCGTGATCATGGTATTTCCAGTGTCATCGTCAGTGAGCAGGGTAAGCCGCACGGCATCATCAGTGATCGGGATTTACGTAATAAGGTGGTAGCGGCCGGGTTGGCGCCAGATGCCTTGCTGGCACGGGATATCATGACCGCCCCGTTCCTGGCGATTGCCGCGGAGCGTCCCTTGCATGAGGCGCTGCATCAGATGAGTCGCCGCCGCATTCATCGCTTGTGTGTCCTGGATGGCAAGGGCGAACTGGCCGGGATTGTGACCAGCACCGACATCATGCGTCTTCAGGCGCGTTCTGCACTCGGGCTGATTCTTGATATCGAACAGGCGTCGACCGTAGATGCCTTGGCTCCTCTACATGAGCGGGTTCAGGAACTGGTGTTGCAGCAGGTGCGTCAGGGGGTTCCAACCACCAGTCTGGTTCGCACGGTGGCACATCTGAATGACCGCATTCTGATTCGCCTGATTGAACTGGTCCGGGAAAAAGACTTTCCCAATCTGACTCAGCGCTTTGCTTTTATGGTGCTAGGCAGTGAGGGGCGGGGTGAGCAGACGCTGGCGACAGATCAGGATAATGCGATTGTGTATGCCGACGATCTGAGTCCGGCAGAAGTTGAGGAACTGACATGCTTCAGCGAGGCAGTCATCGCTGCACTGATCGGTATCGGGGTGCCCGAGTGTCCCGGTGGCATCATGGCCAGAAGTCCGGTCTGGCGCCGCAGCCTCAGTGAGTGGCAAAGCACCTTGGCGCAATGGTTTTCCAATGCCAAGCCCGATAACATCCTTTCTGGCAGCATGTTTTTCGATCAACGCACGGTGTATGGTGACCCCGCATTCGAGCGCCAGTTGAAGGACTTCATTGATCGTAATCTGCGCGATAACGCGCCCTTCCTCGCTCATACGGCGGCCAATGTGTTGCGCTTTCCGCCGCCGTTGGGGTTCTTCGGTGGCATCAAGGCGACACGCAAGGACGGTGCCCGGGTGCTCGACATGAAAAAGGCGGGTATTTTTGCCATTACCGAAGGGGTCAAGGTACTGGCGCAACAGGCGGGTTTGCACGGCGGAAATACGCATGACCGGATTGGCTGGTTGCTGGAGCGCAAGATTCTGAGTGCCGATATGGCCAGGGACTTGGTTGCAGCCTTTGAGTTGCTGGTCGCCTTGCGTCTGCGTGCTCAGGTTGAGGCCATTGCCGCTGGGCAGAAACCCGTCAATCTGCTCCGTCTGGATGGGCTCGATAGCATGCAGACTGGGCGTCTGAAAATGGCTTTGGCGACCGTCAAGCGTTTTGGTAGTGTGCTGGAGCACCGCTTCCGCTTGCAGACGATGGGCTGAACCGGCAAAGGCGCTGATCCTGTGCAATAATTCGCAGCTTTATTGCATCTGGTTTAGCGCCCATGCCGAAGACACTTTACGACAAACTTTGGGAAAACCATGTCGTCCATCAGGAAGCGGACGGCACGGCACTTCTTTATATCGACCGTCACCTTGTCCATGAGGTAACAAGCCCGCAGGCCTTCGAGGGCTTGAAACTGGCGGGGCGCAAGCCGTGGCGGATTTCCTCCATCGTTTCGACGCCAGACCACAACACGCCGACGGATCATTGGGATGAAGGTATTAAGGATCCTGTTTCGCGTCTGCAGGTCGAAACGCTGGATGCCAATATTCGCGAAGTCGGCGCCTTGGCCTACTTTCCGTTCAAGGATCCGCGCATGGGTATTCTCCATGTGGTTGGCCCGGAAAACGGCGCAACCTTGCCTGGGATGACCGTCGTCTGCGGTGACTCGCATACGTCGACGCACGGTGCCTTTGCCTGCCTGGCGCACGGTATCGGTACGTCTGAAGTCGAGCATGTGCTGGCTACGCAGTGTCTGGTTCAGAAAAAATCGAAAACCATGCTGGTCGCTGTTGAAGGCGAACTTGGGCAAGGTGTGACCGCCAAGGATGTGGCTCTGGCGATCATCGGCACCATCGGGACTGCGGGCGGGACCGGATACGCGATTGAATTCGGCGGCAGTGCAATTCGCAGCTTGTCGATGGAAGGTCGCATGACCTTGTGCAACATGGCCATTGAAGGCGGTGCCCGGATGGGCTTTGTTGCGGTCGACGAAAAAACCATCGATTATTTGCGCGACCGTCCTTTCTCGCCCAAGGGGGAAATCTGGGACAAGGCGGTGGCGTACTGGCAAACCCTGAAGTCTGACGACGGTGCTCAATTCGACCGCGTGGTGGCGATCAAGGCTGAGGATATTCAGCCGCAAGTCACTTGGGGAACGTCGCCGGAAATGGTCGTTCCTGTTAATGGAAATGTGCCTGATCCTGTGCAGGAGTGCGACCCAGTCAAGCGCGAAGGCATGGAACGGGCACTGCAATACATGGGCCTGGCACCCAATACGCCGATGAGCGAAATCGCTGTCGATAAAGTCTTCATCGGTTCCTGCACCAATTCCCGGATTGAGGATTTGCGCGATGCCGCGGCCGTGATTCAGGGCAAGCG
>JAVEXE010000036.1:0-6218 GCA_034004105.1 Azonexus sp. | reverse complement strand
GAAGCCATCCAGCGTGCGACCCGCTAAAGGAAGACCATGGATAAGTTTGTTCGTCTGGAAGGACTGGTCGCACCGCTCGACCGTAGTAATGTCGATACGGATGCGATCATCCCCAAGCAATTCTTGAAATCGATCAAGCGCTCGGGCTTTGGCCCGAATGCCTTTGATGAGTGGCGTTATCTGGATGTCGGTCAGCCGGGGCAGGATTGCGCGCAACGTCCGAAAAACCCGGACTTCGTGCTCAATCAGGCGCGTTACGAAGGGGCGGAAATCCTGCTGACCCGCGCCAATTTCGGCTGCGGCAGTTCGCGTGAGCATGCCCCTTGGGCGCTTCTGGATTATGGCTTCAAGGCCATTATCGCCGAGTCTTTTGCCGATATTTTCTTCAACAACTGCTTCAAGAACGGCATTTTGCCGATCGTGCTGCCGGCAGCTGAAATCGAGGCTTTGTTCCAGCAGACTGTTGCAACACCGGGTTACCAATTGATTGTCGATCTGCCGGGGCAGGCGGTCATTCGCCCAGATGGGCATTCGATTGCTTTCCAGGTCGATCCCTTCCGCAAGGAATGTTTGCTCAATGGCTGGGACGATATTGGCCTGACGCTGCGTCACGCAGACAAGATCAAGGCCTTTGAAGAAAACCGCCGGGTTTCGCAGCCCTGGCTGTTCGCACAATAACAAGGAGACACCATGAAAATCTGTGTTTTGCCGGGTGACGGCATAGGTCCGGAAATCACCGCTGAAGCCGTTCGGGTCTTGAACGCCCTGGATCTGAAATTCGAGATGGAAACAGCGCTGCTCGGTGGTTGTGCTGTTGATGCGACGGGTAATCCGTATCCGGAAGCAACGCAGAAACTCGCCCGTGAAGCCGACGCCGTGCTGCTGGGCGCGGTGGGTGGCCCGCAGTGGGACAATCTGCCGCGGGAAAAACGGCCCGAGCGCGGATTGCTGGGGATTCGCAAGGATCTGAATCTGTTCGCCAATCTGCGCCCAGCCATTCTTTATCCGGAACTGGCCAATGCCTCGACTCTGAAGCCGGAAGTGGTGGCGGGCCTGGATATTCTGATCATCCGTGAGTTGACCGGAGATATTTACTTTGGCCAACCGCGTGGTGTGCGCGAGGAAAACGGCGAGCGCGTCGGTTTCAATACCATGGTCTACAGCGAGTCGGAAATCCGGCGCATCGGCCATGTTGCTTTCCAGGCAGCGCAGAAGCGCAACAAGAAACTGTGTTCGGTCGACAAGATGAATGTGCTCGAATGCACGCAATTGTGGCGCGATGTGATGATCGAAATCGCCCGCGATTACCCGGATGTCGAGCTCAGCCACATGCTGGTCGATAACGCCGCGATGCAACTGGTCAAGGCGCCCAAACAGTTTGATGTGATGGTTACTGGCAATATGTTCGGCGACATTCTGTCGGATGAGGCATCGATGCTGACGGGGTCGATCGGTATGCTGCCGTCGGCCTCGCTCGACGACAAGAACAAGGGTTTGTACGAACCGTCGCACGGTTCGGCACCCGATATTGCGGGCAAGGGTGTTGCCAACCCACTGGCGACCATTCTTTCTGCGGCGATGATGTTGCGCTACACCTTCGGGCTCGAAGATCAGGCACAACGAATCGAAACCGCGGTCAAAAAGGTACTGGCGCAGGGGTATCGTACCGGCGACATCTACGAGCGTGGGACAAACAAGGTGGGTACGAAGGAAATGGGCGACGCAGTTCTGGCGGCATTGGCCTGATCCCGGTGTCGGCCAAGGGGTAAGAAAATTTTGCGGTCGACCTGTTAAATACAAGGTTTTTTGGAGAGTCTGACATGAAGAAGGTAGGTCTGGTCGGTTGGCGTGGCATGGTCGGTTCCGTGCTGATGCAGCGCATGGTCGAAGAGGGCGATTTCGCTCATATCGATCCAGTTTATTTCTCGACGTCTGCCGCGGGTGGCAAGGCGCCGGTATTCGGTGGCAAGGAAGCCTCGCTGCCCTTGCAGGACGCGTCCAACATCGACGCGCTGAAGGCCTGCGAGATCATCATTACCTGCCAGGGCGGCGACTACACCAAGGAAGTGTTCCCCAAGTTGCGCGCGGCCGGTTGGGACGGTCACTGGATCGATGCGGCTTCGGCACTGCGCATGGCTGACGACGCCGTGATCATCCTTGATCCGGTCAACATGAACGTGATCAAGGATTCGCTGGCCAAGGGCGGCAAGAACTGGATCGGCGGCAACTGCACCGTTTCGCTGATGTTGATGGGCCTGGGTGGCCTGTTCCAGAACGACCTGATCGAATGGGCGACCTCCATGACCTATCAGGCAGCCTCGGGTGCCGGCGCACAGAACATGCGCGAGCTGATTGCTCAGATGGGGACAATTCATGCCTCTGTTGCCGACCTGCTGGCGGATCCTGCTTCCGCCATCCTTGACATCGACCGCAAGGTGGCCGAGACCATCCGTTCGGATAGCTTCCCGAAGAAGAACTTCCGTAATACCCCGCTGGCTGGGTCCTTGATTCCCTGGATTGATGTGCCAGTGGAAAACGGCCAGTCGAAGGAAGAGTGGAAGGGTGGTGCCGAGTGCAACAAGATCCTTGGCAAGCCGGCTTTCCGTTCGGCAGGTTCCATTCCCATCGACGGCCTTTGTGTGCGTATCGGTGCCATGCGTTGCCACAGCCAGGCATTGACCATCAAGCTCAAGAAGGATGTGCCGCTGGATGAAATCAGCGACATGCTCGCCAAGGCTAACCCGTGGGCCAAGGTTGTGCCTAATGACCGCGAAATCTCCGAGCGCGAACTGACGCCGGCGGCCGTCACCGGCACCCTCACCGTACCGGTTGGCCGTCTGCACAAGATGGCGATGGGGCCGGAGTATCTGGCTGCCTTTACCTGTGGCGACCAGTTGCTGTGGGGGGCTGCCGAGCCGCTACGCCGTATGTTGCGCATTTTGCTGGACGCCTGATTGCCATCGCAAAAGCCGGGTTCGCCCGGCTTTTTTTGGTAAATCAAGCAGCAAATACGTGACCGTCCGGGGTGCAGTCCCCGATGAGAAGAGGGTTTAGCTTGCATTGCTAAATCCATGATGTTAATTTGATTCCCCCAAGATATACGCTCAGGGCAGCGCCGTGGCCGAAATTCCATCCTCCCGATTCAGAAAATGCGCAATCGCGCTTTCCGTGGCTTCCTGTCTGTCACTGCTCTCTAGCGGAGCAATGGCTGCTGGTTTGGGTAAGCTGAGTATTTTTTCCAGTCTTGGACAGCCATTGAATGCTGAAGTCGAGCTTTCTGCGACCCCGGAGGAACTGGTTGGCATGACCGCCCGGCTGGCGCCGCGCGAAATTTTCAAGCAGGCAGGCGTGGAGTTTGTTCCGCCATTGAACGATTTGCGGATGGCGGTGGAGAAACGTCAGGATGGCAAGGCAGTGGTCAGGCTGACCTCGGTGCGTCCTGTCAGCGAGCCATTTCTGGATTTCCTGGTCGAGTTGAACTGGCCCTCTGGTCGGGTGATCCGCGAATACACCTTTCTCCTTGATCCGCCGGATTTTGCCGGGGCGCAGGGGCGGGGAAGCAGTGTTGATGCCAAATTAGTTGACGGTGTGCGTGATCGCCAAGCTTTGGTGACATCGGCGGAGTCCGCTGTGCGGCCAACCCCGAAGCGGGTGGCACCCCCTGCGCGTACTTTGGCCGCCGAGTCGGGCACCCAGGAAGATGCTGGGCAGCATCTCGTCGAGCGCGGTGAGACATTGCGCAAAATTGCAGCCGAGCATTTGCATGCGGGGGTTTCTCTTGAGCAGATGCTGGTGGCGCTTTACCGGAATAACCGCGAGGCTTTCATCGGTAACGACATCAATCGCCTGAAAGCAGGGGTCATCCTTGACTTACCCGATGCGCAAGCGGCGGCTAGTGTGTCTCGGGAAGAGGCTCGCAAGGTTTATGTGTCTGCCGGAGATTTTGCCTCTTACCGTCGTAAACTGGCCGGCTTGGCAAAGGAGGCTCCTGCCCGTCAGGAGGCTGTCGCCACGCAAGGTTCAGCGGGACGGATTACCCCCAAGGTTGAGGAAAAACAAGCCTTGGTCGATCCAGCCAAGGATCAGGTCAAAGTGGCGCGAGCAGAAGGTGCTTCGGCTGCTAAGGCAGCAGCCGAAGCTGAGCGCATCGCTGCAGAGAAAGCGCTGGAGGAAGCCCAGACCCGGGTGTCCATGCTTGAGCGTAATGTTGGTGAATTGCAGAAACTGCTGGAGCTGAAGAATCAGCGTCTGGCGACGCTTGAGAGTGCTCAGGCCGTTCCTGTGCCAGCCACACCGTCTGTGCCGCCAGCGCCGACGGTTGTTCCACCGGTGCAGGATGCCAAAGAGGCAAAGCCGGCAGCAGAAGTGCCTGTGGCCGATGCCAAGCCGGCGGTATCGGAAGTCAAGCCTGCTGAGGCCCCCGCTGCCGCACCGGCACCCGTGGTGCCGCCCGAAGCGGTCAAGCCGGTTACGCCGCCAAAGCCGCCTGTCGTTCCGCCGGTTGTGGAAGTTCCGCCAGCGCCTGATTTGCTGGATACTTTGCTGGAGGATCCCTTGCCGCTGGCCGGTGGTGCCGCCGCCTTGGTTTTGTTGGCCGGTTTGATGGTCTATCGTCGTCGCAGGACAGTCGTGCCGCCGCCATCGCCGACGACGGCAGTCCCCTCTTCGTCGAGTTTCGGGCCTAATTCGATTTTTGGGCCGGTGGGCGGCCAGAGTGTGGATACGGCGAGTATTGCGCCGCATAGCAGTGAATTCAGCCAAGCAGGCCCAGGCACCATCGATACGGATGAAGTTGATCCGGTGGCAGAAGCCGATGTTTATATGGCGTATGGTCGCGATGCTCAGGCGGAAGAAATCCTTCTCGAAGCCATGCTCCGTGACCCGGGGCGTCTGGCGATTCATCTCAAGTTGCTGGAGATTTATGCCGATCGTCGCAGTTTGAAGCAATTTGAAACCCTGGCGGGAGAGCTCTATGCTCAGACTGCCGGCCTCGGGGCTGAATGGGAAAAGGCCGCTGCGATGGGGCGCAAGATTGATCCCCAGAATCCGCTCTATGGTGGTGGCGCAGCGCCGTCAGAGGATATGCCAGTCTCGACGTCCGCGCCGGCTTTTGACCCGGATGCAACCATGGTCGTTCGTCCTGGCCAGTCTGGTGCCGCGTTTCCCGGTGCTGTCGCGGCTGGTGCGGTAGGTGCTGCGGCCTGGAATGAAGCAACGATTGCGCTGTCCCCGGGTAAGGCAGGGAAGCCCGCCGTGGAGGCGTTGGACACATTGGTCAATCAAGCGCCATTGGCGCCAGTGCCACAGTCTGCACACGTAGATACCATGGCGGCAAAAGATGACATGAGCCTGGATTTTGATCTCGGCGTGGAAAAGTCTTCAGACGCAACGGTTGAACCGGTGGAGGCTGCGCCTTTTGTCGATACCATCGTCGGCCCGGAGGTCTCGGACGATAATGCCTTGGACTTCGATCTGGATGGCATGGTTGGTGGTAACTCTTCCGTTGGCATCGTTGATTTGCATCACGATAGCGTGCCAGCCGAGACCGAGGCACTTGATCTGGGTAGCATCGATTTCGGGCTCGACAGTGCTGGCGCATTGGCTTTCGAAATTGACGAGGAGCCTTCTGTTGCAAGGTCGCAAGACGAGAGCGACTCTCTGGAGGTCGCTCAGTCTCAGCCATCTGAGGAGCCATCCTCGGCGGATGACGGATTGTCGTTTGACGATCTGAACGAAGTTGAGGAAGTGGTGGTGGAGCCAGCATCGTCTGCGCCGGTTTTCGGTATGTCATCCGATGAAGGGCTGTCGGCAGAGGACGTAAACATTGACGAGATGGATTTCGATGTTTCCTTGAGCGACTCGGTTTTCCTCAACGAGCCGCTGCCTGAGGCCGCATTTGACATGAATTCGATCAATCTGGATCTGGACACGCCATCGCCGGTTCAGTCTGCTGCTGAACCTCAGGCGGAGGAGGGGGCATTGTCAGCGGATTGGCATGCTGGACTTGAGCCAGCCATTGTTGAAGCGTCTGCTGAGACATCCAGCCTTGATTTTGATGAAACGGATGCTGCTGAGCAGGCGCCAGCCGAGGCACCACACGACGAGAACTGGGAAGAGGTCAACACCAAGCTGGATCTTGCTAAAGCCTATGAAGAAATGGGCGATCTGGAAGGTGCCCGTGAGCTGTTGCAAGAGGTGATGCTCGAAGGCTCCGGTGA
>JAVEXE010000035.1:12904-15277 GCA_034004105.1 Azonexus sp. | reverse complement strand
GTGGCGACGACCAGGCTATCCGAGCCGTCGGCCAGGGGATAGCGGATGTGCCACATGAAACCGTCTTCTTCTTCCTGCACGACTTCGAGGTCGGAAACGGCGGTGTGCAGTTTCGGGTCCCAGTTCACCAGGCGCTTGCCGCGGTAGATCAGGCCCTCGTTGTAGAGGCGGACGAAGGTTTCGGTGACGACCTTGTTGAGGCCGGCATCCATCGTGAAGCGCTCACGCGTCCAGTCGGGGCTGGTGCCCATGCGGCGCATCTGGCGGGTGATCGTGCCGCCGGAGTATTCCTTCCATTCCCAGACCTTTTCCAGGAATTTCTCGCGACCAAGATCGTGGCGCGAAATGCCCTGCGCGTCCAGCTGGCGCTCGACGACGATCTGGGTAGCGATGCCGGCATGGTCGGTGCCCGGTTGCCACAGCGTGTTGTGGCCGCGCATCCGGTAGTAACGGGTGAGCGCGTCCATGATCGTCTGGTTGAAGCCGTGGCCCATGTGCAGCGTGCCGGTGACGTTGGGCGGCGGCAGCAGGATGCAGAAATTATCCGTTTTGCTGCGGTCGACCCCGGCAGCGAAGTAATTTTGCGCTTCCCACTCGGGATACCAGCGGCGTTCGATGTCGGCGGGTTCAAAGGCTTTGGCGAGTTCCATGGCGTATCGGGCGGAGGAAAAACGTCGAATTATACCGGAGCACCCGAGCTCTCTCGGCCTATCAATCGTGATGCCGGAGTTGCCTTTCCTGGAGGTAGTCGTCTAGGACTTCTTCGATCAGGCGAGGTAGTACGATTGAAAGGCGGGCCTCAATACGCTGACAAAGTTCTTGCAGGTGGCTTTCGTCCAGCCCGTCGTTGTCGAAGTGTGTCGTGCTGGACGCTGTGGGGTGGGAGAGCGGTGAGCTATGCGCTGGTGGGGTTGAATCGGCTATTTTTTTGGGTGGGGCGGCGAAGGTCGTCGAGACATCCGGAGCTTCTCGGTCGAGCGCGGCGTTCAATTGGGCAAACAGGCCATTGGGCGCGGCTGTTGCAGGCGTCGGAGGAAAGAGCGGTGGGGGGAGGTCGGGGTCGGGCGGCTCCGCATCCATCAGCACAGGAATGTCGTCGTCGCTTTCTGCCTCAGTCGTTGCTTGCTCAAAATCGATAAATTCCGTTGCTGGCGCCATCGGAGTCGGTGTCGCCATTGGGACCACCGGCGTTTCGTCGAGGATTTCGACGGGCTCCCGGAGTTCTGCGGTCCGTTGCTGCTCATCGAAATCTGTCAGTACCGGAACCTCTTCTGGTGTGCCGTTGCGGGGGCGGTGGCGCTGGATCAGGGCATCGGCACGGGCGAGGATGGGACTGGGCATGGCGGCGTTGATTTATCGGTTGCTTAGGTCGAAGAACTGGACCTCACAACCTTGCTCCTTGTAGTGATGGACTCGACGTCGGGCGGCTTGACGCTCCTCTTCATCCTGGCTGACAACTTCAATGAGTCGCCCGAAGTTGTGATACCCAGGCGGAAGCTGGTTGGATAAATTCATCAGACGCTCATGCGCAGCAAGAAGATCGGTGTTATCCAGGTGTTCAGCGATGAGTATGGGTGTCTCTGCTGCCAGCGGAGCGTCGGCACGGCAATGGGGGATGAAACTGAGCGGATCGCGGGTCCAGAGTATGCGGTCGACGCTGTCCGACTGGGATTTTTCGGGTGCATAGACGACCAGCGGCTTGCGCTGCTTCCAGGCCCCTTGAATCAGGGCACAGGCAGCAGCGATTTTGTCCGAGGCGCCGTGGTAGAAAAAAACCTGAGTCAATCGACTTGTCCTGCGCGTTGCATCAAATACTGGGTGAGGAGCGCGACCGGGCGACCAGTGGCGCCTTTATCGCTGCCCGATTTCCAGGCCGTGCCAGCGATGTCGATATGCGCCCAATCCGTTTGCTTGGTGAATCGGGACAGGAAGCAGGCGGCTGTGATGGCCCCCCCCCAGCGACCGCCAATATTGGCCATGTCGGCAAAAGGACTTTTCAGCAATTCCTGATAGTCATCCCACAGCGGCATGTGCCAGGCGCGATCCCCCGTTTCTTCACCCGCATCAAGCAGGTCTCGGGCTAGCGTGTCCTTGTTGGCAAACAGTCCGCTGGCGATATGACCCAGTGCGACCACACAGGCACCAGTCAGCGTGGCAACATCAATCAGCGTGTCAGGTTTGAAGCGCTCGGCGTAGGTCAGGGCATCGCAAAGAATCAGTCGACCTTCGGCATCTGTATTCAGGATTTCGACCGTGTCGCCCTTCATGGTTTTGACGATATCGCCAGGGCGTGTTGCATTACCGTCGGGCATGTTTTCAGTTGCCGGGACGATGACCGTCAGATTGATCGGCAAGGCCATGCGGGCCACGGCG
>JAVEXE010000035.1:9441-12804 GCA_034004105.1 Azonexus sp. | reverse complement strand
GAGGCATTGTCGAGCAGTTCGGCGGCAAGGCTGAGCTTGCGCCGATCGAAAATGCCAACAATGGCGCAGCCTGAGCGCTGTTTTTCCGGGTTGCCACTTTTTATGCTAAATTCCACTCGCTGCTCCTGTTTTCGGGAAATATCGGCATTCGGTGGATTATCCACGTATTCTTTTGGTTTCGTCAAAGCATGATATTCGAGCGCGCTGCACGGCGTGAATTTGCTCAGGCAGCCGCTGGCATCAGCGTCGTCCTTCTCGCTGTCCTGACCTCCATTCAATTGATCCGCCTGTTGAAAGATGCAGCTGGTGGCCATACTGCGCCCGAGGCAGTGCTGGCATTACTGGGCTTTGCGACGGTCAAGTTTTTGCCGATGCTCCTGGCGCTGACCTTGTTCATGGCGGTTTTGCTGCCGCTGTCGCGGATGTACCGGGACTCTGAAATGGTTGTCTGGCAATCCAGTGGCATGGCGCTGACAGCGTGGAGCCGTCCTGTGCTGCGCTTTGCCTGGCCGATGGTGCTGGCGATTGGCGCGCTGTCCTTGTTTTTGTCGCCTTGGGCCAATCAGGCTCAGAGCGAGTATCAGGCGGCCTTGTCGGCGCGCTCCGAGTTGGCCTCGGTGTCACCGGGTTTGTTCAAGGAGTTGCGCAATGGCCGTCAGGTTTTCTTTGTTGAGCGCCTTGAGGGGGATCAGGCAAAGGTAGGTAATGTCTTTGTGGCCTCGATTCAGGACGGAAAACTTGGTGTTGTCATGTCCAGTGCAGGCAGTCAGCTGCTCATGGATAATGGTGACCGTTTTCTCGTGCTTGAGCAGGGCAAGCGTTACGAGGTCGAACCTGGTAGTGCAGCCTTCCGGGTCATGGATTTTGAGCGCTACATGGTTCGGACCGAAGATGGCGTTGCTCAGCCGGTAGGGGTCTCGCCACGTCGAACTCCGTTGCTCGATCTGCTTGCCCTGGATTCGCCCGAGATGCGTGCAGAGCTGCTTTGGCGTATCGCCATGCCAGTGTCTGCGGTCATTCTTGTTTTGCTGGCAATTCCTTTGTCGTACGTCAATCCTCGTGCGGGTCGATCGGCAAATCTGTTGATCGCAATCATCGTTTATGCGATTTACAGTAACCTCATTTCCATCAGCCAGGCTTGGGTTGTTGGTGGCAAACTGCCTTTCTTGCCAGGATTGTTGCTGCCACATGTTTTGATGCTTCTGCCGCTCTGGTTGCTATTCATCGGACGGATGTCGGGCGGATTTCTTTGGCGTCGGGGGCGTTGATGCTTGCTCGCATGATTTACCAGCGTTACCTTTTTCGCGAAACCCTGACAGCCATTGTTCTGGTTCTGCTTGCCTTTGTCGCGTTGTTTGGTTTTTTCGATTTTATCGAGGAGCTGAGGGGCGTTGGCAGGGGGCGCTATGACTTGAGTGTGGCGATTGTTAGCGTCCTGCTGGCCATGCCTGGGTTGATCTACGAATTGATCCCCGTTGCTTGCCTGATCGGGACTTTATATGCCTTGGCAACCTTGGCACGCCATTCTGAAATCACTGTTTTGCGAGCCTCCGGGCTGTCGACCGGAAAATTGCTGCTGACGCTTTATCGGGTTGCGGCGGTTCTGGCGGTGGCGACTTTCCTGACGGGCGAGGTGCTGGTGCCGTTGGCGGATCGTGTAGGACAGCAAATGAAGGCTGAAGCAATGGACAAGTCCTTCGCACAGCAGGGATTTGTCAGTGGTATTTGGGTCAAGGATGGGCGTAGTTTCATCAATATTCGAGATGCGGTGAGTGACCGCTATCTTGAACAACTGCGTATCTATCGTTTCGAAGATAACAATGCGTTGGCTTCCGTGCTGGAGGCAAAAGCGGCGGCTTTCGTGGATGGCAAGGGGTGGTTGTTGAGTGAAGTAACCGAAACCTTGCTGGCTGACGAAAGTGCCAAGGTCGAACGACGGGAGACGGATTTCTGGCAATCGACCATTACGCCTGAATTACTCTCGGTGTTGATGGTTGCACCTGAGCGAATGTCGCTGTACGACCTGTTCGGTTATACGCGTCATCTCGAAGAAAACCGGCAAACGACGGGGCGTTACGAAATTGCAATCTGGAAAAAAATCTTCTATCCGTTGGCTTCGTTGGTCATGGTGACCTTGGCGCTGCCGTTTGGTTATACGCATGATCGTGTAGGCGGTGTCAGTCTCAAGATATTTGGTGGTGTCATGTTGGGGATCGGGTTCTATGCTTTGAATGGCTTGTTTTCCAATCTCGGCGTTATCAACGCCTGGCCACCGATGATGAGTGCTGCTGCGCCGGCTGCGATTTTCCTCCTGGCAGCCATGGTGCTGATCTGGTTCGCCGAGCGCCGTTAATTTTCCGGGCTGCTCAGTTTTCTCGAATGATCCGTGTTCCCGCAATACGGTCATGCAGAAACTGTCCGTCGCGATCGAAGAGCGCCCAGATCAAGCCAAAACCTAGCAAAAAAATGCTTGGCCAGGCGGCAAAATAACGCAGCACAGCTTGGAGAGGTCGCGGCGGACTGCCGCTTTGGTCGACAAGACGTAACTTCCAGGTTTTCATCGGCAGTGTCTGGCCACCGTTAAGCCAGAACCAGACAAAATAAACCATCAGGACAAGAAAAAGATGCAGCCACAAGGCCTTTCCTGCCAGTGTCATGCCAAAACCGGAAAGCACGATTTGCGGAAACAGGAAGCCAACCAGCAATATGGCAAAAACGACCAGGCTCTCGTAGAGCATGGCACCGAGTCTGGGGGCGAGGTGTGTGGGATCTTTGATCATTGGTCAGAGGAGGCTGGCGCGGGGGCAGCCGTATTTTCAGTGCCGGCAGCTGTATCGCTACTGATTTCGGGCGGCGGGGCGAGAAGGATAGCGGATTTGTGTTGTTCGCGAACCTCCTGCTTGTCTTCTTCGGTCGGGAGATTTTTGTAAGCGACCCACTTTTTCTTGATTGCTTCCTTTTGCGCTGGTGGTAGGCGACTGAATTCTATATAGTTTTCCCGAGCTTTTGCGCGTTGTTCAGGAGTCAGCTTGACCCAGTCGTGCATACGTCGGGTTACTCGATCTTGTTCGAGTTGGGTCATCTTGGGAAAGCGCGCAGCTGTTGCCAGCCATTGCTTGCGGTGCAGTGCTGACATTTTTCCCCACTCTTTTGCCAAGGGGGTAAGAATTCTTCGCTCCTGTCCCGAGATTTGATGCCATTCCGGTTGGGGGGGCGTACCGATCACCACCGTTGTGGGCGGTGTCGGTGGCGCTGCGAAAGTTGTGGCTGCACAGCAGGCAAGGGCAGCAGCCAGAGTGCCTATTCGTCGGCTGAGTTGTCTGCGAGCCATGCCAGGAATTCATTGTCCAGCAATACATCAGG
>JAVEXE010000035.1:0-9341 GCA_034004105.1 Azonexus sp. | reverse complement strand
ACCTTGCTACGGCGATAGAAATCACGAATCGTGTTCTGCAGGATGCGCTGAAAGAGCATCGGGAACTCTTCTTCCGGGCGGTCGCCGTATTTTTCCGCGAGTTTCATCATGGCATCCTGAACGATGTCCAAGGCGTTTTCTTCGTCGCGGACAGCGAACAGGGCTTGCTTGAAGGCACGTCTTTCAACGCCTTCAAGGAACAGGGAGAGTTGGTGCGGAGAGGCCAGCGGCGTGCTTTCGGGTGACGGTCAGTAAAAGGAGGCTAGGATTCTATGGCAGAAACCTTGACCGCTCAGGGGCGTGTCGATTATGGTTATGCCCTTTTTAGTAAACTGCGTTTGGGCTCAAGTATGATGATCAGTGGTGCAGAAATTGTAGTCAGGTGCCTGCAGGAAGAAAAGGTCGACTGTGTATTCGGATACCCTGGTGGGTCTGTGTTGCACATTTACGATGCGCTTTTCAAGCAGGATCAGGTCACGCATATTCTGGTTCGTCACGAGCAGGCAGCGGTGCACGCAGCGGATGCCTACTCCCGCTCGTCGCAACGGGTCGGTGTTGCCTTGGTGACCTCAGGACCGGGTGTGACCAATACGGTGACAGGGATTGCGACTGCTTACATGGACTCGATCCCGATGGTTGTCTTGTGCGGCCAGGTGCCGACGGCTTACATTGGTCAAGATGCTTTCCAGGAGTGCGACACGGTCGGGATCACCCGTCCTTGCGTCAAGCACAATTTCCTTGTCAAGGATGTCAAGGACTTGGCGATCACGATCAAGAAAGCTTTCCACATTGCTGCCACTGGCCGTCCGGGGCCGGTTGTTGTTGATATCCCCAAGGACATCACTGCGCAGATGTGCGAGTTCGACTATCCGAAGACGATCCAGATGCGGTCGTATAATCCGGTGGTCAAGGGGCACCTCGGGCAGATCAAGAAGGCTGTGCAGATGCTGCAAGAAGCCAAACGTCCGATCATTTACACCGGCGGCGGGGTCATTCTCTCCGATGCAGCGGATAAGCTGACCCAGTTGGCCCGCAAGCTCGATTTTCCCGTGACCAACACATTGATGGGCCTTGGCGGCTATCCTGCCACGGATCGGCAATTTGTCGGCATGCTGGGGATGCATGGCACCTTTGAGGCCAATAATGCGATGCACTACGCCGACGTTATCCTGGCGGTTGGCGCTCGCTTTGATGATCGCGTGATTGGTAATCCAGAGCATTTCGGTACGGAAAAGCGCCGTGTGATTCATATTGATGTGGATCCATCCTCGATTTCCAAGCGAGTCAAGGTGGATGTGCCGATTGTCGGCAATGTGCCTGATGTGCTTGACGAAATGCTCAAGTTGCTGGACGGCGGGTTCAAGACGGATCCGGAAGTTGCCGACTGGTGGAAGCAAATTGATGCCTGGCGCGGCCGCAAGTCACTGGCTTACCGTCAATCGAATCACATCATGCCGCAGTACGTCGTTGAGAAGCTGTATGAGGTGACGGGTGGCGATGCCTTCGTTACCTCCGATGTTGGTCAACACCAGATGTTTGCTGCTCAGTACTACAAGTTCGATCAGCCGCGTCGCTGGATCAATTCCGGGGGGCTCGGCACGATGGGTGTCGGTCTGCCGTACGGTATGGGTGTATTGATGGCCAATCCAGGGGCTCAGGTTGCCTGTGTGACTGGCGAGGGATCGATTCAGATGTGTATTCAGGAAATGTCGACTTGCAAGCAGTATGGCTTGCCGGTCAAGATCATTAACCTGAATAACGGGATGCTCGGGATGGTTCGTCAGTGGCAGGAAATGTTCTATTCCAAGCGCTACTCCCAGTCCTACGTTACTTCGTTACCCGATTTCGTCAAGCTTGCCGAAGCCTACGGGCACGTTGGCATGCGTATTGAAAAGCCGGAAGATGTCGAGCCTGCGCTGCGTAAGGCATTTACCGAGCACAAGGATGATCTGGTCTTCATGGATTTCATCATTGATCCGGGTGCCAATGTCTTCCCGATGGTGGCGGCGGGCAAAGGCCTGACTGAAATGATTCTCGCCGAAGAACTGTAAGCGGCTAAGGAAAACAACATGCGACATATCATTTCCATCCTGATCGAAAATGAAGCGGGTGCTTTATCCCGCGTTGCCGGCCTGTTCTCGGCTCGCGGCTACAATATCGAATCCCTGACGGTGGCACCGACGGAAGATCCGTCGTTGTCCCGGATGACCATCCTGACCTCTGGTTCCGACGAGGTTCTCGAGCAGATTACCAAGCAACTCAACAAGTTGATTGATGTCGTCAAGGTGGTCGATCTCTCCGAAGCTGCGCATGTCGAGCGCGAACTGATGTTGATCAAGGTTCGGGCGACTGGCAAAGACCGCGAAGAGATGAAGCGGATGGCCGATATTTTCCGCGGCCGCATTATCGACGTTACCGAATCTACCTATGTGATCGAGTTGACCGGGGCCAGTACCAAGCTCGACTCCTTCATCGCCGGGCTGGATGCCGGCCTGATTCTCGAAACCGTCCGTACCGGTGTCTGTGGCATCGGTCGTGGCGATCGTATTCTCAAAGTCTGACTTACCGTTATTAATCAAGAGGATTTCATGAAAGTTTATTACGACAAGGACGCTGATCTCTCCCTGATCAAGGGCAAGAACGTCACCATCGTTGGCTATGGCTCGCAAGGTCACGCCCACGCCCAGAACCTGCGTGATTCGGGCGTCAACGTCACGGTCGGTCTGCGCAAGAGTGGTGCTTCCTGGGCCAAGGCCGAAGGTGCCGGTTTGAAGGTTGCCGAAGTGAAGGATGCTGTTGCCGCTGCTGATCTGGTCATGATCCTGCTGCCGGACGAGAACATCCCCGAGGTGTACAAGAACGACGTCGAGCCGAACATCAAGCAAGGTGCCACCCTGGCTTTCGCGCACGGCTTCAACGTTCATTACAACCAGGTCGTGCCGCGTGCCGACCTCGACGTGATCATGGTCGCGCCGAAGGGCCCTGGCCACACTGTACGTTCCGAGTACCTGAAGGGTGGCGGCGTGCCGTCGCTGATCGCCATCTACCAGGACAAGTCGGGCAAGGCCAAGGACATTGCTCTCTCCTATGCTGCTGCTAACGGCGGTACCAAGGGTGGCGTCATTGAGACCAACTTCCGTGAAGAAACCGAAACCGATCTGTTCGGTGAGCAGGCTGTGCTGTGCGGCGGCGCCGTCGAACTGGTCAAGATGGGCTTCGAAACCCTGGTTGAAGCTGGCTACGCCCCGGAAATGGCCTACTTCGAGTGTCTGCATGAACTGAAGCTGATCGTTGATCTGATGTACGAAGGCGGCATCGCCAACATGAACTACTCGATCTCGAACAATGCCGAGTACGGCGAGTACGTGACCGGTCCGGAAGTCATCAACGAGCAGTCGCGCGAAGCCATGCGCAATGCCCTGAAGCGCATCCAGACCGGCGAGTACGCCAAGATGTTCATCCTCGAAGGCCGTACCAACTATCCTTCGATGACGGCCCGCCGTCGCCTGAATGCCGTGCATCCGATCGAGACGGTCGGCGGCCAGCTGCGCGACATGATGCCGTGGATCAAGAAGAACAAGCTGGTTGATCAATCCAAGAACTGATGGGTTGAGTGCTGTAACACGGAGTGTTGTTGCGCTTGGGCTTGCTGTACTGAAGTGCTCTGTTAGCCCGGGCGCCTAGTTTCGTGTCAGCTTTGGCGTTTTGGGCGGTGTAGGTTCCTGCACCGCCCAAATTGTTTATGGGATGGGTGTATCCTTGCACCGTTCCAGCTTCACTTTTCTGGCCATGACCGAACTTAAACCACGTAAGACACTGTTTAATCCGGAGATAAAGCGTCGCGGCATTTATCTGCTGCCGAATATGTTCACCACAGCCGCCCTGTTCGCCGGTTTTTTTGCGATTGTGCAAGCCATGCAAGGGGATTTCGAGCGTGCGGCGATGGCAATTTTTATTGCGATGGTCCTTGACGGACTCGATGGCCGTGTCGCGCGTATGACCAATACCCAGTCTGCCTTCGGTGCGGAATACGATTCCTTGTCGGACATGGTCAGTTTTGGGGCCGCGCCGGCGCTGGTCATGTACATGTGGGCCTTGAATGATTTGGGGCGCATTGGCTGGATAGCCGCTTTTATTTACTGTGTTGGTGCTGCTTTGCGACTGGCGCGTTTCAACACGACGCTTGAAGTGGTTGATAAGCGATTTTTCCAGGGCTTGCCTTCGCCAGCAGCGGCAGCGCTAGTGGCAGGACTGGTTTGGGTTTGTATCGTCGTTGACGTGGCTGCCAGCGATGTTCGTTGGTTGGCCTGCGGATTGACTGTGCTGGCGGGTATCACAATGGTGTCGAATATTCGTTATTACAGCTTCAAGGACATCAATCTGAAGAAAAGTGTTCCGTTTTTTGCTATTGCCGCGGTGGCGTTGGTTTTTGCCTTGGTGGCGTATAGCCCTGAAATCGCATTGTTCGGTTTCTTTGTTGTCTATTGTTTGTCGGGTTATGTCACTGCATTGGTTGGCTTATTGAAACGCAAGCCTGCCTGAGTTTCTCGGAGTCGGTATGAAAGATCATCTCGTTATTTTTGATACAACCTTGCGCGATGGGGAGCAGAGTCCAGGCGCTTCGATGACACGGGAGGAGAAGATCCGTGTTGCCCGACAACTCGAAAAAATGCGTGTCGATGTTATCGAGGCGGGTTTTGCGGCGGCATCGCCAGGTGATTTTGAATCGATCCAAGCCATCGCTCAGGCGATCAAGGATTCCACGGTGTGTTCGCTGGCAAGAGCAAGTGAGAATGACATCGCTCGTTCAGGTGAAGCCATTCGTCCGGCGAATTCCGGACGTATCCATACTTTTATTGCAACCAGCCCGATTCATATGGAGAAAAAGCTGCGCATGACCCCGGATCAGGTGGTGGATCAGGCGGTCAAAGCGATTGGCTGGGCGCGTCAATTCACCGACGATGTGGAGTTCTCGGCAGAGGATGCCGGACGTTCAGATATCGATTTTCTCTGCCGCATCTTTGAAGCGGTCATCAAGGCGGGGGCCAAGACCATCAATGTGCCCGACACGGTGGGTTACAACATCCCTGCTCAATATGCCGAGACAATGCGCCAATTGATTGAGCGCGTCCCGAATTCGGATAAAGTGATCTGGTCGGTACATTGCCACAATGATCTTGGACTGGCGGTTTCCAATTCGCTTGCGGCAGTGCTTGCTGGCGCACGACAGGTCGAGTGTACGATCAATGGTCTTGGGGAGCGTGCTGGCAACGCTGCATTGGAAGAGATCGTCATGGCAGTCCGTACTCGCGCTGACGTATTTCCCGTTGAAACGCGAATTGACACAACGCAGATTGTCGCAGCTTCCAAGTTGGTTTCGCAGATTACCGGCTACCCGGTCCAGCCGAACAAGGCGGTTGTCGGGGCGAACGCTTTTGCACATGAATCTGGTATTCACCAGGATGGGGTGCTGAAGCATCGTGAGACGTACGAAATCATGCGGGCACAGGATGTTGGCTGGACCCAGAACAAGCTGGTGTTGGGCAAGCACTCGGGGCGTAATGCGTTCAAGTCAAGATTACAGGAGTTGGGGATCGAGCTTGATAGCGATGAGGCCCTGAACGCTGCCTTTTCACGGTTCAAGGAACTCGCTGACAAAAAGCATGAAATCTTTGACGAGGATTTGCACGCACTGGTTTCTGATGAGGTCGTGACGCCAGAGCAGGAGTATTACAAGCTGGTCTACTCTCGCGTGACTTCAGAAACCGGAGAGATGCCCCAGGCTACGGTCATCCTTAGCGTCGGGGGCGTCGAGAAGAAGGCAGAGGCCAAGGGGGGAGGGCCGGTGGATGCGACCTTCAAGGCAATCGAACAGATTGCTGGTAGCGGTGCCGAATTGCTGCTTTATTCCGTCAACGCGATTACTACAGGGACTGATGCGCAGGGTGAGGTAACGACGCGTTTGGCCAAGGGTGGCCGGATTGTTAACGGCAACGGTGCAGACACGGATATTGTGATTGCATCGGCTCGTTCTTATCTGAATGCACTCAACAAACTGCAGTCGACGTTGGAAAAGGTGCGCGCTCAGGGCGATGGAATCTGAGCGTTTGTTTGACGTGCCTGAGTGGTAACGCCGCGCCCTTGGGCGCGGTTTTACTGTGTGCTTGAAATTTGGGGAATTTGGCGCGTTGACCGTATGAACATGACCGCGCTAAAGAAGATCAGTACGGCAAGTATGGTTTCTCCAATGGCGAGCCATTGAGACAAACCGTGGTCGCTGGTGGCTCTTGTCAGACCTTCCAGTAGATAGAGTTGTATGAGCAAAGACAGCCATTTATAGGTATAGCGTTTGCCGCGCAGGATGCCAAATAGTGGTGCGAGCAGGATAATGGCTTTCAGAATCAGCCAAGATCCTCCTGGCCGCAACGGAGCGAGCCAGCCTTCCCAGGCAAGACAGAGAAAAATCAGTGCAATCAAACTTGCGCTGGTGAGATTTTGATAAAAACGGAAATTCACGGTCGACTCAATTTGATTGCCAGATTCGCCAAACGCTGTCCTTGGACAAAGGCGAGTCGTGACTCGATGTCTGAGAGTGTGGCGTTGCCTGTCAAGCCTGCCACATGGCTTGCGCCGTAAGGTGTGCCGCCCTGGGTTGTTTCCGAAAGACCTTTTTCCGTATGGGGTATACCCATGATCAGCATGCCGTGGTGAATCAGTGGGAGCATCATGCTGATCAAGGTTGTTTCGTTACCGCCATGCAGACTTCCGCTGGAAGTGAATACACAGGCGGGTTTGCCAACCAGACTGCCGTTCTGCCATGCTGCGATGGTGCCGTCCCAGAAATACTTCATTGGTGCGGCCATGTTGCCAAAGCGTACCGGGCTGCCGAGTGCCAGTCCGTCACACTCCACCAAGTCCACGGGTTCAACATAGGGGGCGCCTTTTTCGGGAACGGTCGGTTCAACCGATTCACAAACCGTGGATACTTTAGGCACGGTGCGCAACCTTGCCTGGCAATCCGGCACCGACTCGATACCACGCGCCAAGCGTTCCGCCAGTGCGCGTACCGAGCCCCGGTGGCTGTAGTAAAGGACAAGTATTTCTTTCATGCGACGGATTATACGTGTTGCCTATGGACAACAGATACAGGCAATGGATTTCTGATGCCGTGATCTGGTGCGCTGGCGAAGCGGCGATTAGCCGGGTAAGATGCGTTTTCTGTCCATACGCTACCGTTTGGATTGAGTGGAATAATAAATACAGGAGAAAGCACATGCAGTTGAATAACAAAGTATTTCTGGTAACAGGTGGTGGTTCTGGCCTCGGTGCGGCGACAGCACGTGGCCTGTGTGAGGCTGGCGCCAAGGTTGTTTTGGTCGATGTAAATCGAGAGGCAGGAGAGGCTTTGGCGGCCGAGCTCGGTGTTGCGGCTTGCTTTGTTGAAACAGACGTGACGAATGAGGCATCTGCGGTCAACGCCGTTCAAGTGGCAATTTCCAGCTTTGGGGCTGTTCACGGGCTGGTGAATTGCGCCGGAGTTGCCCCGGCCGAGAAGGTTCTTGGCAAAGAAGGGCCGCATCGTCTGGAAAGTTTTGCCCGCGTGATCAATATCAACCTGATCGGGACATTCAACATGTTGCGCCTTGCCGCCGAGGCAATGATGAAAAATGCACCGGATGAAAACGGAGAGCGCGGTGTGATTGTAAACACTGCGTCGGTGGCTGCTTATGAGGGACAGTTGGGACAGGCTGCTTATGCGGCATCGAAGGGCGGGATTGTTGCCCTAACTTTGCCGGTGGCTCGCGAACTGGCAAGGAGCGGAATTCGCTGTGTCACCATTGCTCCAGGGATCATGGAAACACCAATGCTCCTCGGGATGCCTGCTGAAGTTCAGGAATCGCTGAACAAGATGGTTCCCTTCCCGACCCGGATGGGTAAACCTGCGGAGTACGCTGCACTCGTTCGTCACATTGCCGAGAATTCCTATCTCAATGGCGAGGTGATTCGTTTGGATGGGGCCATCCGGATGGGCGTCAAATAATCTATACTAGAAGCCCGTCCTAGTTCAAAAAGGCACTCCGGTGCCTTTTTTTCTGCATGTCTCAAGCGCCTTGTTATCACTGTGGTTTGCCTATTCCCGATGATGTTGATCTGCCTGTTGTCATCAACGGCGAGAAGCGGGCAATGTGTTGTTACGGCTGCCAGGCGGTAGCGCAGTCGATTGTTGATAATGGCTTGGAGGATTATTACCGGAGTCGGGACGCATTGCCGGAGTCGCCAAGGGAGGCAATGCCGGCGATTCTGGAGCAGTTGTCCTTGTACGACCATGCGGATTTCCAGCGAAGCTTTGTCAAGGAGCTTGGTGTAAACGAGCGCGAGGCCTCCCTCATGCTTGAGGGGATTACCTGTGCGGCATGTATCTGGTTGAATGAGCAACACATCGGCAAGCTGCCCGGTGTGATTGCCGTAGATATCAATTATGCGTCTCGGCGTGCCAGAGTACGCTGGGACGAAAGCCGGATCAAATTGTCCGATGTCTTACGGGCGGTTGCTGCAATTGGCTATCGTGCCTATCCGTACGATGCCGCCAAAAACGAAGAGATATCCCGTAAGGAGCGGCGAACCGCCTTGTGGCGTCTATGGGTCGCTGGTTTTGGCATGATGCAGGTGATGATGTATGCCTATCCGGTTTATATCGCCGACGGTGACATGACGGCCGATATCGAGCTGATGATGCGCTGGGCCAGCCTCATTCTGACCATGCCTGTGGTTTTCTACTCGTCGGCACCGTTCTTTATCAACGCCTGGCGCGATATCAAGGTTCGTCGAGTCGGTATGGATGTGCCGGTTGCGTTGGGGGTTGGGGCAGCATTTGCTGCAAGTTGCTGGGCTACCTTGACCCAATCGGGTGAGGTGTATTTCGACTCGGTCACAATGTTCGTATTTTTCTTGCTGGGTGGGCGTTATCTGGAAATGATGGCCCGCCAGAAGGCGCTGAGTGTGACAGAGGCGTTGGCGAAGTTGTTGCCGGCATTTGCCCAGAAATTGCCCGATTTCCCGGTCGACCGCACGACAGAACAAAAAGTGGTCGCTGATCTGGTGGTGGGCGACTATCTTCTGGTGCGTCCAGGGGAGGTGGTGCCGGCAGATGGCAAGGTCATTGAGGGCGTTAGCCACGCAAATGAGGCGCTTCTGACTGGTGAAAGTCGTCCTGTGGCCAAACAGCCCGGAGATTGGGTGACTGGTGGCTCGGTGAATACTGACAGTCCCTTGGTGATTCAGGTTGAGCAGGTCGGGCAGGGTACGCGTCTGTCGGCCATTATCGAGTTAATGGAGCGGGC
>JAVEXE010000253.1:0-3277 GCA_034004105.1 Azonexus sp. | reverse complement strand
TACTCGAAATGATGGGCGTCGTTGAAGACGTACTACCCGATGGACGCTATCGGGTGCTGCTGGACAATGGACACAAAATGATTGCCTACACCGCGGGCAAGATGAAGAAACACCACATCCGCATCCTGCTGGGTGACAAAGTCAGCCTTGAGCTTTCCCCGTACGACCTGACCAAGGGCCGGATCACCTTCCGTCACCTGGAAACCCGTGGTGGCAGCAGTGCGCCACCACCAGCGCGCCGCCGCTACTGACCCGCAGGGCGCGTCTGAGCATTTTCGCTGTCATTGGCACCGGGTTCTGGCGTTACCGCCTGAAAGACCAGTTCGCCTTTGACTACGCGAAAAGTGCCGCGCAGTTCGCCCATGCCCCCCTCGGGCTCACCCTCGATTTCAGCCCAGGCCACGCAAGTTTGTGACTCCGTGGCAAAAAGCCTTGACCCGACCTTGGCGATGAAAGCCCCCGAGGGCACCTGATAAATCTCGACCGTGGTCGTTTTCGAGCCCGTACCCATGCTGTGTTTGCGCAGACATACAGGCATGCGCGAAACCACCAGCGACAAACGGATTTTCTTGTCCCAGAAATAAGGCTGCTCACGCACCAAGGCAAGGTAGTGCTCCCGCGAACCATCGATTGACCAAGCCGCCCGGTCATCGACACAGGCACTCAACAGCGGCAGGACAAGCAGGACGGCAAGCAGGGTACGCAGACGCACGGTCGTCTCCTCAGCACATTTTCCAGGTCAGCGACTCACCCGCACGCAGCGGAACAATGTCGTCAGTCGAGAGATAAGGATAGCGCTCAGGCACCGTCCATGTCTCCTTGCTGAGCGTGATTTTCCCGCTATTTCTCGGTAGACCGTACCAATCAGGACCATGGAAGCTGGCAAAAGCTTCCAGCTTGTCGAGCGCATCCGCCTTCTCGAAAGCCTCAGCATACAACTCGATGGCCGCATAGGCGGTATAACAGCCTGCACAGCCGCATGCAGACTCCTTGGCCCCCTTCGCGTGCGGCGCCGAATCCGTCCCCAAGAAGAATTTCGGGTTACCCGACGTCGCAGCAGCAACCAGCGCCTCACGATGCGTTTCACGCTTCAGGACAGGCAGGCAGTACCAATGCGGTCGGACACCTCCTTGAAAAATCGCATTGCGGTTATACAGCAGATGATGCGCGGTAATGGTCGCGGCCACATTTGCTGGCGCCGCAGCCACAAATTCCGCCGCATCCTTGGTGGTGATGTGTTCCATCACCACTTTCAAGGCCGGGAAGCGCTGCGTCAGCGGCAGCAGAACAGTATCGATGAAGACTTTTTCCCGATCAAACAGGTCGACCGTAGCATCGGTCACTTCGCCATGCACCAGCAAAGGCAGCCCAAGGCGCTCCATCTCGGCCAAGGTGTCATAAGCCTTCCGGATGTCCGTCAAACCAGCATCCGAATTGGTGGTTGCACCCGCCGGGTACAACTTCACCGCCTTGACGAAACCAGACGCCACCGCCAAAGCAATTTCCTGGGGCGGCGTATTGTCGGTCAGATAAAGTGTCATCAAGGGCTCAAACGCCATTCCCGCCGGCAAAGCCGCCAGGATTCGTTCGCGATAGGCGCTCGCCAGTTTGACTGTGGTCACCGGCGGTTTAAGGTTGGGCATCACAATGGCGCGGGCAAACTGGCGGGCCGTGTGCGGCAACACTGACGCCAGCGCTTCGCCATCGCGCAAATGAAGATGCCAGTCGTCGGGGCGGGTAATGGTTAGCTGCATGAAAACTCCTCTCTTAACCGGGCCATTTTAGCAGCCCGCGCCCGGAGGACGAGAGCCGTCGCGCATCTGGTCAGGCATGACCAACCACACCCGGATGAACTTTGGCATATTCAGCGAGCAGGCGGCGGTGCAACTTGCAGCCATCCAGATCTGGGCCCGGAGAAACAAGACCAAAGAAGCGTACTTCACCGTCGATCAGATCAGTAGCCATGTCCAGGGTTTCTTCGCCATAGAGACTGAGCAGCGCAGCTTCGTAGCTATCTGGATCATCCAGGGCAAGGAGCGTGGCGACACACTGATAGACACGGCGACGGCCGGCGTCCAACTGTTCAAATTGCCTCACCCACTCGCAACCTTCGAGTACTGCCTCAGTGTCACCAATCGCCAGGGCCAGCAAGGCTTTCAACTCGCCCACCCGCAGATCCGCCCAGAGCGACCCCTCATCAGGTGCCAGGCCAATCAGGGCAGCCACCGGGCGCTCGTCAGCCAGATTCAGGTCATTCAGGGTATCGAGCAATTCGCCACAAGCCGTGTCGTCAAGTTCGGCCAGATTCAGAATCGCCGGCCTGACCACCGCACCATTGCTGTTATTTTCCCATTCCAGGTCGTCGACCGGATAAATCTCGGACATGCCAGGCACTAGGACGCGACAAGCATAGACACCAAGATGGTCGAAGTCGGCGATGTAGATATCGAACCCCTCGGCTTGAATGGTTTCACAAAGCCAGGCGTAGTCTTCCGCCGTCGTGCTACTGTAATTCCAGTCATGAAATTCAAAACTCGCCGTCTCGTTGAAGAAATCCCAATGCACGAGGCCACTGGAGTCGACGAAATGGATTTCGATATTCGGCGCGCTGGCGACTTCTTCAAGGTCTAAACCCGGTGGCGGGAAACCGTCGAGTGCTTCCAATGCCCGCCCCTGCAGCAGTTCCGTGAGTGCGCGCTCAAGCGCAATTTCAAACCGCGGATGCGCGCCAAAGCTGGCAAAAACGCCTTGGTCCTTCGGGTTCAACAAAGTGACGCACATGACCGGGTAAAGGCCACCGAGGGAGGCATCCTTGACCAGAATACCGAAACCGGCATCACGCAAGCCGGCAATCCCGGCGGCAATGGCCGGATACCGGGCAATCACCGCTTCCGGCACATCCGGCAGGCTCAGCCCCTCACTCAACACCTTGAACTTGACGTAACGCTCCAGAATCTCCGACAAGGCTTGAGCACGCGCTTCGTCGCGGGTATTACCCGCAGACATGCCGTTGCTGACGTAGAGGTTGCTGATGATATTGACCGGAAAGAAAATTTCCGCCCCGTCACGCTGCCGAAGATAGGGAATGGCACATATCCCACGCTGGAAATTGCCTGTATTCATATCCACCAGATCCGCTGGCAGAATGCCGCCTTCCGGGTTATAGAAAGCCTGCAGTTCCGGCGTCAGCAAGCCAGCCGGCCAGGATGCGCTCGTCGACTCTTCAATAGCAAACCAACGCTCACGCGGATAGTGGGCGAATTCCCGCTGTGCGACC
>JAVEXE010000252.1:0-3288 GCA_034004105.1 Azonexus sp. | reverse complement strand
GCAGCGCCACCGAAATTTCGCTACCCGTATCGCGGGTCGCCAGCGAGCGCATGAAGATGTTCGGATGCTCGATGGCGTTCATGCGGATGCGGTCACCCAGCAGCGCACCGCCGGTACGCTTGCGCGAAGGGTCGATGGAAACAATGCCGATTTTCACCGAATCGCCCTGATCCAGACGGAAACGGCGGACGATTTCATCGGTCAGCGAGGACTTGCCCGCACCGCCCGTACCGGTAATCCCCAGGACAGGAATCGTCATTTCGGCAGCCGCCTTGAGCAGCGGCTCCTTCAATTGCGGTGCCGAGCCATTTTCCAGCAGCGTAATCACGCGGGACAACAGGCGACGATCACCGGCGCGCAAGCCAGCCAGCACCTGCTCAGTCGTCGGCACGCCCTGGTCGGCAACATCGTAATCGGATTTTTCAACGACCTCGTTGATCATGCCTTGCAGCCCCATCTGCACACCATCTTCCGGCGCGTAAATGCGGGTCACGCCATAGGCGTGCAATTCCTTGATTTCCGAAGGCACGATCACGCCGCCGCCGCCACCGAAAACCTTGATGTGTTCGCCACCATTGGCCTTGAGCAGGTCGATCATGTACTTGAAGAACTCGACGTGGCCGCCCTGATAGCTGGTGATACAGATGCCCTGCGCGTCTTCCTGCAAGGCGGCATTGACGATTTCCTGCACCGAACGGTTATGGCCCAGGTGAATGACCTCGGAACCGGTTGATTGCAGAATGCGCCGCATGATGTTGATCGACGCATCGTGACCGTCGAACAGCGAAGCGGCGGTAACGAAACGGACCTTGTTTTTCGGCTTGTAGGGAACGAGTTTCTTGGCGACGGACAGATCGGTCATGGCAACTCCAGTCAGTTATCTGTTTTGAGAATGTTCAGAATGGCAGGCATCTTAGGCTGCTTTCTCCGCTGCCCCATTGTGGGGATTGACGCCGATCATGCAAATTCCGCCAATCTGTTAAGCTACTGCGGTCGACCATTCAAAAACGCAGAAAATGCTGCGTCGCACCATGAACTCGCGGAATTCACGCCCCCAAGCCACGGTTGCCATGGGCTTTGTGACTGGCATGCTGGCCGGACTGAAACGGCGGCAGTTTGATGCGCAAGCACTGCTCGCCGCCAGCGGCATTGACATTGCAGACACGGCCAGCCGGGTGTCGATTGCCAGTTATGCCGATCTCTATAACCGGATCAATCGCGAACTCGATGACGAAGGCTTCGCCCTGTTTTCACAGCCGATGCGGGTGGGCAGTTTTGAATTCCTGTGTCGCAGTTGCCTGTCCGCTCCGACGCTGGCCGATGCCCTGCAGCGGGCCTGTCGTTTTCTCCGTCTGGTCCTGCCGGATCTGGCCGTCAGCATCCGCCGTCAGCGCGGGCGGGCAGAACTGGTGATCAGCGAAACCCGACGACTGGCCGAGCATCCGGAAGACCCTGGCCGCGTCTTCGCCTTCGAATGGCTGCTGCGCTTGCTGCATGGCTTGTCCTGCTGGCTGGCCGGGCGTGGGCTGGCGCTGGAAAGCGTGATTTTCCCCTACCGCAAGCCCGCGCACTTTGACGATTACGCCTTGATCTTCACCGCCGATTCCCGTTTCGCTCCAACCCTGCCGGGTGGCACCGGCACGCTGGTTGCCAGTTTCCAGGCCAACTTGCTGGAATTACCCATCCGCCGCGACGAGGCAGCGTTGAACAGCTTTCTCGACGGCGCGCCGGGCAAGATCACCACGCTGTACCGCCGCGACCGCGAAATGGTCATCCGCGTCCGGGACTTGCTACGCGCCGCCCTGCCGCAAACCCTCAGCCTGGACGAAATCGCCAGCCAGTTGCATTTATCGCCAAGAACGGTGCATCGCCGACTGGAGGAAGAAGGCTCCAGTTTCCGCGCCATCAAGGAAGCCTTGCGCCGTGACCTTGCGCTATCGCGCCTCGCCAAGACCCGCGACCCGATCAGCCGCGTTGCCGCCGACCTGGGCTACGCCGACACCTCAGCCTTCTACCGCGCCTTTGTCGAATGGACCGGCATGGCACCAGCGCATTACCGGCAGAAGCACGCCTCACACCAATGAAACCACTCCGTAATCTATTTGCAACAAAAGCCTGCTATAAAGAGCAAAACAAAATTATCTTTTTTTGACAAATCTATCAAAGCAGATCTTATGCCCCCCTCCAGAAACCAAAGTAATGCCTATGGCGACTCGATGCAACGGGCGGAAATGCTATTGGTCAGGGCGCACTTCATCGAAACTGGCGCTACCGTTCATCACGTTTACGATTATTTCAATGCCAACCCCGCCTGCAATAGCGTTCCCGTCGTCGATCCGGACAGCCTGATTCCGTTTGGCATCATCAATCGAACCATATTCATGGGAAGTCTGGCAAAGCCGTACTACAAAGACCTGTACTTCGAACGCAATTGCCTGATTTTTACCGACAAAAATCCGTTGACCGTAGAAGTGGGCCTGCCGCTTCACGAGTTGTCATTCCTCATCTCCAGTGCGCATGACAAGGTTTTTGCTGACGGCTTCATCTTCATCGAAGACGGCAAATACGCTGGTGTCGGTTACGCCCATGATGTCATGCGCCTGATGGCCGCGCTGCATAAAGATCAGGCCGAGCGCCTGGCCGAGCACCGCGAGTCCCTGGAGCAACTGATTCTGGAGCGCACCAGCGAACTAACGGCGGCCAAAGATGCAGCGGAAGATGCTGCACGGGCAAAAAGCTCTTTCCTCGCCAACATGAGTCATGAAATACGCACCCCCATGAACGCGATTCTGGGCATGACCTATCTGATCAAAAAAGGCGAACTGAATCCCAAACAAGGCTCACAGTTAAACAAAATTGAAAACGCAGCCAAGCATCTCCTGGCGCTGATCAACGACATCCTTGATTTGTCAAAAATCACGGCTGGCGAAATGCAACTCACGGAAGCGCCGATCAATCTCTCGACATTGACGAACCAGGTAATCGACATGATTGACCCGCTGGTGCGCGCCAAGGGCTTGGCATTACACCTGGAAACCGCCGGCCATCAGGAATTGCTGCTAGGCGACTCGGTGCGTATTACTCAGGCATTGATCAATCTGATCGGCAATGCCATCAAGTTCACCGACAAAGGTCTTGTCTCGATCAAGGAGAGCGTCACTGACAAGCTGACGTCGGTTACCGTCCGCTATGAAATCCAAGACAGCGGGATCGGCATCGCCCCCGAGGTACTACCCCGGCTTTTCGCCCCTTTTCAACAGGCCGACGGATCGACGACACGAAAATACG
>JAVEXE010000251.1:0-3304 GCA_034004105.1 Azonexus sp. | reverse complement strand
TCAGCAAGAGCCTGCTGCCGACGGCCAGCAACAGCCTGGCCGGGCAAGCGGCGGGCAACCTCTTGGGCAATCTGGCCGGTCAGAATGGCTTGCCGGACGACAACAGCGAAAGCAGCCAGACGCTGGCCGTCATCTCACCGGCGACGATCACGCTTACCGGCACGGGCAACCCGGACACGGACGCGGCCAGCCAACAGGCTGCCGAAGCCCTCACCCAGCGCGACGCGGAAACCGCCAATCAAGCGCTGACCGATACCCTGACGCTACAAGACGCCGCCCGCATCGAGCGCCAGATGCAGGAAGCGAAGCAGAACGCCGCAGCGGCGAACCTCATCGGCCAGACCGTCGCCGGGCTGATCGGCGATCTGGCCGATCAGATGAAGAAACCCATCAACGACGCCACGCTACGGCAGGTGCTGGATGAGAAACAAGCCGCCGCCGACAAAGGCGGGCCACCGCTGACGAATGTCGAGCAATACGAACTGAACCGCCTCAACGGCGAAGGCATGAGCAGCGAGAAGGCCGCGCAGACCCTGGCCAATCCCGAAGCCTGGGCCAACTACGACAACTGGCAGGAAGGCAGCCTGAACAAAACCATCCTGCACGGCCTGGCCGGGATCATTCAGGCCAAGGTCGGCGACGGCAACGCGTTGGTCGGCGCAGCGGCCGGGGCGCTCAATGAGGCGCTGCTGCCGGAGATGGAGAAATTCCTGGATGCGCAAAACATCACCGATCCCGAAGCGCGCAAGGGTTATCTGCAACTGGGCAGCGCCTTGCTCGGGGCGGGCTTGGGTGCGGTGGCTGACGGTACCAATGGTGCGGCACTCGGCGGCACCGTGGCGCATAACGCAACGACGTATAACTACCTCTCTCACCCGGAAAACAAGGAGCGCGCCGAAGCCCGGAAAAACTGCGCCAGCGGCAACGAGAGCGCCTGTCAGCGCGCCGATGAACTCGATGCCCTCGACCGGCAGCGCGATACGGAATTTCACGCAGCTTGTGACGGCGCACTACGCGCAACAGAGGGCTGTAAGGATGCAACGCGCCTGATGCTGAATAGTGTGGCGACTTACTTCCCCAAACAGGACGAAAAAATCTACCTGCCGGACGATTTCCTGAAAACGGCCCATCAGGACGAATTGCAAAGCTACCGCGATCTGTTGCAAGCCGCTAACGATAAGGCGCTGCAAAACGGTACGGACAGTCAGCGCCCGGATCTCTACAATTCGGATCTTTACGGCGTCGTGGATCCCAATAGTCATGATCTCTACGTTATGGTCAAAATTGGCGACCAATGGAACGTTGTGAGCAAGACCGATAAAGTCTTTACAAGCGAAGCGGGAGTGAATGGCATCCTCAACGATTCGGACTATGCGCCGGGATTGCTGGGCTATCACATTGATAAAGAGCAAGAAAGACAAAATTTGGAGAAACCAGGGATATACACCTTGTTCTACAACCCGACCGGCGGTTTCCTGGCGGACGGGCTGGAAACCTTCCAGGACAAGCTGTCGTTCCTGTTTGGCCCGTCGGAGGTTGCGAAGAAACTGTCAGGGGTGCTGGGTGCGATTCAACAGGATGGAAAATCTGTGAACTGGGTAGCGCATAGTCAGGGCGGGGCGATTTTTGCTTCTGCTGTGGACTATTATGGCGGTACGCTCTCGAATAATTCAGTTGCCTTCCATGCGGGTGCAAATAATCAGTTGGTTACGGATTCGATCCTGAAAAATGCAGGGATGAATTTTGATGACAAAGGGAAATATCAGGGAAACTATTGGAACTCCCCGAATGATGCAGTTCCAAATATTATTGGCTTGAACACGATAAACCCTATAACATGGGTTCGCTCCATCCTGTTCATTCCAACATTGTTCATGGGGCCAGAATCGAGTCCGCACACCCTGCCGCCGAAATCCGATCCTTGATTATCGGAGGCCAAAATGATGCTACGAATTGGTGTGTTGTTGCTCTGTGCAACGATGGCTGTTCCCTGCTCTGCTGAAAGCGTAGGCATGGGCGATTTCGATAAGTTAAAACCCTTGGATCAATTGCGTGCGTTAAAGAAAGAAGTAAAAAAAGCTGAACCCTTGGGGCGCTATACCGCAGTAATTGATGGCTGGGAACTATCATTCCAAGCTCCAGCAGATGCTGGAAAAGATGGAGAAGATAAGCTGCGGTTTAGGGATTTGGTTGATACCCGAAGTGAACGTTACGTCAAGGCGTTCAAAGCCTACGGTATCCAAACGGGTGGAAAAGAGTACGGGGAAGGGGTTTTTGGCTTCTCAAGAAGTTATAGATTCGGGCTTCCCTTTCTGAATTCTTCACGGCTTGGCTATCTTAATATTGACTGCGATTTGTTAGTGAACATAGACCAATCAGACTGGTCAGAAAAGAACCGCGTGAATTTCATGGTGCCCGGCGATCTGCTGAAAAGAGTTGGGCGAAGCTACCAGGAAGATTTTATGGTGCGCAGCCATCACGATGGAAAGCTCTACCCGGCAGGCGCTGAAGTCAGTGAAATTATTATTGATGGCAGAAAATGGTTCTACAAGTGGTATTTAAGTGAAATAGGCTCAAGCGAGGGTTATTTTACGGCGCTTGCCAAGGATCGTATTCTCCTAATTAACATTAGTTATAACTTTTTCATTCCAGAAAAAAACTACCACCCGGACTCTCCCCGCCCCGGCTGGATGAAATCGGCCTACGAGAGCGTCAACACGGTCATGTCGTCAATCAAGCTCAAGCCGCCGCCCGGATACGATGAAGAAGCAGACCCCTATATCGTGAAACCTACCAACGGGCAGCAGTGAAAGCTATGCGCCATGAACACCGTCGCCCACGCCCTGATCTACAGCCCTTCCCGTAGTTGCCTGATCCCCGCCCCCGAATCCGCCCGCCGCCGAAGCAAGCAACGGCGAATGCGGCGTAATCGTCTCTACCACCAGCAACCCGGCAGCACGGCCCATTACCTGCTTGAAACCGACCCGGTCTTTGCCAATTACCGGACCTGGCTGTCCTCGGACTACCTGCTGCAAGCGCTCAGTCTCGATCCGGCGCAGATGCAAAAACGCCTGGGCGACGGTTTCTACGAACAGCGGCTCATCGCCGAGCAGGTGGCGCAACTGACGGGCCGGCGCTTCCTGGCCGGCTACGCCGACGACGAAACGCAGTATCAGGCGCTGCTGGCGGGCGAGCACTACCGGCAGAGCGGCAGCGACGTCCTGGCCCCGCAAGGCGACATCGGCATTGCAGCCCAGGCGGTTGACATCGTTGAAGCGCGCGAAGCGAGCCGGACGACGGTGGA
>JAVEXE010000034.1:0-15489 GCA_034004105.1 Azonexus sp. | reverse complement strand
GTGGTAATTGCTGCCGTCAGCGTGGTCTTGCCGTGGTCAACGTGACCAATGGTACCAACGTTAACGTGCGGCTTGGTACGTTCAAATTTTTCCTTAGCCATTATCGGTTCTCCAATAAAGGATTATTTCTTGTTAATAACTGCCTCAGCGACGTTCTTCGGCGCTTCAGCATAGTGTTTGAATTCCATGGTGTAGGTAGCACGACCTTGGGACAGCGAGCGCAGCGAGGTGGCGTAGCCGAACATTTCCGACAGCGGCACTTCGGCGCGAACTTCCTTGGTACCACCCGGCAGATCGTCCATACCCTGAACAATGCCACGACGCGACGACAAGTCGCCCATGACGTTGCCCATGTAATCTTCCGGAGTCTCGACGACAACCGACATCATGGGCTCGAGCAGCGTGGGGCTAGCCTTCTTCATGCCTTCCTTGAAGGCCATCGAGGCCGCCATACGGAAAGCATTTTCGTTCGAGTCAACGTCGTGGTAGGAACCATCGAACAGCGTGAACTTGATATCTACAACCGGGAAACCCGCCAAGACACCACTGCCGATTGCGTCCTGCAAGCCCTTGTCAACCGCCGGGATGTATTCACGAGGAACAACACCACCCTTAATGGCGTCGACAAACTCGTAGCCTTTGCCTGCCTCATTCGGCTCAATCTTGAGCCAAACATGACCGAACTGTCCGCGACCACCGGACTGCTTGACGAACTTGCCTTCCTGCTCAACAGTCTTCTTGATGCATTCACGGTAAGCAACTTGCGGCGCACCGACGGCGGCCTCAACGTTGAACTCGCGCTTCATGCGGTCGACGATGATGTCGAGGTGCAATTCACCCATACCGGAGATGATGGTCTGACCGGATTCTTCGTCGGTACGGACGCGGAAGGACGGATCTTCGGCAGCCAGACGACCCAGCGCGATACCCATCTTTTCCTGGTCAGCCTTGGTCTTTGGCTCGACGGCGACGTGAATCACCGGCTCCGGGAAAACCATGCGCTCAAGGATGATCGGCGCATCCGGATCACACAGGGTCTCACCCGTGGTGACTTCCTTCAGACCGACGCACGCGGCGATATCACCAGCCAGAACTTCCTTGATTTCTTCGCGGTTGTTGGCGTGCATCTGCAGAATACGACCGATACGCTCCTTCTTACCCTTGACCGAGTTATAAACGGTCGCACCGGAGTTCAGAACACCCGAGTAAACGCGGATGAAGGTCAATTGACCAACGAACGGGTCGGTCATCAGCTTGAAAGCCAGCGCCGAGAACTTCTCGCTGTCGTCAGCCTTGCGCGACACTTCGCGCTCGTGCTCGTCAACACCCTGAACCGGCGGAATATCGACCGGGGACGGCAGAAGTTCGATAACAGCATCGAGCATGCGCTGAACGCCCTTGTTCTTGAACGCAGTTCCGCACAGCATCGGCTGGATTTCACAGGCCAGGGTGCGCATACGCAGACCCAGCTTGATCTTCTCTTCCGACAGTTCGCCGTTTTCCAAGTATTCATTCATCAGATCTTCAGAGGCCTCAGCCGCAGCCTCGATCATCTGTTCGCGCCAGGTCTGGGCTGTTTCAACCAGATCCGCCGGAATATCGCGGTAATCAAATTTCATACCCTGGGAAGCCTCGTCCCAGAAAATGGCCTTCATCTTGAGCAGATCAACTACACCTTCAAAGGTGTCTTCTGCGCCAATGGGGATCACGATCGGAACCGGACTGGCCTTCAGGCGGGTCTTCATCTGGTCAACGACCTTGAAGAAGTTGGCACCCGAACGGTCCATCTTGTTCACGAAGGCCAGACGCGGCACCTTGTACTTGGTCGCCTGACGCCAGACGGTTTCCGACTGCGGCTGGACGCCACCGACGGCACAGTAAACCATGCAAGCACCATCGAGAACGCGCATCGAACGCTCAACCTCAATGGTGAAGTCAACGTGCCCCGGGGTGTCGATGATGTTGAACCGGTGCTCAGGGAAGGAGCTGTCCATACCCTTCCAGAAGCAAGTCGTTGCAGCGGAGGTAATGGTGATACCCCGCTCCTGCTCCTGCTCCATCCAGTCCATGGTGGCTGCGCCATCATGCACTTCGCCAATCTTGTGATTGACGCCGGTGTAGTAAAGAATGCGCTCGGTCGTAGTGGTCTTGCCGGCGTCGATGTGAGCACTGATACCGATATTGCGGTAACGCTCGATGGGTGTTTTACGTGCCACGATATTTACCTTCTATACAGTTAGAAGCGGAAATGAGAGAAGGCCTTGTTCGCTTCGGCCATGCGATGAACTTCGTCGCGCTTCTTCACTGCACCACCCCGATTTTCCGAGGCCTCGAGCATTTCTGCTGCCAAGCGCTGCCCCATGGACTTCTCTGAACGCTTACGGGCAAATTCACGCAACCAGCGCATCGCGAGTGCCGCACGCCGTGCCGGACGGACTTCAACGGGAACCTGATAGTTGGCACCACCCACGCGGCGGGATTTAACTTCAACCATGGGCTTCACGTTCGCCATGGCGGAACCAAAAACCTCCAGAGGATCTTTCCCCGACTTTGTATTGATGATGTCAAACGCGCCATAAACGATACGCTCAGCGACGGATTTCTTGCCACTTTGCATTACGGCGTTAATGAACTTGGAAACTTCGACGCTACCAAACTTTGGATCAGGCAGGATGTCACGCTTGGGTACTTCACGACGACGGGGCATATTAACCTCTTTAAAGACACAATTCAGCTGAAAAGCCGGGAAGAAGCAACGCTCCCCCGGCCCTCTCGGTCGCCTAAAAAAGCGACCACTTACTCAGACAACCCGAATAAATCAGGCTGCCTTCGGACGCTTGGCACCGTACTTGGAACGGGCCTGCTTACGATTCTTGACACCCTGGGTATCCAGAGAGCCACGAACCGTGTGATAGCGAACACCCGGCAAATCCTTAACACGGCCGCCACGAATCAGAACCACAGAGTGTTCCTGCAAATTGTGACCTTCACCACCGATGTAAGAAATTACTTCGAAACCGTTTGTCAAACGAACCTTACAAACCTTACGAAGCGCAGAGTTCGGCTTCTTCGGTGTGGTCGTATAAACACGGGTGCAAACGCCACGCTTTTGCGGGCATTTTTCCAATGCTGGAACCTTGCTCTTGACCTTTTCGGCAACGCGCGGTTTGCGCACGAGCTGGTTGATGGTAGGCATATCAAACTTCCTTCAACAGCCAGGCCCCCTCAGGAGCACGACGGCAATTTTGTTATCCATAGCAGAGACAATGATTAGCCTCTGCCGACAAAGACCATAGATTCTATGGTTGATCAACCCCCATGTCAACGTGACACGGGGGCTGTTTACGACTCCGGTACAACTATTCCGCTTCTTGTGTTGCGTTAACCGCTATTGGCTCGTCAAACGGACGATCCGCAGCCAAGTCCTCCCCGGCCAACTGAGCCTTCCGACTGCGGTGGTACGCCAAACCGGTACCTGCCGGAATGAGGCGACCAACAATGACGTTTTCCTTGAGACCGCGCAGTTCATCGCGTTTGCCCATGATTGCAGCTTCGGTAAGAACTCGAGTTGTTTCTTGGAAAGAGGCTGCGGAAATAAAGGAATCCGTCGAGAGCGAGGCCTTGGTAATACCCAGCAGCATGTAATCGAACGTTGCAGGCAGCTTACCTTGGGCATTCATTCTGTCGTTCTCAGCCAGCAACTCCGCACGCTCGACCTGCTCGGACTTGATGAATTTGGTATCACCCGGCTCAACGATGGTTACCCGACGCAACATCTGCCGAACGATCACCTCAATGTGTTTGTCATTGATCTTAACGCCTTGCAGACGATAAACGTCCTGAACTTCATCGGTGATATAACGTGCCAGGGCTTCTACGCCCTGCAACCGGAGAATGTCATGCGGATCGGGTTCACCTTCGACAATCTTTTCGCCCTTGTTAACGACCTGACCATCGTGAACCAGAACGTGCTTGTCCTTGGAAATAAGGAATTCATGCTGCTCGCCATCCAGATCGGTGATGATCAGACGCTGCTTGCCTTTGGTGTCCTTACCAAAGCTGATCGTTCCGGTCACTTCCGCCAGCACGGAGGCATCCTTGGGCGTGCGAGCTTCGAACAACTCCGCAACGCGAGGCAAACCGCCTGTAATGTCGCGAGTTTTAGCGGATTCCTGAGGCATACGTGCCAGCACGTCACCAACACCCACTTGCTGACCATCCAGGACAGAAATGATGGACCCGACCTGGAACGCAATAGACACAGGATGCTCGCTACCGTTGATCTTGACCTCCTGGCCAGCATCGTCAAGTAGCTTGACCACCGGGCGAATACCCTTGGTTGCAGCTTTACCACCCCGCTTGTTATCGATAACCACGAGCGTAGAAAGACCGGTTACATCATCAATCTGCTTGGCAACGGTAACGCCTTCTTCGACGTTCTCAAACTTGACCGTACCAGCATATTCCGTGATGATCGGCCGGGTATGCGGATCCCAGGTTGCCAGGATTGCACCCGCCTTAACCTGTTGATCCTCACTTGCGGTCAACATCGCGCCATACGGTATTTTGTGACGTTCCCGCTCGCGACCATGGTCGTCCATGATCAAAACTTCACCGGAACGAGAGATGACAACCTTTTCTCCCTTTGCGCTGGTGACATAGCGCATGTTGGAAGTGTAGCGAACCGTACCGGCAGATTTACCCTCAACCTTGTCGGCGACGGCAGCCCGGGAAGCCGCACCCCCGACGTGGAAGGTACGCATGGTTAGCTGAGTACCCGGCTCGCCGATGGATTGCGCTGCGATGACACCGACCGACTCACCCGCATTGACCATGGTTCCCCGGCCAAGATCACGCCCATAGCACTTGGCGCAAAGTCCGTAGCGAGTGTCACAAGTCAGTGGCGTACGCACCTTGACTTCGTCGATACCCAGCTTGTCGATCATATCGACCAAATCTTCGTCCAGCATGGTGCCTGCAAAGATAACGGTTTCTTGCGTCTCAGGATCAACAAGGTCATCAACCGTAACACGTCCGAGGATACGTTCACGCAGTGCTTCGATAACCTCGCCGCCTTCTACCAGTGCTTTAACTACGAAACCATTCTTGGTTCCACAGTCATTTTCGGTAATCACCAGATCCTGGGTAACGTCGACCAGACGACGCGTCAGATAACCGGAGTTGGCGGTCTTGAGCGCGGTGTCGGCGAGACCCTTACGGGCACCGTGTGTGGAGATGAAGTACTGAAGAACGTTCAGACCTTCACGGAAGTTGGTGGTAATCGGCGTCTCGATAATCGAGCCATCCGGCTTCGCCATCAGGCCACGCATGCCAGCCAGCTGACGGATCTGGGCAGCCGAACCACGGGCACCGGAGTCGGCCATCATGTAGATCGAGTTGAACGAATCCTGCTTGACCTTCTTGCCGTGGCGGTCGATGACTTCCTCGTGGCCGAGTTCGTCCATCATCACCTTGGCAACTTGGTCACCCGTGCGGCCCCAGATATCCACAACCTTGTTGTAGCGCTCGCCTTGGGTAACCAGACCGTTTTTATACTGCTCTTCAATTTCCTTCACCTCGGCTTCCGAGGCAGCAATGATCTCGTATTTTTTTGCCGGCACTCGCATGTCGTCCGAGCAGAACGAAATACCACCGCGCGTTGCCAGCGCATATCCGTTTTGCATCAGCTGGTCAGCAAATACGACAGTTTCTTTCAAGCCACAGCGACGGAAAGACTCGTCGATCAACTTGGAGATTTCTTTCTTCTTCAGCGCCTTATCAATCAATTTGAACGGCAGGCCTTTCGGCAGAATGCGAGAAAGCAATGCACGCCCAGCCGTAGTGCTGACACGGACCGTTTTTTCAATCCATTCCCCGTCGACCGAAGAAGCCTCGTATTGCTTCATACGAACCGAAATTCTTGCATGGATGTCCAGCTGGCTGGCAGCCATAGCGCGATCAATTTCGGCGATGTCGGCAAAATACATGCCTTCGCCCTTGGCGTTGATCTTTTCACGCGTGGCGTAATACAAGCCGAGAACGATATCCTGCGATGGCACGATGATCGGCTGACCATTAGCTGGCGACAGCACGTTATTCGAGGCCAACATCAAGGTACGAGCTTCCATCTGCGCCTCAAGCGACAGCGGCACGTGAACGGCCATCTGGTCACCGTCGAAGTCAGCGTTGAAAGCAGCACAGACCAGCGGGTGCAACTGGATCGCCTTACCTTCGATCAGGGTCGGTTCGAAGGCCTGGATACCCAGACGGTGCAGCGTCGGCGCCCGGTTCAACATGACCGGATGTTCGCGGATGACGTCTTCCAGCATGTCCCAGACGATCGGCTCCTGACCTTCGACCATCTTCTTGGCTTGCTTGATGGTCGTGGCATAACCGCCAACTTCCAGCTTGTGGAAGATGAAAGGCTTGAACAGTTCCAGTGCCATCAGCTTGGGCAAGCCGCACTGGTGCAGCTTGAGCTGCGGACCGACCACGATGACCGAACGGCCGGAGTAGTCAACGCGCTTACCGAGCAGGTTCTGACGGAACCGACCGCCCTTACCCTTGATCATGTCGGCCAGCGACTTCAGCGGACGCTTGTTAGCGCCAGTCATCGCCTTGCCCCGACGACCGTTGTCGAGCAGCGAGTCAACAGATTCCTGCAGCATGCGCTTTTCGTTGCGCACGATGATGTCCGGTGCCTTCAGTTCAAGCAGGCGCTTGAGACGGTTGTTCCGGTTGATGACACGACGGTAGAGGTCGTTCAGATCGGAGGTCGCGAAACGACCACCGTCCAGCGGAACCAGAGGACGAAGATCTGGTGGCAGAACTGGCAGAACTTCGAGAATCATCCAGTCGGGCTTGATGCCAGACTTCTGGAAACCCTCAAGAATCTTCAAACGCTTTGCCAACTTCTTGTTTTTGGCTTCAGAACCCGTGACTTCAAGCTCGTTGCGAAGATTTTCAACCTCGCTATTCAACTCGAGATTTCGCAACAGTTCCCGTACGCCCTCTGCTCCCATCAGCGCCTGGAACTCGTCACCGTGCTCCTCCATCATTTCGAGGTACTGCTCCTCAGTCAGCAACTGACCGCGTTGCAGGTTCGAGACCATGCCCGGATCGGTGACAACGTATGCCTCGAAATACAAAACACGCTCGATATCACGCAGGGTCATATCGAGAACCATCCCCAAACGAGACGGCAACGATTTGAGGAACCAGATGTGAGCGACCGGCGATGCCAGTTCGATGTGACCCATACGATCACGCCGCACTTTGGCCAAAGTCACTTCGACGCCACACTTCTCGCAAATCACGCCGCGATGCTTCAGCCGCTTATATTTACCGCACAGACATTCGTAGTCCTTGATCGGGCCGAAGATCTTGGCACAGAACAGACCATCCCGCTCCGGCTTGAAGGTGCGGTAATTGATGGTTTCCGGCTTCTTGACTTCACCATAGGACCAGGAACGGATCTTTTCGGGCGAAGCGAGGCCAATGGTAATCGCGTCAAATTCCTCTTCGGCGGTTACCTGTTTGAACAGATCGAGCAATGCTTTCATTGTTTAACTCCTGAGCCCTGAATCAGTAACGTTCCAGATCGATATCGATCGCCAGCGAACGAATTTCTTTGACCAGCACGTTGAACGACTCCGGCATACCGGCATCGATACGGTGCTCACCCTTGACGATGTTTTCGTACACCTTGGTACGGCCATTCACGTCGTCAGACTTGACGGTCAGCATTTCCTGCAGCACATAGGAGGCGCCATAGGCCTCCAGTGCCCACACTTCCATTTCACCGAAGCGCTGACCACCAAACTGCGCCTTACCGCCCAGCGGCTGCTGGGTAACTAGCGAGTACGGACCGGTCGAACGGGCGTGCATCTTGTCATCAACCAGGTGATGCAGCTTCAGGTAGTGCATGTAGCCGACGGTCACTTGACGCTCGAAGGCATCACCGGTACGGCCATCAAACAGGGTCATCTGCCCCGACGATGGCATGCCAGCCAATGCCAGCATGGCCTTGATTTCTTCTTCCTTGGCACCATCAAACACCGGCGTTGCAAACGGCACACCGCTGGTCAGATTACCCGCCATCTCCATGACTTCCGCATCGCTCAACTCGTTGAGGTTCTCCGATTTGCCGCTCGAGTTGTAGATCTCATCAAGGAATCCGCGAACTTCCGTTACATTCGCTTGACGACGCAACATGTCACCAATCTTGTAGCCCAGGCCTTTTGCTGCCAAGCCGAGGTGGACCTCGAGGATCTGACCTACGTTCATCCGGGACGGCACACCCAGCGGGTTCAAGACGATATCAACCGGACGACCATCGGCCATATAGGGCATGTCTTCAACCGGCAATATGCGCGAAACAACACCCTTGTTACCGTGACGACCGGCCATCTTGTCACCCGGTTGCAAGCGACGCTTGACGGCAACGTAGACCTTCACCATCTTCTGCACGCCCGGCGGCAACTCGTCGCCTTGGGTCAGTTTTTTACGCTTACCCTCAAAGGCAATATCAAAATCCTTCCGTGCCTGCTCCAGACCTTCCTTGATTTGCTCCAGTTGCAAAGCAATATCGTCGTCTGCCACCCGGATATCAAACCAATGATGCGGATCCATTCCGTCAAGATAGGATTGCTCGATCACCGAACCCTTGGCCAGTTTTTTCGGGCCACCATTCGCCTTCTTACCCAGGATGAGACGGCCAACACGGGCAAATGCGTCGCGTTCGACAATCCGCATCTGATCGGCAAGGTCAAGCTTGTAGTGCCGCAAATGATCTTCGATGATGGCTTGGGCTCGCTTGTCGCGTTCGATACCTTCACGCGTGAACACCTGGACATCGATGACAGTCCCTGCAATACCTGCGGGAACGCGCAGCGAAGTATCCTTAACGTCAGAAGCCTTTTCACCAAAGATTGCGCGCAGCAACTTTTCTTCCGGGGTCAGTTGGGTTTCTCCCTTGGGGGTCACCTTACCAACCAGGACATCACCGGCCTGAACCTCTGCACCGATATAAACAATACCGGAATCATCGAGGCGCGACAGTTGAACCTCACCCAGCGACGCAATATCACGAGTGATTTCTTCCGGCCCCAACTTGGTATCCCGCGCAACAACGGTCAACTCTTCGACGTGAATCGACGTATAGCGATCTTCGGCAACAACACGTTCGGAAATCAGGATCGAATCTTCGAAGTTGTAACCGTTCCAGGGCATGAACGCGATGAGCATGTTCTGCCCCAGCGCCAGTTCGCCCTTATCCGTTGAGGCGCCATCGGCCACAACGTCACCTTTGGCAATAACGTCACCAATCTTCACCATCGGACGTTGATTGATGTTGGTGCTCTGGTTAGAGCGAGTGTATTTGACCAGATTGTAGATATCGACGCCTACTTCACCGGCAATAGTCTCGTTGTCATTAACACGTACAACGACACGCCCTGCATCTACGTAGTCAACCACGCCACCACGTCGGGCTACAACTGCAGTACCAGAGTCGACCGCAACAGTGCGTTCAATGCCAGTACCTACCAGCGGCTTTTCTGGGCGCAGACAAGGGACTGCCTGACGTTGCATGTTGGCACCCATCAAGGCACGGTTCGCATCGTCATGCTCAAGGAAGGGAATCAACGAAGCGGCAACCGAAACAATTTGACCAGGAGCCACGTCCATGTACTGAACGCGCGCAGGTTCGGCGAGGATGGTTTCACCCTTCTCCCGGCAAGTCACCAGATCATCAGCGAGGCGAGAAGTGTCGTCCAGTGCGGCATTGGCCTGAGCGACGACGTAATTACCTTCCTCAATCGCGGACAAGTAATCGATTTCATTGGTCACGACACCGTCGACGACGCGGCGATAAGCCGTCTCGATGAAACCATAGTCGTTCACTCGGGCGTACAAAGCCAGCGAATTGATCAAACCAATGTTCGGACCTTCTGGCGTTTCGATCGGACACACGCGACCGTAGTGCGTCGGATGAACGTCACGAACTTCAAAGCCAGCACGTTCGCGCGTCAGACCGCCCGGGCCCAAGGCAGAAACACGACGCTTATGGGTAATCTCGGACAGCGGATTTGTCTGATCCATGAACTGCGACAACTGACTCGAACCGAAAAACTCCTTGATTGCAGCGCTAATCGGTTTAGCGTTAATCAGATCGTGCGGCATCAGGTTGTCAGACTCTGCCTGACTCAAGCGCTCTTTGACAGCACGCTCGACACGAACCAAACCTGCCCGGAACTGGTTCTCGGCCAATTCACCTACCGAGCGGACGCGACGATTACCCAAGTGATCAATATCGTCAATATCACCCCGTCCGTTACGCAATTCAACCAGGATCTTGATGACGTCAACAATGTCGCGCGGCGACAGCGTCAGTTGATCACGCACTTCGATGTTCGCGCCAAGAGGTTTAACCTTTGCAGCCAGTGTCTCGGCATCTTCGCGAGTCAGGTTTTCCGACAATGCGCGTGGACCATAAGGCAACCCGGCAACCAGCTCTTGTATCTGTGTCAGTGGGAAACCCGAAGCCTCTGCCAAATTCTTCAAAGCGGCCTCAGCACGCGAAGCAAGGCTGCGAACCATGACCTTATATTCGATCACGTCATTGCGGCTCAGGCGACGATTGAATTTCATCCGGCCAACCGTCGACAAGTCGTAACGCTCGTCAGAATAGAAAAGTCCGTTGAACAGGATTTCTACGGCTTCTTCAGTCGGCGGCTCACCAGGTCGCATCATGCGGTAAATCGCGATACGAGCCGCCTGCTTGGAAGCAGTTTCATCATTACGCAATGTGTTGGAGATGAATGCACCACGATCCAGATCGTTCGTGTAGAGGGTTTCCACCGTGCGGATAGCGGCATCACGAAGCTTGGCAAGCAAAACTTCCGTGATTTCTTCGTTTGCACTGGCGACCACTTCACCGGTTGCCGTATCGATGATGTCGTGCGCGATAACCCGACCAAGTATGAACTCTTCCGGAACGGCGACATGCGTTATCCCTGCAGAGGCGATCTCGCGGATATGCTTGGCGGTGATTCTCTTATCTTTCGCAACGATAACCTTCCCGTCAGGCGCAACGAAATCAAATCGAGCCACTTCACCGCGCAAACGCTCCGGCACCAGCGAGAAATCGACTTTTTCACCCTCAAGGCGGAACAGGTCAAACTCGAAAAACTCCGCCAGAATCTCTTCCGAACTCATCCCCAGCGCCTTCAACAGCGTGGTCACTGGCATCTTTCTTCTGCGGTCAACGCGGAAAAAGAGGATATCCTTAGGATCAAACTCAAAGTCCAGCCAAGAGCCGCGATAAGGAATCACCCTTGCGGAAAACAGCAATTTACCTGAGCTGTGGGTTTTGCCGCGATCATGCTCAAAGAACACACCGGGAGAACGGTGTAGCTGCGAAACGATAACCCGTTCAGTTCCGTTAATGACAAAAGACCCGTTGGAAGTCATCAGCGGGATTTCTCCCATGTACACTTCCTGCTCTTTCACTTCCTTGATCGTGTCCGGTGCATCACGATCCATGATGACCAATCTCACCCGAGCACGAAGGGATGACGCGAATGTCAGCCCTCGTTGCTGACATTCGACGACATCAAAAGCTGGTTCACCCAGGTTATAACTGACAAACTCCAGACGCGCATTGCCCGAATGGGAAATGATCGGAAAAATCGAGGTGAACGCCGCCTGCAAACCCTCATTTTTGCGTTGAGGGATCGGCACTTCTGCCTGCAGGAAATCGGCAAAAGATCTAAGCTGTGTCGCCAGGAGGAAGGGAACCTCAAGTACGTTTTCGCGTTTAGCGAAACTCTTGCGGATGCGTTTCTTCTCGGTGAAGGAGTAAGTCATGGTAACTCCGTGAGGATGGAATCAGAAATCAGACCTGAGCAAACAGGCAAACGCAAACCCGCTCGCTTTGCCAAATGAGGCAAGAGAACAAAGGCTTGCGTTTGCCGACAGGCGACTTTTCAAGTTATTTATCGTGATTCACTTCAGTAAAGCACAAAAGGGCCGGAAGGAAATCCTCCCAGCCCACGCACCTAAGGTCAGATTACTTGACTTCGACCTTGGCACCAGCGTCTTCAAGTTGCTTCTTGAGGGCATCCGCGTCAGCCTTGGAAATGCCTTCCTTGACTGGCTTCGGAGCACCATCAACCAGATCCTTGGCTTCCTTGAGGCCCAGACCGGTAACAGCGCGAACGACCTTGATGACTTCAACTTTCTTGTCACCAGCACCGGTCAGAACAACGGTGAACTCGGTTTGCTCTTCAGCGGCGGCAGCTGCACCACCAGCCGGACCAGCAACAGCAACAGCTGCAGCAGAAACGCCAAATTTCTCTTCGAATGCCTTAACCAGGTCATTCAGTTCCATAACGGTCATGGAGCCGACGGCTTCCAGGATGTCTTCTTTGCTCAGTGCCATTTAATAAACTCCTAAATCAATTCGTATGCAGTCAGGTTCAAGCGGCGGCTTCTTCGCGCTGTTTGGCCAAAGCATCCACGGCGCGAGCAAAACTTGCGACCGGAGCTTGCATGACGTACAGCAACTTGGAGAGCAACTCTTCGCGGCTCGGAACGGAGGCAAGCGCCTGCACACCAGCTTTGTCGAGCACCTTACCGGCGTAAGAGCCGGCCTTGAGAACCAATTTATCATTGGTTTTGGCAAAATCGTTGAGGACTTTTGCCGCAGCCACGGGATCAGCCGATACGCTGTAAATCAGCGGACCGACCATGTGCTCGGCCAGGTCAGCAAACTCGGTGCCTTCCACGGCACGACGCACCAAGGTATTTTTCAACACGCGGAGATACACGCCAGACTCACGAGCCTTCTTACGCAGCACGGTCAGATCACCGACCTCAATGCCACGATATTCGGCAATCGCGATAGTCTGGGCGTTAGCTACTTGTGCCGACACCTCAGCCACGACGGCTTTTTTGTCATTCAGATTGAGACCCACAGGTCTTTCCTCCTTTCAAGTCATAATACGGCGAGTAATTCGCCGCCCCTACGGCGACCTGAACCAGAAGCTCACCATCAATAAATGGTGGAAAATCCGTTTCGGGAACACCGTCTGCGCAGGCTTTATTGATTAAGTGCCTTATCAGCACACCTGCGGTCTTTGACGATTTGCAGCGACGACGAAATCATCGCTGCAACCCAAAGTTCTTTAAGCAGCCAACGAAGCTTGATCGACGCGAACGCCAGGCCCCATCGTTGCAGACAAGGCGATCTTGCGCAGATACTGGCCCTTCGCTGCAGCCGGCTTAGCCTTTTGCAGCGCCTCGATCAGTGCCTTCAAGTTGGTTTCAAGGTTTTCAACCGAGAAAGAAGCACGACCAATCGTTGCGTGAACGATGCCGGCTTTGTCGGTACGGTATTGCACCTGACCAGCTTTTGCATTCTTGACAGCGGTAGTGACATCCATGGTCACGGTGCCAACCTTGGGATTAGGCATCAAACCGCGAGGACCCAGGATTTGACCCAGCTGACCAACAATCCGCATTGCATCCGGCGTGGCGATAACGATATCGAAGTTCAGGTTACCCGCTTTAACTTCTGCTGCGAGGTCATCAAAACCAACGATGTCCGCACCAGCGGCCTTAGCAGCCTCAGCCTTTTCGCCCTGTGCAAAAACGGCAACGCGAACAGACTTGCCTGTTCCGGCGGGCAGCACTACTGAACCACGGACCACTTGATCCGATTTACGCGCATCGACGCCCAGATTGATTGCAACGTCAATCGATTCATCGAATTTTGCGGTCGCCGTTTCTTTAGCCAAAGTCAGCGCTTCTTGCAGCGGGTACAACTTCTGAGCAACCACTTTGGCAGCCAGAGCCTTTTGTTTCTTTGTCAGCTTTGCCATGATCAGAGTCCCTCCACGGTGATACCCATCGAGCGGGCAGAGCCGGCGATCGTACGAATTGCAGCATCCATGTCCGCAGCAGTCAGATCAGGCATTTTGGTTTTGGCGATTTCTTCGCACTGAGCAACAGTGATCTTACCCACCTTATCGGTGTGCGGCTTTGCAGAGCCCGATTTGATTCCCGCAGCCTTCTTGATCAGAATGGTGGCGGGCGGCGTCTTCATCACAAATGTGAAAGACTTGTCCGCGTAAGCGGTGATCACAACCGGAATCGGCAGTCCGGGCTCCATCCCCTGAGTCTGCGCGTTGAAAGCCTTGCAGAACTCCATGATGTTCAGACCACGCTGACCGAGCGCCGGGCCGATTGGCGGGGAAGGATTTGCTTTACCTGCAGGAACCTGCAGCTTCACGTAGCCAGTAATTTTCTTGGCCATATTTCATTACTCCAAATGAGTTTTAACGCGCTTTTACCGCTTTGGTGACTCGCGCTCCTCTTTACCGGAAAACAGGGCTTCCGGAACACCCTAAAACATCACGACTTTTCGACCTGCCCAAATTCCAGCTCAACCGGCGTTGCACGACCAAAAATGGTCACTGAAACTCTAAGCCGATTTTTCTCGTAGTTGACGTCCTCAACGGATCCGTGGAAATCGGTAAAGGGGCCTTCCTTCACACGAACCACCTCGCCAACTTCAAACAAGATCTTCGGACGAGGCTTTTCGACCCCCTCCTGCATTTGCTGCATGATCTTATCAACTTCTTTTTGCGATATCGGGGCCGGACGGTTTGCTGTACCACCAACGAAGCCGGTCACTTTTGGCGTGTTCTTGACCAAGTGCCAACTGTCATCATCCATCTCCATCTCAACGAGCACATAGCCCGGAAAGAATTTCCGCTCGGAGATGGATTTTTGTCCGCCTTTCATCTCAACCACTTCTTCAACCGGTACGAGAATCTGGCCAAATTTCTCTTGCATACCCAAGCGCGCGATGCGCTCTTGAATCGCGCGCATTACGCTTTTTTCGAAACCTGAGTAGGCATGCACAACATACCAACGTTTACTCATTACTTTCTCCAACCCAAAACCAGATCATAGAGAACCCACTCAAGGCTCTTGTCGGCGAGGTAGAGAAACAGCGCCATCACGACAACAAAGGCAAAAACGATTGCCGTTGTTTGCACAGTCTCCTTGCGGGACGGCCAAACAACTTTTCGCGACTCCAGCACTGCCTCATTGGCAAAAACAAAGAAACGTTGCCCCGGCTCAGTTTTCCAAGCAACAACAATTGAAAGCGCAAACCCAACGAGAACCGCCAGGACACGCAAAATCATCGCCTGCTCGGAGAGCAGGTAGAAACCAGCCACGCCGGCCGCCAGTATGAATAGCGCCAGCGAAAACTTGACCTTGTCAGCCATGAAGTTCGCGATTCTTTATAAGAGTGGCAGGGGCGGAGGGAATCGAACCCCCGACCTACGGTTTTGGAAACCGTTGCTCTACCAATTGAGCTACACCCCTGCGGCAGAAACATGAAAGCGCTTCGGTTTTCCGAAGCGCTTAAACTGCATCAATCGAAAATTATTCGATGATCTTGGCGACGACACCGGC
>JAVEXE010000033.1:0-15490 GCA_034004105.1 Azonexus sp. | reverse complement strand
GACTGGTCTTGCCGGCAGCACCGTGGCCGACGAGGGCAATGCTGCGTAAGGACTCGATCGCGGACTTGCTCATAATGCGCTCCCTGTTTTGTTTGATGTTGAGAAACAGGGGAAGACTCTATGCCTGTGTTCGAGGTCGTGCAAGGGCGATGGTCAAATCCGCATCAATCTCGAATCAATTCTCGCCAGCTGACCCGACGGGCAGCAAAAGGTGGTGTGATCTGCTGACCGCTACTGGATGTTGTCAGCGTGCCATCCGAACCTGTCACCAGAATCTTGATGCTTCCGTCCGGCAATTTGATCCGTTGCATACCAACGACCAGCTTATTACCCAATGAAGTCACCGTACCAGCTGCCACGGGTGGATTCTTGTCATTCGCGCCACAGGTACGAATCGGCAATTGATAAAGCTTGCCCTTACCACTCGCCAAACAGACACCGCTTTCAGGTACGTTGGTAGCGAAAGTCAGGATATTCCCCTCAAGCGTTGGGTCCACCATCGCAACACGCTCAGCCCCTCCGGACGCTGGGACATCTGGCAAATCCAGATACCAGCCCAGACTGCTCCCCCCCGAGGTTGTCGCTGAAACCGCACTACCACTGACAGATAGGGCCTGGAGAAGGGTTTTAGGAGCAACTAAAGTACCATTGGCTTCGTAATCGTCCACCAAACCGTAGAAAGTCTGTCCCGTTTTATCGGTCATATCAGAAGCTTCGATAAACTTACCACTACCAATGAAGACCGTGGTTTTATCGTTACATAAAGTTAGTTCAGGTTCAGTTGTGAAAGGCTGCCCCGTACCTGCGAACAACCGCACGACAGTTCCAGAATTAGGATCTATACGCCAAAGATTGCCACTCAAATCGCCGCCATAAACTCTGGACACCGTGTGATCCTCTCCCCCTTTAAGGATTTGAGGGGAAAATTTGGTAAACCCGTTTCCACCCACTATCTCTATGGTTCGGATTGATGTGCCGGTATAGGCATCCAGCACCAGCAGTGCTGCACCACCGCCCGCCGGATTGATGCCCGAGGACACCATCACCGACCAACGTGGGTTACCCGTGGCATCCTGGACCTTGCCAATCCACGGCCGACCAAGCGCATAACCAATACGGTTACCCAAGGTAGCTGTAGCACTTGTGACTTCCCAAAGCAAAACTGGAGACGATGGGTTGGTAATGTCCAGCGCGAAGTAACCCGACAACGGCGCGGCTGTATCCGGGTCATTACCATTTGCGACACCGCCACCCAAAGCACCAACCAGAATGGTTTTCCAGACCGCCGACTCCGTAGCGCAACCAGAAACGCAGACATCCTCAACTGTTACCGCACCATCAACGAAAAAGCGGTGGTTGATACTGTAATTACTGTCAGCGAGCCGCCACATATGACCCAACACTGGCGTCGGCACAAATGCCCATACCTCCGCCCCCGTGTTTGCATTAAATGCGTGCAGCATTCCATCATTTCCACCGATATAAACCATCGGCGTACGAGAACAGGTACTGCCAGTTTTCAGACCATTAGCAAAAGTTTCATAGCCTGGGTCGGTAAAATTAGCACTAGCTTTACAAACAAAGCGTGGCGATGAACCTACAAAATCACCCAACGTAGACTCACGCTCCCGGAAAAAACGATAGGTGTTTGCATCCCGAGCATCAAAACCAGTTTGACCACGCAAATAGTTTACCAACCTAGCCGAAGTCGCCTCCGCCTTATAGTCTGCACTCCAAGCCGTATATTGATTCAGCTTGGTTACATCAAAAAGTGATAAGGCTGTCCCAAGGTTATCAGGAGTAAAAGCAGTAAGCGCCCCTGCTTTGTTGAAGTAAATATTACGCGTATCAGCATCGGCCGCCACTTTACTTGACATACTTCCTGCACAAGCCGTCAAGTTTCTCGCTGGATCAGCAGGAATGTCTTCCGTACACCAAAGCGCCTGCTGACTGACACTTCCTGTTGCTACATTAATTTGCCTCGCTTCAAGATTACCTACCCACTTACCTGTAGTGTAGGTGGCCACATACGCAAAATTGTCCCCGTTCACCGGCTCTGCGGTACTCGTCGCTGCAGCTGCACCCGCTCCATACTCAGCAGCAATACCTGCCAATGCACCCTTCAAGCTATCAACCAAAGCTACTGGATCCTGCGCAGAAAAGTATTGACCACGCCCGTTGACCGCAGCATGCCAAAGATCATCAATTGCCCTTGGGCTATCGTTTGTCGGTGCCGGCCAATCCGCCGTACCGTTCTTGATGTTGAAGAAGTCGCCACTGGTGGCTGTTTTGTAGTTGTTTTGATAGCGCAACTCCCCGTCAATCCCTAAGCCCAAGGTGAACGTCACCATGTGTTGTGCACTATTACGATTCTCGCCACTCACCGGAACGTTGTCTTCACACACATCAGCGCCAGTCAAAGGCGACGTGCAATTGTTATGCTCTGGAGCCCGCAAATCGGTGTTGTAGTAATACATAGCCACATCTGCCAATGAAGGCACCGTACCACTTGTTGGCCCCTGATAATAGGGGCGGGTTGGATCGGTGTCCTGATCGCCAATCACACTGCCTGATATATCCGTTACGCCGCTACCACTGCTGTTTCCGTTCCAATAGCCATCGGTTGTCAACAGAGTAAAATTCTTCTGGCACGAATATTGAACAGGATCATCGGCACCTTCCTTGCCTGCAAATATTCGGCCGGCAAAGGCAAGGGCACCACGCAGAGGCGTCGCCCCGTTGACGCCAGCAGCAAATAAACGGTCGTACCAAGTAGCACGCTGACTGGCATCGAAAGGACGAACTGCGACGTAAGTACTGGAATTTCCTAAACGATTGATCTGAGTATAACCGACACGAAAAGAATCATTGATACCACTAAAAGCTTGTGATGTTGAAGACTTCATCATCAGCATCCGAGTCCGATAGTAGGCATACCAATTGCTAAAATTGGTCATTTCCTCAGCGTAAGAACAGCCGTCAGAGTGCGTCGTACAATCGGTACGTGTCGCGGGCTTACCTCCATCGACTTGATATTTTGGAATCGTCGAAATGATATTAACTCGATTAAAAAGAGCAATACCATCATTGCCCGGGGTAACAATAGCCGCGTTATTTGTCAAGGCATTAGTTAAGTCCGCCGATGGAACATAATTCGCCCATTCACCTGGCGTAGAAGCCTCTAAATACAAATAATCATTGGATCGATAAGCAGAAAACCCGGACCCTGACGAGACACGACTAACCAGCTCATCGACGAGATTATTACAGCTATTTTTAGTATGCTTATAAGAAAAACCTCCCGACAGGATATTTTCACCATTAACATAAACCCCCGAAACAACGGAGGTTTGTTTGTTGTAACAATTTCTAAACCTTATTCTTAATACTGCAGAAACTGCCATTTGATACTGGATAAAGCTTGGCCTGGAGAAGGTACCTGTTTTCTGTCGTTGGCAACTGGTAAAGCTACTGTTACACCATCGGTAAGGCAACTCATAGGTGTAAGCACCTTCTTTGGTAATCTGACAATTCGTTCCCGTATCGTCCGTACAGTAAATCGGCTTCAGCTTGAAATAATATGGCGACGCCGTATTGACAATTTCCCCATTACCGTCATATGTAGCATCTGGATACAAATACGAGGTTTGATTGGTTCGGCATGTACTGCCGGAACACCAACGGCGCTCAGGATAGTTACTGACAAGGTTTCTCTTTGTACTAGAGGATTTATAGCCATCATCTGGTACCTGAGTCCAATTTGAACTGGCAGCAGCAGTCATGGAGGGGTAACTTGTTCCATCCGCTTTGACACCAGGGATGTAGCGAATCTTCGGATCGTAGTACTGTTTGTTGAACCCACTACTCATGTAAGGCGGCATACCAATATCACAAGCCGTCAAGCTACCGGTCGTTGCGTTACTCCGACACAAATTGTCATCAACGAAATCCGGGGTGTAGTCCCAAGCCATCGAACCAGAATCATCCAAAATAAATAGCAGATTCGGCGGAACTGGCTGAGTCGAAGCTTTAGCCAAAGGAATCTGCGACAGCTTGACATCGGCCGCAAGCGCCAAAGTAGGCATCAGGAGTACTGCAAGACCTAGCACGACGGTTTGGGAAATTTGCCTGCGCATGATGTTCTCCTTCGGCAATCAATAAGTCATGACCTGAACCAGAGACTCAGCTCGCCTCGGTCCCAGCGCACGCACGGTTATTCGATAAACAGGGGCAATACCACCGGTCCCCAAGGGTATTCCAGGCTTGATCGATGCTTGGTTGATCGTATTTTCGCTATCCGGACAGTTACCTGGACTCGGCGCACCAACCTCGTTACACAAGCGATGAATGACATACCACATCTGATAACCATTTTCGTCAGGTAACGCAAAAGCATTAGTTTCCCAATTGAGGGTAAAAATGTCTCCATTAACCAGCATCTGAGAGTGGGTCGCGTAATAACCGCTGGCAGCCTGGTGCGTCTCCAGATTGGCAGCATTTGCCCCTTGCAACCAGGTCAAAGCCACTTCTACTCCAACATCAGTAACCGCAACGCCTTGTTGTCGATAGCCGATATTCCCAGCCACACTGGTTGAAGAATCGACGCTACGATACATCGCCAAGGCACTCATCGCCATTGCTACCAATGCAATCAGCGCAATCAGAAGTACTGCACCGCCTTGTTTGCCTTTTAGCGCCAAGATCATGATGTGCTTCCCCAGACAATGTTACGCAACGGAATGACAACTTCCGTTTTCACATAGCGGAAGCTACCCCAGTTCTCACCGAGGCCACTGAGGTCGATGGCTTCCTGCCCCCCCCAGGTCGGCGCAGCTGCAGTTGTTCCAGCTCCAGCCGGCTGTTGCGAGCGACCAACCAAGGCCAGGCGCATCACCCGAAGATTGTTCCAGTCCGCCTGAGTTGGATTGCAATTGGCAGCAGCACACACTGTGCTCCGCCAGGTGTCCACTGCACCCGCATCACCGGTACTGGAAATGCCGAACTCCGCCCGCAAAGCCACAATACCATCGCTGACCGGCGTCCAAATTTGCTCATCATTTAGGCCCTCGTCAGCAGAACAGTCACTGCGATAATGATCGCAACGCACCAAACGCTCCCCACGAACAGCGTAGTACGCATGCGTCAGTCCCTCGCGTCGTCCGAGATTGTAAAGCCTCCCGGTATCGGTATAGACCGCTGTATTCACGCCCAAGCCCCCCGGCTTATTTCGGGTTGGTGGAATACTGGCACAAGCATGGTGCCGACTTTGATAATTGGCTTGACCATACTGCAAGCTAGCTGATACCCCGGCACCAGAACAATGCACAGCTCCAGGCCCATCGGTAATTTCATAAATACTGCACGTCGCACCTGCCGTCGCCGAAACCGCAAGGGCTAGATCGCCCGCCACGAAGCCCGCAGAATTGGCTACCGTGACGCCCGCACCATTATCGATGCCGATTCTCGCACCAATACCCGCCAAGCCAATTCCGCTGGTTGAAAAGGCAACGCCCACCACATCCGAACCGGCATCTCCAGCCGGAATTCCTGGCGGATTAATAGCAACAGGCACAAAAGGAACGTCATCGAAAGCAAATGCAATATCATTGGGTGCTCTGCCACTGTTGTAACCCACTACGTTACCGCGCATGCACTGATTTATAAAATTAGCATCATTAGCAAAGACTCCATACCCCGCCATACGCGCTTCGCGCTCCAGCAAGTACGTTGCTAATGCAACATTGGACTGCACGTCGCCAGAGCCCGTTGTGGCACGACGCTGAGTTTCGGAAAAACTCATGGTCTGAGTTACCGCCAGAACAGTCAGCATACCAACAACCGAAGCAACCATCACTTCAACCAGCGACATACCTTGCTGTCGCGATTGACAGGGTCTAATTCCGCGAAATATTGGCAACATGTTCATAGCGACGAACCTCATTACTACCAGGTGACTGCCACGTCAGCGTTAGCGTTACCTGGCTATTTTCGACCTCAACTTCCAATTCGCCATTGGGCATGCTCTCTGCGAGACGCTCACCCCATTGGGCACCACCACAACCATCTGAGGCTGCTGTATACGTACCCGCACACCCAGCCAATTGATTCGGAGCCACTGACCAGAGATCTCCGATCACTTGGTTGGCAACAAACGCAGCATCAGCCCGAGCTTTCGCCTCACCTTGTGCTCGGATGGCATTTGCCTGTGCGCCTGCCAGCGCCAATAAACCGAGGGAAAACACGACAATCGCGATTAAGGCCTCAAGTAAGGCGCTACCTTTCTGAGCATCTGCTATGGGCAGGCTTACAGTCTCAGCAGTGGGAAAAAAACGTTGCATCATTTTCAGCACCGCCTAGGATCATTCGCCGGTAAGGCGTCATCTGGGTCACACAAGCGCGCATGGCCGCCAAAACCAACTGTGGCACGCAAGCATCGCACTCCCCCTCCATCTGCCACACACCCTTCATCCTCGTGCGTAATATCGACTGTCAGACTACCTCCAGGCACAGCTGCCGGATTAATAGCGTTCGGTGGGCAATTACTGGCCGCCGCGTTCACACGCCCAAGCGCTGAGTAGCACAGTACTGGCGGATTGTCCAAATCAACATACACCTTATCGCTCACATCAAATGAGCCCTTCGCCAAAATCACCGCCCCATCAGTGCAACTTGCTGGTGGTGCGGCCTGCTTGTTGATGTCCTGACCACACGCCCCTACTGCTGAACAGTGGCTTACCACCCAATGCCTCCCATTGGTGGCTATAGCGCAATCATTGGTTAAAGCATCAACCACTTGAAATACCGTAGTCGCATTACTACGAATTGCCTCACCACGCGCCACTTGCAGCCCTGACACGAGGCTTTCACCCGCATTACGAATCGCCTGACTACTAAGGTAATTGGTATAGCTCGGGGCAGCCACCATGACCAGAATTGCCATGATCGCCACGGTCACCATCATTTCAATCAGCGAGAAGCCACGCTCAAGCGGTGACATGATCAGCACTCCGTGCCGCTGACTACCCAGCAGGTTTTGGCAACGGCAGCCCCTTTCAAGGTGGTTGTTGCACGCTGATTACCTTCACGAATGGTGTACACGCCCTCGTTATTGATCTGTGCCGTCGCCGTCAGTGTGAAACCCTGACCTCCTCCGGTCAACGCACAGGCAAAGGCATAATTGGGCGCAGTCGGCGTAGCAACACCACAGGCACCGGTGCCGTAATTTCGGTTATCCAGGTAGAACTGCTCCATCCGGGCCCCGAAACTGGCCATTTCGGACAACGCCGCCGAGGCTCGTGAACGACGGACGTAATCCGTATAGTTTGGCAAAGCAATAGAGGTCAGAATACCGATGACCACAACGACGATCATCAACTCAACCAAGGTAAACCCCCGCTGACCTGCAAGCCCATGACGCAACATGACACACTCCCCCTAATGAATTTTCTTCAAGTATAGGGACTGCCTCATTTGCCCAACTGCACGGACAGACCAGCGGCGGGTATTATTCGACGAACGGTCAACGCCGTCCGTCGAGGGAATGAGCTACTAAGAGCTGGTCAAAACTCCGGAATCCGCGCATTGGTCAAGGCGCGATCCACAAAATACGGCCCCCAGATCAGCATCATGGCACCGACCAGTGCCAGCAATACCACGGCAGCAATCATCTGCTTTTCCGCCCGATTAAACTCCGGGCGGTGCTGACGGACAAACCAGAGCGGGCCGATGATGGGTAGCAGCAGCGTCGGCACCCATTGCTTCCAGCCGAAGTTGAATGAAGCCGGCAGGATCATCAAGTAACTGACCAGCAACAAGGCACCACCCACCGCAACCATGACCGCAGCAAGCATGACGAAAAGCGTGAACCAGACATCCATTATTTTTTGACCTTTTGCGGGCGCTGCCAGCCTCGCAGCGTAACCTGCTTGGCGCGTGATACGGTCAACGCGTCCGGCGGGGCATTTTTGGTCAGCGTCGTCCCGGCACCCAGGGTTGCGCCCCGCCCGACCGTCACCGGTGCAACCAGTTGCGTGTCCGAACCGATGAAGACATCGTCTTCAATGATGGTCTTGAATTTGTTGGCACCATCGTAATTGCAGGTGATCGTACCCGCCCCGACATTGACCCGTTCGCCAATCTCGGCATCACCGATGTAGGCAAGGTGATTCGCCTTGGACTGCGCGGCGATTTTGCTCTTTTTCACCTCAACAAAATTACCAATATGCACTTCCGGCCCCAGTTCCGTACCGGGCCGCAGACGCGCATAAGGCCCGAGTACGCCATCGGGACCAATCACCGCATCTTCAAAATGGCAGAAGGCCGCAATTCGGGTGCCTGCGCCGACCTTCACGTTTTTCAAAACACAGTACGGACCGACGTTGACCGCATCACCCAGCTCAACATGGCCTTCAAACACGCAGCCAACATCAATCGCCACATCGCGGCCGTGTTTGAGTTCGCCCCGGATGTCGATACGCTCGGGGTCGGCCAAGCGTACGCCCGCCACCAGCAATTGTTGGGCAAGATTGCGTTGATGCTGACGCTCCAGCTCAGCCAGTTGCACCTTGCTATTGACACCCAGCACTTCCCACTCCCCCTCGGGTTGAGCGGTACGCACCGGTAAGCCTTCGGACACCGCCAAGGAAACCACATCGGTCAGGTAGTACTCGCCTTGGGCGTTATCGTTTTTCAAACGACCCAGCCAGTCACCCAGCTTCGCCGTCGGCATGACCATGATGCCGGTGTTGACCTCGCGAATCTTGCGTTGCTCGGGTGTTGCGTCCTTCTCTTCGACAATCGCCACAACGTGGCCCTGCGCATCGCGAACAATGCGTCCGTAACCAGTCGGGTTTTCCAGGTCGACGGTCAGGATTCCCAAACCTTCACCCGCCGACTGCAGCAAACGCTTCAGTGTACTTGCTGCGGTCAACGGCACATCACCGTACAAAACCAGGGTTTGCGCACTATTGCCCAATTGCGGCGCCGCTTGCGCCACCGCATGCCCGGTACCCAGTTGTTGCGCCTGTTCAGCCCAGCAAATATCCTCTGCTGCTAGTGTCGACCGCACGATTTCGCCACCGTGCCCATAAACAACGATCAACTTTTCCGGCGAGAGGGTGCGTGCCGTATCGATCACATGCTGCGCCAACGCCTTACCCGCCACCGGGTGCAAAACCTTAGGCAAATTCGAGTGCATGCGCTTACCCTGACCAGCGGCGAGAATGACAATATTCATGGTTGCGACCGAAGTATGGAAAATGCGTAATTATCCACAATTTGCGCGGCGAGATTCGCCTTTACAAGGTATTTTGCTTGTAAAAAAACCCCGCACAAACTTCGGCGGGGTTTTTTGCCTGTATGCAGGATCAACGCGGCAAGGTACTCTGCCCCATCAGGAAAAGATCAACCTCACGGGCAGCCTGGCGCCCTTCGCGGATCGCCCAGACAACCAGTGACTGACCCCGGCGGACGTCGCCAGCGGCAAAAACGCCGTCGACACTTGTCCGGTAGCAGCCCTCGCCATCAGTAGTGGCTTTGGCGTTTTGTCGAGCATCTTTCTCCACACCAAAGGCATCCAGCAGGCTAGCAACCGGATTGGTGAAGCCCATGGCCAGGAAAGCCGCATCGCAGGGCAGTTCGAATTCCGAACCAGCAACCTCGACCATCTTGCCGCCTTGCCACTCAACGCGTACGGCTTGCAGCGCCTTAACCTTGCCTTGACCGTCGTCAATGAAGGCCTTGGTTGCCACGGCGAATTCACGCACCGTATTACCTTCCTTGTGGGAAGACGACGTGCGCATCTTCAAAGGCCAGTACGGCCAAACCAACGGTTTGTCCTCCTGCTCAGGCGGGGCGGGCATGAGCTCGAATTGCGTTACCGACGCCGCACCGTGGCGATAGCTGGTACCAACACAGTCCGATCCGGTATCTCCGCCGCCAATCACTACAACGTGCTTGCCCTTAACATTGATCGGATTGGTCTTGCCTTGTTGGACTTCCTTGTTCTGCGGAATCAGGAACTCCAAAGCGGCGTAGACCCCGTTCAACTCGCGGCCTGGCACAGGCAAATCACGCGGCACTTCAGAACCAGCCGCGAGAATCACGGCATCAAAATCCTTCTTCAACTGTTCTGCTGATACCGTTTCGGTCGCATCGTTATTGATCCCAGCCGGAATATTCTTGTCACCAACGATGACCTTGGTCTTGAAGAGCACGCCTTCCGCTTCCATCTGCGCCACACGACGGTCAATCACCGACTTGTTCATCTTGAAGTCGGGAATGCCATAACCGAGCAGGCCGCCAATACGGTCAGACTTCTCAAAAACAGTCACATCGTGGCCAACACGCGCCAATTGCTGCGCGGCGGCCAAGCCTGCCGGACCAGAGCCAACAACAGCAACCTTCTTGCCGGTTTTAGTTTTCGGTGGTTGCGGCACCACCCAACCCATTTCCCAGCCCTTGTCGATGATGAACTGCTCAATCGACTTGATCCCCACCGGCGCGGCGTTAATGCCGAGCGTGCAGGCAGCCTCACACGGTGCGGGGCAAATACGGCCAGTGAAGTCCGGGAAGTTATTGGTCGAATGCAGAACCTCCAGCGCCTGCTTCCAGTTGCCTTTGTAAACCAGATCATTCCAGTCAGGAATGATGTTGTTCACGGGACAGCCGTTATTGCAGAAAGGAATGCCGCAATCCATGCAGCGCGCCCCCTGCGTTTTGGCCTGGTCATCAGACAGGGTAGGAACGAATTCCTTGTAATGTTTGAGGCGCACTTCAACCGGCTCGTAAGCCTGTTCAACGCGCTCAAACTCCATGAAACCAGTCGGCTTGCCCATTATGCGGCCTCCTTCTGAGCAGCAGCGGCCATTTCGGTCAAGGCACGCTTGTATTCATGTGGATAGACTTTGACAAACTTTTCGCGCTGACTGTCCCAATCCGCCAGGATGCGTTTGGCAGTTGCGCTGCCCGTATATTCTGCGTGACGCGTGATCAGTTCCTTGAGTTGAACCTCATCGGCTTCACCACGATGCAAGGGTTCACCAGCCACATGTCTAGCCGCCGGAATCACCTTCTCCAGGGCAACCTGAGCCAGGTTACAGCGCTGCTTGAAGCTGCCGTCTTCGTCAAAGACGTAGGCGATACCCCCGGACATCCCCGCCGCGAAATTACGGCCGGTCATGCCCAGAACCACAACAGTACCGCCGGTCATGTACTCACAACCGTGATCGCCAACACCCTCAACCACCGCCGTACCGCCGGAATTGCGTACGCAGAAGCGTTCGCCACCCACGCCAGCAAAGAAGGACTCACCCTCGGTCGCACCGTACATCACGGTATTGCCGACGATAATGTTCTGCTGGGTATCCCCACGGAAATCCTGACTCGGCTTGATGATGATCCGACCGCCAGACAAACCCTTGCCAACGTAGTCGTTGCCTTCACCGGAAAGTTCCAGCGTGACCCCCTTGGCAAGGAAGGCGCCGAAGGCCTGACCCGCCGTACCGGTAAGCTTGATGTGGATGGTGTCATCAGGCAGACCGGCATGGCCATAACGTCTGGCAACCTCACCCGACAGCATGGTGCCGCAGGTGCGGTTGACGTTGATGATCGAAGATTCGATCTGCACTTTCTGTCGCTGTTCCAATGCCGGACGCGCCTGCTCGATCAATTTGTGATCCAGCGCTTTTTCAAGACCATGGTCCTGACCTTCGGTATGGAAACGTGACACATCGGCCGGCACATTCGGCTGATAGAAGATCTTTGAGAAATCGAGCCCCTTCGCTTTCCAGTGTTCGATACCCGCACGCATATCGAGCAGATCAACACGCCCAATCAGATCGTCAAACTTGCGAATTCCAAGTTGCGCCATGATTTCGCGAACTTCCTCAGCAACGAAGAAGAAATAATTGACCACATGCTCGGGTTGACCGGAAAAGCGCTTGCGCAGTTCAGGATCTTGCGTTGCGACGCCAACCGGGCAAGTATTCAGGTGACACTTGCGCATCATGATGCAGCCTTCGACAACCAGCGGCGCTGTCGCAAAGCCGAACTCGTCGGCACCCAGCAAGGCACCAACCACGACATCGCGACCGGTCTTCATCTGGCCGTCGACTTGCAGACGAACGCGCGAACGCAAGCGGTTCAGAACCAGGGTCTGCTGGGTTTCGGACAAGCCCAGCTCCCAAGGCGTACCGGCATGTTTGATGGATGAGACCGGCGATGCCCCCGTACCGCCGTCAAAGCCGGCGATCACGATATGGTCAGCCTTGGCCTTGGCGACACCGGCGGCAACCGTACCGACACCCACTTCGGACACCAGCTTGACCGAGATCGAAGCCTGAGCATTGGCATTCTTCAAATCATGGATGAGCTGCGCCAGATCTTCGATCGAGTAGATATCGTGGTGCGGCGGCGGCGAAATCAGCGTCACGCCTGGCACCGAATGACGCAGCTTGCCGATATATTCAGACACCTTGGTTCCGGGCAACTGACCACCCTCACCTGGCTTTGCACCTTGCGCCATCTTGATCTGAATCTGATCGGCATTAACCAGGTATTCTGTCGTTACACCAAAACGCCCCGAAGCGACCTGCTTAATCGCAGATCGTAGCGAATCGCCTTCCTTGAAGACGTAATCACGCTCAATACGCGATGCGCCGACGATTTCCGACAACGTCTGCCCGGCCTTCAACGGCTGGAAGCGCTTGGCATCTTCACCGCCCTCACCCGTATTCGACTTACCGCCGATCCGGTTCATGGCAACTGCCAGGGTGGTATGGGCCTCGGTCGAGATGGAGCCGAGCGACATCGCACCGGTGGCAAAGCGTTTGACGATCTCCTTGGCTGGCTCGACCTCGTCCAGAGAAATTGCATTGCCAGAGAGCTTGAATTCAAACAAGCCACGCAACGTCAGGTGACGCTTGGTCTGATCATTGATGAGTTTGGCGTATTCTTTATACGTTTCGTACTTACCAGAACGCGTCGAGTGCTGAAGCTTTGCAATCGAATCCGGTGTCCACAAATGCTCTTCGCCACGGATACGGAAAGCGTACTCGCCGCCGGCATCAAGCATGTTGGCCAAAACCGGATCCGCAGAGAAGGCTTCGTGATGTAAGCGAATGGCTTCTTCAGCCACTTCAAACACACCAATACCTTCGATATTCGACGGGGTACCCGTAAAGTATTTCTCGACAAAGTCCTTCTTCAGGCCAATGGCTTCGAAAATCTGGGCACCCGTGTAGGACATATAAGTCGAAATCCCCATCTTCGACATGACCTTGCACAATCCCTTACCAATCGCCTTGATGAAATTCTTGACGTATTTGTCGGCTTTCTCGGCGTCGCCCTTGGCCATGGCGGCAATCGATTCCAGCGCGAGGTAAGGATGAACTGCTTCGGCACCGAACCCGCCCAACAAGGCAAAGTGATGGACTTCGCGCGCCGAACCTGTTTCCACAACCAGGCCGGTGCTGGTACGCAAACCCTGCTTGACCAGATGCTGATGAATTGCAGAGGTCGCCAGCAAGGCCGGGATCGCCACATGCTCGCCATCGACCTTCCGGTCGGAGACGATCAGAATGTTGGCACCAGAACGCACGGCGTCTTCCGCATCTGCGGCCAACGAAGCCAGCCGAGCCTCAATTCCTTCCTTACCCCAGGCAACCGGGTAACAAATATCCAACTCGAAGGAGCGGAATTTGTTGGAGGTGTATTTTTCGATATTGCGGATTTTTTCCATGTCAGTGCAGGTCAGCACCGGCTGGGAAACTTCCAATCGAATCGGCGGGTTAACGTCGACGGTATTGAGCAGGTTGGGCTTCGGACCAACGAACGAGACCAGAGACATGACCAGTTCTTCACGGATCGGGTCGATGGGCGGATTGGTCACCTGTGCAAACAGCTGCTTGAAGTAGGTGTACAGCGTCTTGTTTTTCTTGGACAAAACCGGCAAAGCAGAGTCCGTACCCATCGAGCCCGTCGGCTCTTCACCGTTCAAGGCCATGGGTTCAAGGATGACTTTAATGTCTTCCTGGGTGTAACCGAAGGCTTGCTGACGGTCCAGCATCGAAGCTGGCGGCGTGGCACAGGTTTCATCAGCGGCAGGAACTTCGTCGAGCTTGATACGAATTTTCTCGATCCACTCGCGATAGGGGCGGGCGTTGGCCAGCGAATCCTTGAGTTCCTTGTCGTCGATGATGCGGCCTTGCTCCATGTCGATCAGGAACATCTTGCCCGGCTGCAACCGCCACTTCTTGACGATTTTCTTTTCCGGAATCGGCAAGACACCAGACTCGGAAGCCATGACCACGAAATCATCATCCGTCACCAGATAACGGGCTGGACGCAGGCCATTCCGATCAAGCGTCGCACCGATCTGGCGACCGTCGGTGAATGCCACGGCGGCAGGACCATCCCATGGCTCCATCATCGCGGCATGGTACTCGTAAAAAGCACGGCGGCTCTCGTCCATGGTCGTGTGCTTTTCCCAGGCTTCCGGGATCATCAGCATGACCGCCTGAGCCAGCGAGTAGCCGCCGCCCATAACCAAGAGCTCAAGCGCATTGTCGAACGCTGCCGAATCGGACTGTCCAGGATAATGCAGCGGCCAGACCTTCTTCAGGTCGTCGCCAAGAATGGGCGAAGAAATTGCCTGTTCGCGCGCCTTGAACCAGTTGACGTTGCCGCGCACGGTGTTGATTTCACCATTGTGGGCGATATAGCGGAACGGATGCGCCAGATCCCAAGTCGGGAAGGTATTGGTTGAAAAGCGCTGGTGAACCAGAGCCAATGCGGAAACCGTACGCTTATCCTGAAGATCCAGGTAGTACTGACCCACTTGGTCGGCCAGCAACAACCCTTTGTAGTTGATCGTACGTGCCGAGAACGACGGCACATAGAATTCCTGACCATGCTTGAGATTCAGCGACTTGATCGCATTGGCGGCGCGGCGGCGAATGATGTATAGCTTACGCTCGAAGGCATCCGTCACAAAGACATCCGGCCCCCGACCCACGAACACTTGACGGATCACTGGCTCGGTAGCACGAACCACCGGCGACATCGGCATCTCGGCGTTGACCGGCACATCACGCCAGCCCAGCAGGCGCTGACCTTCGGCGGAAATCGAACGCTCGATTTCTTCCATGCAGGCATGACGCGACGCAGCTTCCTGAGGCAGGAAAACCATCCCCACGCCGTATTCGCCAAGCGGTGGCAAATCAACACCTTGCGCTGCCATTTCTTCGCGGTAGAAGCGGTCCGGAATCTGAATCAGGATCCCGGCACCATCCCCCTGCAACGGATCGGCACCGACAGCACCCCGGTGATCAATATTCTTCAGTATCAGCAAGCCTTGCTCAATGATACCGTGGCTCTTCTGACCCTTGACATGGGCAACGAAGCCCACGCCACAGGCGTCGTGCTCGTTGGCCGGGTCGTACAAACCCTGCCGCTCAGGTACAGCCGATTCCATCACACGCGTTCCTTCATA
>JAVEXE010000250.1:0-3346 GCA_034004105.1 Azonexus sp. | reverse complement strand
CGAGCTGATCGTCCATGTCGGGCCGCCGCGGCTATTTTTCTCCAATTTTTTTCAGAATATTTATTGCGTCCAGGTCTTGAAAAGCATCGGAGGCGTCCCTATTATTAGCACTCAATGGCGACGAGTGCTAATAAAGCCCGCGCCGATATCGTGATGGCGATATTCGCCAGCGACCAATTTCTTGTTTTTTTACACCTCTTCAGGAGTGATATTTATGAACATTCGTCCTTTGCATGACCGTGTGATCGTCAAGCGCGTCGAAGCCGAGCGCACCACTGCTTCCGGCATCGTCATCCCTGACTCCGCTGGTGAAAAGCCGGATCAGGGTGAAGTGCTGGCTGTTGGCCCGGGCAAGCGCGACGACAGCGGTAAATACCTCACCCCAGACGTCAAGGTCGGCGATCGTGTGCTGTTCGGCAAATATGCTGGCCAGTCGGTCAAGGTGGATGGCCAGGAAGTCCTGGTCATGCGTGAAGAAGACATCATGGGTGTCCTGCAGGCTTGATTGCTGCGGTCGACCTTACTAACAGATCAAATTTCAGGAGCTATTAAATGGCAGCTAAAGAAGTCAAATTCGGTGATTCCGCCCGCGCACGCATGGTCGAAGGTATCAATGTCCTGGCCGATGCGGTCAAGGTTACCCTGGGCCCCAAGGGTCGTAACGTTGTGCTCGAGCGTTCTTTCGGTGGTCCGACCGTCACCAAGGACGGCGTTTCCGTCGCCAAGGAAATCGAACTGAAAGACAAGTTCGCCAACATGGGTGCCCAGATGGTCAAGGAAGTGGCTTCCAAGACCTCCGATATCGCGGGTGACGGTACCACCACCGCGACCGTTCTGGCCCAATCCATCGTTCGCGAAGGCATGAAGTTTGTCGCCGCCGGCATGAACCCGATGGACCTGAAGCGCGGTATCGACAAGGCTGTTGCCGCCACCATCGAAGAACTGAAGCAAGTCTCCAAGCCCTGCACGACTTCCAAGGAAATCGCTCAAGTCGGTTCGATTTCCGCCAACTCCGATGCTGACATTGGTGAAATCATCGCCAACGCCATGGAAAAAGTCGGCAAGGAAGGCGTCATCACCGTTGAAGACGGCAAGTCCCTGGCCAACGAACTCGACGTCGTCGAAGGCATGCAGTTCGACCGTGGCTACCTGTCGCCGTACTTCATCAACAACCCGGACAAGCAGATCGCCCTGCTCGACAACCCGTTCGTTCTGCTCTTCGACAAGAAGATCTCGAACATCCGCGACCTGCTGCCGGTGCTGGAACAAGTCGCCAAGGCCTCGCGTCCGCTGCTGATCATCGCCGAAGACGTCGATGGCGAAGCGCTGGCTACTCTGGTCGTCAACAACATCCGTGGCATCCTGAAGACCGTTGCGGTCAAGGCGCCGGGCTTCGGTGATCGTCGCAAGGCCATGCTGGAAGATATCGCCATCCTGACCGGCGGTACCGTCATCTCCGAAGAGACCGGTCTGTCGCTGGAAAAGGCCACCCTGAAGGATCTGGGTCAAGCCAAGCGTGTCGAAATCGCCAAGGAAAACACCACCATCATCGACGGTGCTGGTGATGCCGCTTCGATCGAAGCTCGCGTCAAGCAGATCCGCATCCAGATCGAAGAAGCGACTTCCGATTACGACCGTGAAAAGCTGCAAGAGCGTGTTGCCAAGCTGGCTGGCGGTGTTGCCGTGATCAAGGTTGGCGCTGCCACCGAAGTCGAAATGAAGGAAAAGAAGGCTCGCGTCGAAGACGCTTTGCACGCCACCCGCGCTGCGGTCGAAGAAGGTATCGTTCCTGGCGGCGGCGTTGCCCTGCTGCGTGCTCGTGCCAACATCGCCAAGCTCAAGGGCGACAACCATGACCAGGACGCCGGTATCAAGATCGTTCTGCGCGCCATGGAGCAGCCCCTGCGTGAAATCGTCGCCAACGCTGGTGATGAGCCTTCGGTTGTTGTCGACAAGGTTGTTCGTGGCAAGGGTAACTACGGTTACAACGCCGCGACTGGCGAGTACGGCGATATGGTCGAAATGGGCGTGCTGGACCCGACCAAGGTGACCCGCACCGCGCTGCAGAACGCCGCGTCTGTCGCTGGCCTGATGCTGACCACCGAGTGCATGGTTGCTGAACTGGCTGAAGACAAGCCGGCTGGCGGCATGCCTGATATGGGTGGCATGGGCGGTATGGGTGGCATGGGCGGTATGGGCATGTAATCAGCCCGCTGGCTACCTCTGTTGTACAAAAACCCCGCCAGTGTGCGGGGTTTTTTACGTGACGTCGCATCATTGCCCTGAATGCGCTATTCTTGCGACCCTTGCTGAGCTCAGGGGGCAAGTTGCCGGGGGGCGAAGATGCAGAAACAGACTGCTTGCTGTAACAACATTCGAGAAAATCCACGTTTTCAGGCGCTCGTCAGGCGACGTAATCGCTATGCTTTCTGGCTAGCGGGTGCCGTGGTCGTGGCGTATTCTGCGTTTATCCTGTTGATTGCCTTCCGTCCCGCTTGGGTCGGTACGCCCTTGCTTGAGGGGCTGTCGGTGTCCTTTGGCGTGCCCATGGGTTTGTTGGTAATTGCGTTGGTGGTGATGTTGACCGTGATCTATGTTCGTCGAGCAAACGCCGAGTTTGATGCGGAAGCCGCTGAAATTCGACGGCAGGCACTGAAATGAATCTCGCTTTACGACTGTTGTTGCTGGCGCTCGCCGCATTGGGCTTGAGTGGCGTGGTGCTGGCTTCCCAGTCGGGGGTTGCGCCCCGTCAGCCAACGAACTGGTCGGCCATCAGTACCTTTGTTTTTTTTGTTGGCGCAACGCTCTGGATGACTCGCCTGGCGACGGCGCGTAGTCGATCCCATGCGGATTACTATACGGCAGGGGGTGGGGTAACCGGCTATCAGAATGGCTTGGCGATTGCCGGTGACTACATGTCTGCGGCTTCGTTTCTCGGTATTTCCGGTCTGGTGTTTACCAGTGGGTTTGACGGACTGATTTTTTCAGTCGGTTGGCTGGTTGGCTGGCCTGTAATCACATTCCTGATGGCGGAACGCTTGCGCAATTTGGGCAAATTCACCTTTGCCGATGTGGCTGCCTATCGATTTTCTCAAACCCCCGTCCGCAGTTTTGCTGCCGTAGGTTCGTTGACCGTGGTGTTGTTTTACTTGATTGCGCAAATGGTGGGAGCCGGGCAACTGGTCAGGATCCTGTTTGGTCTTGAGTACGATTACGCGGTAATCATGGTCGGGATCGTCATGCTGATGTATGTGCTGCTCGGTGGCATGACCTCTACGACTTGGGTAATGATCAACAAGGCGATACTGTTGCTGGCTGGTACCAGCTTGATGGCGCTGGCGGTTTT
>JAVEXE010000249.1:0-3346 GCA_034004105.1 Azonexus sp. | reverse complement strand
GCGTATTTTCGTAATTCTGAAGCGTATATTGTGCCCGTCCCTGATCATCGTAACGGGTGTAATAGCCTTCAAGCCCCAGCACCATGCCAGCCGCTTCAGCGAGCGCCCGGATCTTGGTTCCAGGAAAAGGCAAGCCCCGGCTGACCAGATTCAAACCAATTTCCAGGTCGACCGCAGCACAGAAACGATCAACCTCAGCAGCCTGATCGAGGACGCGGGTAGGCGGCATGTCCGCGACAGCCATCAACTCATCCGCCAGCGCCTGCATGGCACCTGCAAATGTAGCCACATCAGCATCCGAAACCGGTCCCAGACGATTCACCAACTGCAAGCCGACACGCAAGCTACGCACCGGCAAATCCGTATCGCTTCGCAGCCGTTGCCATTCACGCTTTTGTTCGTTGAAAGCAATCCAATGGACTGGTTTGTTCAAACGGCGCAAGGTTTCCCGCTGGGAGTGCAGTATCTGCTGTGATGAGACTGGCTCGACCAATTCCATCGAGACGATGAACTCAACCCGTGGATCAAGCAGTTCAGCCGGCAAGGCCAGCGAGGGCAGATCGTCTGCCGGTATTTCGCTAGCCGCCGGTGCCGCAGTCGATGACTGCGCGCGTGGCGAGGATGCGTGAGGCACCTCGTTGGCATGCGCAGCGAATCGTGCTGATTCATCCGGCGTATCCGTCAAATCAACTCGCAACTCAGGCTCCGCGACCCATACCGGCTCTTCGCGCACGATGTCTGCCGGGTCGGTTTTCGGAGAAAACTCCGCCGTTGGCCGATCCAGCAGGACATCATCCATTTGCGGCTTCAACGCCGCTTCAGCCAGCTTGCGATGACGGCTTTCCTGCCACTTGTTGTAGCCAAAGACCCCAGCGATCACGAGGACGCTCAGGGCAATCATTCCATATTGAAGTTCAGTCACGCATCCCTCATCTTCAAGGCTTCTTCGATATCCACTTCCACCACGCGCGAGACGCCCGATTCCTGCATGGTGACGCCGACCAGTTGTTCGGCCATTTCCATCGCGATTTTATTATGGGAAATGAACAGGAACTGTGTATTTCCCGACATCTTTTTCACCATACTGCAAAAACGCTCAGTATTGCTGTCGTCCAGCGGCGCATCAACCTCGTCGAGTAGACAAAACGGTGCCGGGTTGAGCTGGAACATCGAGAAAACCAGCGCAATTGCGGTCAACGCCTTTTCCCCCCCCGAAAGCAGGTGGATAGTGGAATTTTTCTTGCCCGGCGGCTGGGCAATGACCTGCACGCCGGCATCGAGGATTTCCTCGCCCGTCATCACCAATTCGGCCCGCCCGCCTCCAAACAGCTCCGGGAAAAGCTGACCAAAATGGCCGTTGACCGCATCAAAGGTGTTTTGCAGCAAGTCGCGGGTTTCGCGATCAATCCGGCGAATGGCGTTTTCCAGCGTCTGCATCGCCTCGTTCAAATCGGCGGCCTGCATGTCGAGGTAGCCCTTGCGCTCAGTCGCCGTATCCAGTTCCTGCAATGCCGCCAGGTTGACTGCCCCCAGATCGGTGATGGCATTGCCCAACCGGGTAATCTCGCCTTGCAAGGTCGCGGGGCGCAACTGCCCGGCCGCGGCGTCCAGTTCGCTGTTCAGGCTGGCTTCGTCGGCCTCGGCGGCCCGCAATTGTTCGGCAAACTGTTCGGTGGCCAGCGTCGCCGCCTGCGCCTTGAGGCGCAATTCGCCAATCCGGGCGCGCAAGGGCTCCAGGCCCTGCTCCAGTTTCATCCGCTGTTCATCAAGGCCGCGCAAGGCCGTTGTTGCCCCTTCCAGCGCGTTACGCTTTTCTGCCAGATTCAATTCCGCGTGCTGACGCGCCAGCAGCGCGGCTTGCAACTGCTCTTCCATGACATCGGCGGGGGCCGCTTCCACCTGCTCGGCACACAGGCTGCGGTCGCGCTCAATCCGCGTCAATTCACGCTGCGCAGTCGCCTGCTGGGCAAATACATCCTGTAACTTGCCCTGCGCCTCACGCGCTGAAAACTGCGCCTCACGCAAGGCCCGATCCAGGTCCGCATTGCGCTCGCGTTCCGCCCGCACCGCCCGCTCACATTCATCAAGCCGCCCCTGCGCCCCGGCAACCAGCACCCGGATGCGCGACAAGCCATCACGGATTTCTTCGATGCGCTCATCGGCAGCCATATCGCGTTCGCGCTCGCTCTCTTCCTCTTCGGCCAATTCCGCCAGTTGCTCGCTCAGCCGCGCCTTCTGCTCCTGATAACGTGCAATGGCCTGCGACAGCTTGAGCACCTCGACCTGAACCTGATGGACGCGCTGCTGACGATCCTGCACGTACTGGCGCGTTTCGTCGATTTCTTCCTGCTTGTCAGCCAACTGCTCATCGAACAAGGCCTGCTGCTCGCGCAAATCGGCCAAACGCTCGTCCGCCAGGGCGATGTTTTCTGCCAACGACTCGATTTCGCGCTGACGTTCGAGCAGGCCATGCTCGCCCTGATCCGGGGCAAAAAACGTCAGGCTGCGCGCTGTCAGCACGTCGCCACCACGGGTCACGACCATCTCCCCAGGCCGCAAATCCGGACGCAGCGCCAGCGCCTCCGGCAGATTTTCTGCCGCCCGGATGCCATGCAACCACTCCGCCAGCACGATACGCACCACGGCATTATCGCTACGCACGCGGCTGGACAACGCATCATTCAATACCGGCACGCCCGCCAGCATTTCTGCGGTCGACGCCGGGTTGACCGCAAAATCCCCCAGCAAGACCGACAAACGGGACTGCGGCCGGTCCTGCAGCCAAACCGCAAGTTTGGCCGGATCGTCGCAAATAATGGCCGACAGGCGCTCACGCAAAATGGCCTCCACTGCCTCTTCCCAACCGGCATCAACCTGAATCTGCTGCCACAGCGCCTGCGCATCGGCCAGACCATGACGGCGCAACCATTCGGGCAACTGGCCCACCCCCGCCGTCTTCGCCTGCATCTGTTCGAGCGCTGCCCGCCGCGCCTGGGCTGCCGCCAATTCGCGCTCCAGTGCCTGCAATTCGCTCTGCAAGGTCTTGCGCCGCGCGACCAATTGCGGCAATTCCGCCTGCAACTGCTGCAAATGATCCTGATCGCCGGCGAGTTCCTCGCGCAGGAGATCGAATTCTTCTTCCTTCTCGGCCAGCGCCATTTCATCCGGCGCTTCGTCCAGCGTCTCATCGCGCAAACGTTCGCGACGCTGGGCAATCGCCTGCAAGGCCCGCTGGGCGTGGCTCTTGTGCGTCAGTTCAACCTGCAACTTCTGCTCGCCGTTGGCGCTACGACTTTTCAGCCGCTGCAATTCCTCAACCGCTTGCGCCAGATCCTCTTCCACCTGC
>JAVEXE010000248.1:0-3348 GCA_034004105.1 Azonexus sp. | reverse complement strand
GGTTTTCGCTCGTTGCCTGAAAATGCAGCGAACGGGTACGACTGACTCCGGAGGCGCTCAGCCGTGCCACAGTGTCACTCGTACCAGAGGTCGGTTTTGCAGTTGCTGCAGGCCGCGATCGTGGTGTTCGTCTTGTACACGGTTCGTCGCCATATCCCCTTGCGGCCGCAGGTAACGCATCGGTGACTACCATCGGTATCACGGGCACCCGGCAAAGCCGAGTAATCGCTTCGCCGAATACGCCCAAAAAAGCTCCCTAGAATCAGCGTAAGACCAAGAACAACGATTCCGGCGGCGATTCCTCCGCCTTCTCTGCCCAACAAGAGGAAGCCCACCGTCAAACCACATCCAACGATGCATAGCTGAGTAATCAGCTTGGAGCGCCGTAGCGTCTTCAGGGCAGCTTGACCGGCAAAAGGTTGGCCGACTATCACGAATCCACGGCCGGGTTTTTCCAGCGGTGTTTTGATCGCTTTTCCGCACGCCTTGCAGAACTTCGCATCGGTATCGTTCGCTGTTTGACACGTTTTACAACTGGGCATTATTTCTCCGGCGGCAAGAGTGCACCATTGTGGAGCGTGATCTGAAGGTGACCGCAACGCGCTGATTGGTCGTTATCGACCCGTAAGGAGGCTTGTCAGCTTTTGCAGCAACGACGGAGGGTCGGGGATGAATTCTCGCCAGGCTTTGCCGTCAAACCACATGGTTCGTCCGTCGTCATAGAGACGGTAGCTCTGGATCGTGAATTCATCGCAGCGCTCGCAGTAGCCTCCGGAGTCGACGAGCGCGACCTGTGCCGCTGGGCGACTGACCTTCCCTCGCAGAAACACGTCCTCGATTGGATGGTCGCAAAAGCGGCAACACATCATTGGTGCGGAGAAGCACTCGCCGGTCGCAAACTCCACTGGAAATGAGTCGCTCAGGCGATCAGACCTCATGAGCGCGGCGTGCTGTGTAGAGAGGCCGTACTTCATCGCGTGGCGCCCTGGTGAGGGCTCATCTTGGTCAATCGCCCAGTTGCGCAGAGGGTGCAGGCAGGCATGCGGGCTCACAAGGAATCAGATATTTCCCCTCACCGTCTTCGGCAAGCCGGTACCAGCGCTTCGTTACGAGTTCGGGCATTCCTTCCCAGACGGGGCGCGAGAAGATCTTCCCAGTGTTCAGCGGGGTGATCTCGCCCTCCTTGTGGGAGTAGGTGACGTAGATCATCGGGGGCTTCTTCACCTCAAGCGCTGGGGCGGCTTTCGTGCCCGCAAAGACTGCGACACCAACCTTGGTGACGATGTCTGCTGAGATATTCAGCCACGGAACGAAAAGACCTAAGTCAGGGTTGCTGATGTCGAAGTCGACTTGCTGCAGGTAGACGACATCTCGACCTTGAGGGTCCTTGGGAATTGAGGAGCATCCGACGCTTAGCGCTGAAGCCGTGACAATCAGGAGCGTGGCAATTTTGGCGTACATGGATCGACGTCCAGGTGGTTGATTCGGACACTGAAGCCCATGCTTATTGCGGCCAGGTTTTCGTTGTGGTGGGAATCGGTTTGCCAACTACCCATGAACTGGCAAGGGCCCGACCCTCAGCGATTTGAGCGTCGCTCAACATGGCCTCCATGCGTTTTACCGATGGGGGGCCATCTTTCGATCCTAGTTGCGACGCAATTTTGAAAAGCACGTAAGCCAGAACGTGATTCTGTTGGACGACAGTTCCCTTTACGTGCTTGACGCCCAAGTTGATGGCTGCGTCTGAGTTGCCGAGTGCCACGGCTTTTCTGAACAAGGGAATGGCGATTTCCCGATCGATCGGTGCGCCTCCTCTTCCTTCGTCGTAGATCAGCGCAAGGTTATTTGCCGCCGTTGCGTGCCCTTGATCTGCGGCCTTTGACCACCAATGGATGGTGTTGACATAATTTTGGGGAACGCCTTCGCCGAGAATGTACATAAGCCCCATGTCGTACTGGGCATTCACGTAACCTTGCTTGGCGGCTAGAAGCATCCATTCTCCAGCTGTCTGGATGCTTGCGCGAGGCACCCCCTGGCCTTTCGAGTGCTGAAGCGCCACGTGGTATGTGGCTTCTCCGTGCCCTTGTCTGCTGGCTTGCTGAAACCAGTCAAGAGATTTGGAGAAATCTTGTTTCGTTCCGGAGCCTGACGCGTGAAGCAGGCCGAGAACGAACTGAGCTTCTGGGTGGTTTTGTTCGGCCGCCTTCAGATACCAGGTCATTGCCTCTGCGAACTTCCTGTTCTCAAGGTAGAAAATGCCGAGTTTGTTCTGAGCTTCTGCCGATCCCTGCTCAGCAGCCTTCGTCAGGGCCACTACATCGATTTGCGCCGGGTTTTGAGCAAATGCGCTCGCAATCGGGATCGACGCTGCACCGCCGAATATCGCGATCGCGACCAGTGCGGATCGAGCGGTATGCATCATGACTTCTCCTTGACCTGATGAGGCTCTCGAAAGGAAGGGCTTCATTATACGCGAAGTGCATGAATGTGACGCAAACGCGGCTGACGTAAAAGCGGCAGAACCTGAGACTGCGGCGCATGAACACGTCACAGTCGGCGCCTTGCCCGCGGGGCAGGGGGCACGCTCGGGAGTTACTCGCGCTGAACCTCATCCGTCTTCGACGGCAGAGGGGGTGGTCGCAGGAACTTCTGGCGTTCGAGGCCGGCTTGCACAGGACGTTTGTCGCACACGTGGAAACCAAGCGCCGGAACATCTCGCTCGACAACGTAGAGCGCTTGGCGGCAGCGCTCGGGGTCGAGGTGTTCGAGTTGCTGGTGCCCACAGCTCGAGATGAGCCTTTGGGGTAATGGCGACGCAGATTTTCACGATCGACACCACCCGGTCCTGGGGCGCGATCGGAAGAGGCGTCAGGCTGGGCCACAGGCCGGACCCCGCCATTATGCGTAGATCCCAACTATGAACAGTTCCGGCGCGGTCCGCGCTATCGGACGGGCGCAGCGTTGGTGTGTGGTGCCTGCGGCCTGCACAACTTAGGGTCTTGAGGAACTCGGCCAGCAGGCGGCCGCTTTAACGGCGTATCCATTCAAGCTTCTGCGATTCGGCTAGTTTCCAGGGTTATCGCAACGATGCACATCGCATTTTCGCTTGCTCCCCACTCCGGTCGGCTGAACCGTTATTTTTTTGCACAATTCCTCGTCAGGGTATGGCTGTTCAGGCGGAGAAGAAGTGCTTGTGATTCCCCATGGCTTGATAAACGTTGGACCTCAGCGGGGTACCGATTCAGCTACAAACGCCTCTGGATCGAAACCCAGGAAGAATTTACGCGCAGCATCTACCGACTTTGCTCGCAGCCAGTCTCCCCAGGCATCGTCGGGCAGGATCACCAC
>JAVEXE010000247.1:0-3391 GCA_034004105.1 Azonexus sp. | reverse complement strand
CGGGTGAGGGTGTGCGGCATGCCGATGTGGTCATTGAGGCGATTTTCGAGAACGTCGAGGCCAAGCACGCCTTGTTCAAGGCCCTGGAACCCCGGATGAAAGCCCACGCAATTCTGGCGACCAATACGTCCAGTCTGCGTCTGGAGGAACTGCGCACCGTGCTGCGGTGTCCGGAACGTCTGGTCGGCATTCACTTCTTCAACCCGGTGGCGATGATGCCGCTGGTTGAAGTGGTCGAGGCCGAAGCAGCAGACCCGACCTGTGTGCGTGCGGCCTGTGCGTTCGTCAGGCAGATCGACAAATTGCCCTTGCCGGTGAAGAGTGCGCCGGGCTTCCTGGTCAATGCGGTGCTCGCCCCCTACATGCTGGCGGCGATGCGTGCGGTCGACGACGGCATTGCGGCAGAAACGGTGGACGAAGCGATGCTGGCTTTTGGCATGCCGATGGGGCCGATTGAACTGATCGATACGGTTGGACTCGATATCGCCATGGTGGCGGGAAAACAACTGGCGGGCGGTGCCGATGCTCCGCGTTGTCTGTTGCAGCGGGTGGAAAAAGGACAGCTCGGCAAGAAAAGCGGACAGGGGTTTTATGCCTGGCAGCAGGGTCGACCGCAGAAAGCGGCAGCCGGTACCGTGCCGGCTGGTCTGGCGGAAAAGCTCGTCCGGCCATTGGTTGAGCGCACGCAGCGTCTGGTTGAGGAGGGCATTGTCGCTGATGCCGATCTGGCGGATGCGGGGGTGATTTTTGGCACCGGGTTTGCGCCATTCAGTGGCGGGCCGATTTACGGGAATGTCTCTGGGTAAACCCGGATGGACAGTTTTACAGCAATGTTGTCTTCTGATGTCAATTTTGTTTTTGTGATCTGAATCGTTTTTGTCAGTAATTCGTAGGCCAACTGATGGAAGATCGCGGTCAACAGTGTTCGAAGCGGTAATTTGTTCTTTGTGGTGAATGAGCCAGACCGGGGTTTGCCGGTCAAATAACAAGGAGGAGATGAAGGATGAGACAAAATAATCAAGGTGCCACGCCGCATTTTCGCCGCAGCGTGATCGGGACCGCCGTCACGCTGGCGTTAGCTGCCGGGGCGACTGGCGTTCAGGCGTTTGAGTTCAAATCGGGTGAGTTGTCGGGCAGTTTCGACACCACGGTTTCTCTGGGTGCCCTCTGGCGAATGGATTCGCCGGAAAAGTCCTTGATCAGCATCGCCAATGGCGGAACGTCGCGTGATCCGAATTCGGACGATGGTAACCTGCGTTACAAACGTAATGAACTGGTTTCGACGACACTGAAAGCGACGCATGATCTTGAGTTGAAATATCACAATTTCGGGGCTTTCGTTCGTGGTTCGTACTTCTATGACCCGACGATTCGCGGCAAGGACAGCCTCAACCGCGAAGCCCGCGACATCCTGGGTTCGGATGCAGAAATTCTCGACGCTTATGTGCGCGGCAACTTCAAGATCGGCGACCGCAACCTGAACCTGCGCTTGGGTAAGCAAGTGGTAAGCTGGGGCGAAAGCACCTTCATCCAGAACGGTATCAATGTACTCAATCCGGTCAACGTCAGCCGCTTGCGTGCACCCGGCTCGGAACTGAAAGAGGGCTTCATCCCGACGATGATGGCCTACGCCTCGCAGGAACTGACCGACAACTTGTCGGTCGAGGTGGCGTTGATGACTGAATGGAAAAAAACCAAGATCGACCCAGCAGGCTCGTTCTTCAGCACCAATGATTTTGTGTCTGAGGGGGGGAATATTGCTTATACGGGCTTTGGGCGGAGGAATGATCTGAATGAGGCGGCGGGTGTTTTTCCGGCCAATGCGAATGCGGCACTTTGGGCACCTCGTTCGAAAGACCGTGAGGCCAGCAATGACGGTCAGTACGGCATTGCCTTCCGCTATTTCGCACCCGAGTTGAACAACACCGAATTTGGCTTCTTTCATGCCAATTATCATAGCCGGACGCCTTATGTTTCCGGTTATCGCGGTGGAATTACGGCAGCCAGGACGATTTCGAACAACTTGACGCCGGCGCAGCAGGCTGCACTTGGTGCGGCAGGTATTCCAGCTGTTGCGGCAGGCAATCCTGCGTGCACTGCACTAAATATACCGACCTTTGGTGGCTTGCATACAGCAGCCAATATTGGAGCCTTGGCACCATTGGTTGGCGGGGTGGCTAATGCTACCGCCCTATCTGCGCTTAATGCGACGAACGCTGCATGTGCCACAGCTGCCGGGCGGGCAGGTACGTATTTCGTTGAGTATCCCGAGGATATCAAGCTGTTTGGCCTGAGTTTCAACACTGCTTTGCCGAATGGTATTGCGCTGCAAGGTGAGTATTCGTATCGCCCCAACCAGCCAATGCAACTGCCTTCGGCCGAATTGTTGGGGGCGGCACTTGGCATCGGCAATCAGTTGACCGGTACTAATCCGGTGCAGGCGGCCACTGTGCCTTTCGGAACGGAAATCAAGGGTTATCGCGACGTCAAGATGCATCAAATCCAGATGACCGCCACCAAGGCCTTTGGTCCGACCTTTGGTGCCGAACAGCTGGTCGTTGTTGGTGAAGTTGGTTACACCCGTCTGGAACTACCGTCAGGCTTGAAGTTTGCCGCGCCGGGTTGCCATCTTCCACAGCCAGGTTCCTCAGCTTCAAGCGCTTTTAATTCGACCTCGTCAGGCTGTTTTGCCACCGAAAACTCCTGGGGTTACCGTCTGGTTGGGCGTCTGGACTATCCCAACGCAATTGGCTCTGTGACGGTTTCGCCACGGCTGGCTTTTTCGCATGATGTGGATGGCCGTAGCCCGACCTTCAATGAAGGGGCAAAGGCGATAACCTTGGGTCTTGGCTTTAACTATCGCCAAAACTGGCAGGCTGACATTGCCTACACCGCTTTCTTCGGTGGCAAGAAAATTTCTGGTACGGATGTGCCCAGCGCAGCTTCCGGTGCATTGCCTGCCGGACAAGCGGCCACCTATGCCAGCCACACTAACCCCATGGCGGATCGGGATTTTCTCTCGATCAGCGTGAGCTATTCGTTCTGATGCGCCAGACTGGCGATTACAGCAGGAGACACGACACATGAAAAAAAATCTATCCCTTCTCAGTGCAGCATTGATTCTGGCGTTTGCCGGCTCGGTTCATGCTCAGGTTTCTGCTGCCGACGCGGCCAAGCTGGGCAAGAGTCTGACGCCCGTGGGTGCCGAGGCTGCAGCCAATGCAGCCGGAACCATTCCCGCATGGACGGGTGGGCTGACCAAAGCGGTGGCGGGGCATCAGCCCGGCGGTCATTACCCTGACCCGTTTGCCAACGACAAGGTCTTGTTCACCATCGATGCTTCGAATGTCGACAAGTACAAGGCCAGTCTGACGCCGGGTCAGATCGCGAT
>JAVEXE010000246.1:0-3399 GCA_034004105.1 Azonexus sp. | reverse complement strand
CAGGCTGTGTTTTGCCTGCTGACGGCCCTGCAGTTCCACGAGCTCACCACCCAGCTGCCCCGCCAGATCTGGATCGCCATGCCCAGAGGTAGTCACACCCCAAGAATCGATTACCCGCCAATCAAGATGGTTCAGTTCGCGGGTGATGCCTACTCGACAGGCATCGAGGAGGTCGAGCGTGACCGGACCACGCTCCGCGTCTACAGCGTCGCCAAGACCGTCGCGGACTGTTTCAAGCATCGCAGCAAAATCGGTCTGGATGTCGCGCTAGAGGCCCTCAAAGAGACACGAAAAAAAGGAAAAGCGTCGGCCGACGATTTGTGGCACTACGCGAAGCTATGCCGCGTCGCCAACGTGATGCGCCCTTACCTGGAAGCCATCGAATGAGCAAAGACCTGGCGGCGTCTGTGCGAGCACGTCTGCTCGCACTCGCCAAAGCACAGCGGGTGGATTTCAACCAGATACTGGTGCGCTTTGCCCTTGAGCGCATCCTTTACCGCCTTGGCCAATCGGCGCATGCGGATCGCTTCCTGCTCAAGGGAGCCTTGCTGTTCACGCTCTGGTACGACATGCCGCACCGTGCGACACGGGACGCCGATTTGCTGGGTTTCGGGCCGAGCGATTTGGATTCCATTACCCAAACGTTTCGGGATGTCGCCTCCGTCAACGTGGACGATGGTATGGTCTTTGATCCGACATCCGTCACCGCTGAGGAAATCCGCAAGGAAGCGGGCTACGCTGGTGCACGGGTACTGATCAGCGGCGAAATCGCCAACGCACGCTGCAAAACGCAGATCGACATCGGTTATGGGGATGCCGTCACACCAGGGCCCGTTGATGCGACGTATCCGGTGCTGATCGATACATTACCTGCACCAAAGCTACGTACTTACCCGGTGTACTCAGTCATCGCTGAAAAGCTGCATGCCATCGCGTTGCTGGGCATGACCAATAGCCGGATGAAGGACTACCTGGATATTTCGGTGCTCATTGAGCGCGAAATACTGGATCCCAACATATTGGCTGCTGCGATATCCGCAACGTTCAACCGACGCGGGATGCCCGTTCCGACGACGCTACCGATCGGGCTTACCGATGAGTTTGCCGAAGATGTCACCCGGCAAGCCTTGTGGAAGGCGTTTCTGAGAAAGAATGGGTTACTGGAAAATTTGTTGCGCGATGTCGTAGCCATGTTGCGCTATGCCTTGGAACCCGCGCTCGCCGCAGCAGTCCGGCTGGATAAACCAGAGAGATAGTGGATCGGAATTTGTTGACCGGTGAATCCAGCCAGCGACCGCTTTGTGGGAGCGAAAGTTCAAGGGTTGGTTTCAGCACTGAGCAGTCGCTCCAGGCGAGTACCCTCGGGAAGGTGTTGCGGCCGGCCAAATAGCCGGTGTCAAAAATCACCAACGGCAACTTCGGCGCAATCGACTTCGCTAACGCTGGCTTTTGATGGCATGCCGCTTTTTGGAAGCCACGGCGGCCGCTTTGGGTCGATTGGATCCGGTCAAGTACACGCGATTTCGCAACTGGCAAACACAGATCCGCGACAGGCGAAGACGGAAGGCCGTTTTCCGAGTGCCATATCGGCGAGTTCGATGTTTCGACGTCTGCTCGGCTAGTGTCGTGGTCGCGTTCCTATCCCGGTTAGGCAACAGCGCTTGGCAAAAGAAGGCTTTGGCGGGTGACAAAAAGGTGGCGCTTTGATTTGACTGGCGGTTGTTGAAGAGATCTTCCGGTTTGGAATCTGAGGAAGAGGGGATACCCGCAATTCAAGCTGGGTCAGCGGATTTTGGCGGAACACGGCACCGGCTTCTGTGGCGCAGTGCCATCTTTCAGGTTGCACGGGCTGCGTCCCGGCTTCGACGCAGGGATGCCGGTGCATGGGGCCGGCTAGACGGTGAGACTTTCTGGGCCGATGGTACGAGGATCAAGCCTGAAATGCCGGCGTGGGCCAGATGGTCACTGCGCGTGCTGGAAATTGAGCGTCAGTCTGCGATTCATGCCAATCCCAACCCAGAGGGCTTAGGTCTGGCGGCGAATCGTTTAGACTGCACCACACAAAATGCAACTGAACAAAGCAAACAACGCATAGTGGCGTGATGCCGTGTCGCTGTGCAGAAAAAACCTCACCGGAGCTTACCTCCACTATTACCCCCAATAAGCGGTAATAACTCGGCGGCTTTCCTGAAGGCCGCACTGCGAAGATGGTTCGGCGTCGGCGCGGCGACGTTAAAAATAGCCCGTACATAAAAATCTGGTTAACACGCGACCGGAAGCGAGCCATCTTCGCAGTGATTTGTCGGGCGTTATTTTCGGCACCGGCCTGATTTTTACCCCCGAAAACCTTGCGGAATTTGGAAGAACAATCCGCGTGAGACAGTCCTGAAATGCAATTTCCCAAGAATGCAGCCATCAAGAATGAAATGATCCGCATGGCTTTTCTGGATGGGGTGTATAACCTTTCCGATGATGCTCGCTGTGAGCTGGCCCTCGGGCTTAGCTGTTTGCGTGTTTGTACACTCAACGGATTCTGGGATATGGTTTGCGGTAGTTTGTACTTGGCAGACGAATATCGGTACGAATATTTTGGCCGTTGGGATATCGAGCAAGCGAGCGAGGTTCCTGGTGATTACCGCGCACTCGCGCAGGCCTGTGCGTCAGAAAACCGGGTTGCCTATTATTCTGCTCAAGTCCTGAATGGCATCGATGATCACGTTGATCGACTTTTCCCCGGAAAATACACGCGATCCGAATGGATGTGAGTGGCTGGCAGATCGCGCTCATATCCTGCCACTGATGCCCTGGATGAAATCGGGTATGATCAATCTGGCTTGAATCAAGCATTATTAATATCGAGCTTTCGATCAATTCATTTTGGACAATCATGGATATTTCAAGTCTTTCGCTTCCTGAGCTCCAGTCTCTTTTGGAAATCATTCCTGAAGAAATTACACGCCGGAAACGCCAAGAGAAACAGCGTGTTTTGCAGGAGATGGAAGTATTGGCAAGTGCTGCCGGCTTTAGCTTGGCAGAATTGTTTGACCCGAAGTCAGTTATCCCGACTAAGGCTAAGAAGACTGTCGCCGCAAAGTACCGTCATCCTGAGAATTCGGGGTTGGAGTGGACCGGAAGAGGGCGTCAGCCAAAATGGGTCGCCGAGTTTTTGGCGGCCGGTGGCACCATCGAGCAACTCGCCATTTGATATTACATTTTGCCACCGGTATGCCGAAGCATTGGCAGCACCGGTGGTCTGGCGATTGTCCGACTCAGCGGCGCGTATCACCGGGCAGGTCTGGTCCTTCGACGGGGGATTTTCTGCCATCCGCCCGTTGGTCAAGTAATCCGGTGCTCTCTGCGGCGGGTGCTGGGTCAGAGAACGCTTCGGTTGCCTCGTCC
>JAVEXE010000032.1:9634-15987 GCA_034004105.1 Azonexus sp. | reverse complement strand
TTCTGCCAGCGACCGAAGCCGCCTCCGCCACTGTTGCGGTCGACCTGCAGAACTTCGCCAAAATGCGCGATCTCCTGCGTCCGCTGGGTGAAGCACTGGATTTCCCAAAGTGGTATGGAGCCAATCTAGATGCCCTGTTTGACTGTCTCGCCGACCCTGACTGGCTGGAGGCGGGAGGCATTGTCCGGTTTTACGGCCTCTCAACTCTGGTGCAAAACGACCCGGAGGGTTGGGTCGATCTGCTGGAGGTTTTGAGATCTGCCTGCGAAGCCCGTACTGACGACGAAAGTAGCCCCTTGACCATCCTGCTGGACATCGCAGAAGAAGGCATTCCCCACTGGACAGGGCAATGAAGGCCTGGAAGCAGCCGGTCTCCGTGCTGGTTGTCATCCACACGCCGACACTTGACGTTCTCATGCTCGAACGTGCTGCTCACCCTGGCCTGTGGCAATCGGTCACCGGCAGCGGAGAAGGCGATGAGTCACTGGCTGAAACAGCGAACCGTGAGGTTGAAGAAGAAACCGGGATTGCACCTGGAACAGGCCTACTGACCGACTGGAAAATCAGTAACCGCTACGAAATCTTCCCGACCTGGCGACATCGCTACGCACCCGGCGTCACCGAAAATACCGAACACGTCTTCGGGCTATGTGTTCCCGAGCACACAGCCGTCCAGATCGCCCCCGAAGAACATCGTGCCTGGTGCTGGCTCCCTTGGGCTGAAGCAGCCAAGCGTTGCTTTTCGTGGAGCAATCGCGACGCGATTCAGCTGCTGGCAAAAACCCGTTGATTGAGTGCAGCTTCATCCATAGCAACTTCAGCCGGCCCCGTGCCAGCTTTTTTCTTATACAATCCGCGGCGATTCCTTCTGGAGACTGTCATGCCACTTGAAAATCTCTCGCCCGGCACCAAAGCCGCCGTTCTCGCCGAGGCCCTGCCCTACATCAAGCGTTTTCACGGCAAAACCATCGTTGTCAAATACGGCGGCAACGCCATGACCGATGAGCATTTAAAAAACTGTTTTGCCCGTGATGTCGTACTGCTTGAGTTGATTGGCTTCAACATTGTCGTCGTTCATGGCGGTGGCCCGCAGATCGAAAACCTGCTTGGTCGCGTCGGCAAAAAGGGGGAGTTCATCCAGGGCATGCGCGTTACCGACGCCGAGACCATGGAAGTGGTCGAAATGGTGCTTGGTGGCCAGGTTAATAAAGACATCGTCAACCTTATCAACCAACACGGCGGCAAAGCGGTTGGCCTGACCGGCAAAGATGGCAACTGCATCCGCGCCAAAAAGCTCAAACTCGCCAACAAGGACAATCCGGGCGACCTGATTGATGTCGGGCAAGTAGGCGAAATCACCCAGATCGACCCATCCTTGATTGATCACCTGGACAAAGGGGCTTTCATCCCGGTCATTGCGCCAATCGGCGTCGGCGAAAACGGTGAAACCTACAACATCAATGCCGATGTTGTCGCTGGCAAGATCGCAGAAGTGCTCAAGGCCGAGAAACTTGTCCTCCTGACCAATACTCCGGGCGTTCTTGATAAAGCAGGTAATCTGATTACAGGCATCACACCGCGTGAAATCGACGAAATGGTTGATGACGGCACCCTGTCCGGTGGCATGTTGCCCAAAATCGGCTCGGCGCTGGATGCGGCCCGTAATGGCGTCAAAGGCGTGCACATCATCGATGGTCGCGTCGAGCATGCGCTGCTGCTTGAAATCCTCACCGATCATGGCGTGGGCACCATGATCAAATCACACTAAATCGCAGTGATATCATGCGCGGGGAAACGGTCTGGCTCTTTGATCTCGACAATACGCTGCACAACGCCTCCCCGCACATCTTCCCACACATCAATCTGGCCATGCGCCAGTACATCGAACGCCACTTGGGCGTCGATGAGGCAGAAGCGACACGCATACGCCAGACTTACTGGGTACGCTACGGTGCAACGCTACTGGGCCTGATCCGCCACCACGGCATCAACCCACACCACTTCCTGCACGAAACCCACCAGTTTCCTGACCTCAAACGCATGCTGGTTTTTGAAAAGCCACTACTGCACGCCTTACGCCGCCTACCAGGCCGGAAAATCATCTTTTCCAACGCACCTCGCGCGTACACCGAAACCGTGCTGCAACTGACGGGCCTAAAACATCACTTTTCTGCGGTCTACACCGTAGAAAGCCTGAAATTCCGCCCCAAACCAATGCCACATGGCTTCCGAGCGCTGCTGAAAGCGGAGCATTTACACCCAAGGCAATGCATCATGGTCGAAGACAGCTTGGCGAATCTGGTTACCGCCAAAAAAATGGGGATGAAAACCATTCTTGTCAGTTCGATCCGCCGCAAATCTCCTTATGTCGACGTCCAGATCCGTTCGGTTTGCGATCTCCCCAGACGTTACGCTCAACGCTGATTCAGCCATGAATCTGAGGCGGATTGGCCAGCATCCTGCCAATCCGCGCCCCACAAGCCGGCAACTCATGCTGTCCGTAAATACTCCGCCGCATCCAGCGCGAAATACGTCAGGATGCCGTCGGCTCCCGCGCGTTTGAATGCCAGCAAACTCTCCATCACGCAGGCCTTTTCATCAAGCCAGCCATTTTGGGCAGCCGCTTTGAGCATTGCGTATTCACCGCTGACCTGATACGCATAAGTCGGCACGCCAAACTCATCTTTGACACGACGGACAATATCCAGATACGGCATACCCGGCTTGACCATGACCATGTCAGCACCTTCCTCAATATCTAGTGCCACCTCACGCAAGGCCTCATCGGTATTCGCCGGGTCCATTTGATAGGTATATTTGTTGCCTTTACCCAGGTTACCCGCCGAGCCCACCGCATCGCGGAATGGGCCGTAAAAGCTGGAAGCATACTTGGCAGAATAGGCCAGAATCCGGGTATAAATCTGACCAGCCTCCTCAAGCCCCTGACGAATCCGTCCAACCCGCCCGTCCATCATGTCAGAAGGCGCAACCACATCGGCTCCGGCAGCGGCATGACACAAGGCTTGCCGAACAAGGACTTCCAGCGTTTCGTCGTTCAGTACATAACCAGCCTCGTCAACCAAGCCATCCTGTCCATGGCTTGTGTACGGATCTAACGCTACGTCAGTAATCACACCAAGCTGTGGAAACTCTCGCTTCAAGGCACGCACAACTCGCGGCACCAAGCCTGCAGGATTATAGGCTTCCTCGGCACCCAACGATTTCAAGGGCGCATCGATCACCGGGAAAATGGCAAGAGCGGGAACCCCCAGAGCAACAGCCCGTTCAGCCGTACTCAACAACACATCGAGCGACTGACGCACTACCCCAGGCATCGAAGCGACCGGCTCCGTTCGTCCTTCACCCTCCAGGACGAAAACCGGATAAATCAGATCGTTGACCGTAAGAACCGACTCACGCATCAAACGACGGGAAAAATCATCGCGGCGCATCCGCCGCATGCGTACTCCCGGAAACTGTCCTGCCATCTGTGTCTCCTTAAAAAATGGAAAAATTTGCTTTATCCCCGGAACTTTCCGTCTCAGCTCGAATCTTAGAAGCACGATGGCGCTCGCCATCTCCCGCTTCACCTCCCTGAGCGGGTGCCTTGACCAAGTTAAGGCATTTTGGCCCCCGGACTCCCCTTATCCGGGGGCCCTTTGTTTTCAAGCGTCTCGGTTGGCGAAACCGGCTTTACAGACTTGTTCATATCGAGCCAGTTTGCGAGCACTTTCTCTGCCTCGTCAACGCCAGTCTTCTTTAGACTGGAAAATAACTGCACGCTGTAATCCCCATCGCCCCAAAGTGCCATTTCACCTTTCACGGCACGCAGAACCTTGGTCTGTTCCTGACGGGAAAGCTTATCTGCCTTTGATAGCATCAAGTGAATGGGCCTTCCAGTCGGTCGAAACCAGTCGATCAAACGACGATCCAGCTCCGTTAATGGCCGCCGGCAATCCATGATCACCACCAAGCCCACCAACGCATCCCGCTTACTAAGGTAAGGCCCAATCAAGCCCTCCCATTGGGAGCGTATAGCCTCTGGTGCCTTCGCGTATCCGTAACCTGGCAAATCGACAAAATATTTTCCTGCCGCCAAGGTGAAGTAGTTGAGATGCTGGGTGCGCCCCGGCGTCTTGCTCACGTACGCCAGCCTGACACGGCCGGCCAAAGTATTGATTGCTGAAGACTTACCTGCATTGGAACGGCCCGCAAACGCCACTTCTCGCAAGGCGTCAGAGGGTAGATCACGCAGATTGGCAACCGTCGTCAAAAAAACCGCATTCTGGAAGAGAGGCATAAAAAACGCGGATAACCCGCCTAGTTGAAGGGAAACTAATATAGAATAACAGGTTTGTAACTTCCGTTCCGGCCAAAGCGCCTATCTACGCGCATTAGGAGTTCGAAAAATGATCCGTACCGCGGCAATGGCAATCCTGTTTGCCACCAGTTTTGTCACCCATGCATCCGGGCAGGCGCCAGCCAAGGCCGATCCTGCCAAAGGCAAGATCGTTGCCGAGTCCATCTGTGTCGCCTGCCATGGTGCGGACGGCAACAGCATGGCCTCTGCCAACCCCCATCTCGCTGGTCAGATAGAACAATATCTCTACAAGCAACTCGTTAACTTCAAAGCTGACGGCGACAAGCCAGCCGCGCGTGATAATGCGATCATGGGGGGCATGGTTGCCAGCCTGACCGATGAGGACATGCGTAACGTCGCTGCGTGGTATGCCAGCCAGAAACTGAAACCTGAACAAGCCAAAGACGAGGCCAACATTGCCTTGGGCAAGAAGCTCTGGCGCCAGGGCGATTTCCGCAAAGGAGTTCCCGCATGTGCAGGTTGCCACGGCCCTGCCGGGGCAGGCATGCCAGCTCAGTACCCACGTATTGCCGGGCAGTTTGCAGAGTACACCGAAGCCCAGTTAAAGGCATTCCGCAGCGAAGAACGTGCTAACGACCCGGAAAAGATGATGCGCACCATTGCTGCAAAGCTCTCCGATGTCGAAATCAAGGCAGTATCCGACTATGCGGCTGGACTGCGCTGAGTTTTTCCAGCCAGTTTAACAATCGAAAAAGGCAGCTTATGGCTGCCTTTTTCGTTCTTCTTTCTCCAAAGCAATAAAGCTGACACAAACCAAGTTTTCTTCAGAATTTTTCGGACTCTGCTTCCCGCCAGATTTCTTGTCCAGACGCCAAGCTCCGTTTAGACTAGCAAAACGATAAACACAATACGCGGAGACCCAAGCATGAAAACGCTCAAACAACTTCTGGCAGAAAAGAATCACAGCTTAGCCACCATCAGCCCGGACGACACTGTCTATCAGGCTCTTTGTGTCATGGCCGAACGCAATGTTGGTGCGGTCCTGGTTTTACAAGACGACAAACTGGCCGGCATCTTCTCCGAACGCGATTACGCTAGAAAACAGATTCGCAACCAACGCTCGTCCAAAGAAACACCGGTTCGCGACATGATGAGCTCTCGTGTTGCCTATGTCGGCCCAGACGCTTCACTGGACGAGTGCATGTCGCTGATGACGGAAAAACGCTTCCGTCACCTGCCAGTCCTCGACACCGATGGCAACGTCTTGGGAATTCTCTCCATTGGCGACTTGGTCAAAGAAACGATCAGCTCACAACAATTCCTGATCGAAGAACTCGAACGCTATATCAACAGCTAACATAATGAGCCACACTGAAAGCATTCATTTTCGCATTCTGGAAGATATCGCTCGCGAACTTTCGGGCGATATCAATTTCCCAACCTGCATGGATGCTGCGCTACTGGTGCGCAACACGCTCAAGGATCCCTTCGCCGATCTGAAGCGTGTTGCCCAGGTCGTCAGTGTGGAACCATTGATTTCCAGCAAACTGTTACGCTTGGCCAATTCGGTCAGTTACAACCCATCAGGACGTGCCATCACTGACCTGAGCGTTGCCATTGGTCGGATTGGCTTTAATGCCGTCAGAACCATATCACTCGCTGTCGCGATGGATCAGATCCTAAAATCGCGGAACCTGGTCAAATACGAAGACATCGCACACAACGCCTGGACGCACTCGGTTCAAGTCGCTGCCGTTGCCCGCGTTCTGGCACGAAAGCTGGGCCGTGTCAGCGCCGACGACGCGATGATGGCAGGCATGGTGCACGATATCGGTGTTTTCTACCTACTCTACCGAGCCACCGAGTATGAGGTTTACCGTAACGACCGGAATGCGATGCAAGCGCTGCTCTCGGGTTGGCACGAAGGTATCGGCGAGAGCCTCCTGTTTGCCCTTGGGCTACCGGAAAGAATCATCGAAGCAATCCGCGACCATGATCGTACGCAGCATATAGAAGCGCCGAGCACGCTTCG
>JAVEXE010000032.1:7957-9534 GCA_034004105.1 Azonexus sp. | reverse complement strand
TTCATCAGTCTTGCCGATCCTGAGCAGATGCCAGCAGTCCGTTTGCCCTTGTTGCAATGGCCGTACAACGAAGGGCTGCGTATGGATGAAGCTAACCATCCCCTGACCTTGCTGGCAGTGGGCATGTATGGCAACGCTCTTCCGCCACAGAACGGCGCGCCAATTCGCCTGGTTGTCCCCTGGAAGTATGGCTTCAAGAGTGCAAAGAGCATCGTCCGCATCCGCTTCACTGAACAGCAGCCTCGCACAGCCTGGGTCAAAGCTGCGCCGCACGAATACGGGTTCTTTGCCAACGTTAATCCGGATGTTCCTCACCGACGCTGGTCGCAAGCCACAGAGCGCCGCCTAGGCGAATTCCGCAAACGGCCTACTTTGCCCTTCAATGGCTACGCGGAACAGGTTGCACACCTTTATACCGGCATGGATTTACGCCGCAACTACTGATATGGCACAGACAGCTCCTCCTCTCGCACCGATCAAGGCACTCCTCTTTTTATCCTGCCTGTCTCCCGCACTCTGGCTTTTTTGGCAGGCAAATACCCAGGCATTGGGGGCCAACCCAGTCGAGACCGTACAACGCTGGACTGGCATCTGGACATTGAATCTGCTGCTGATAACGCTGTGCATCTCACCGCTGCGCAGTATCACGCAGCAGCACTGGCTATTGCGCTTGCGGCGCATGCTTGGCCTGTTTACCTTTTTTTACGCCGTGCTGCATTTCCTCAGTTTCATCGGGTTTGATCACGATTTTGCGGTCGACGCGATTGCGCGGGATATTTTGCGCCGCCCCTTCGTCACGCTGGGCTTTGCCGCCTTCGTCTTGCTCATTCCGCTGGCTGCCACATCGAATGCCTGGGCAATCAGGCGTTTGGGTGGCAAGCTCTGGCAGGAACTGCATCGTAGCGTCTATCTGATCGCGATTCTCGGCTGCCTGCACTTCCTTTGGCTGAGCAAGATAACCCAACTGGTTGAGCCGCTGGTCTATTCTGTCGCTTTGGGAGTTTTGCTCTGGTGGCGGATTCAGGAGCGACGGCGCAAGGCCATACCAGCAGCCACCGCAATCGGTGCAAAAAAACAGGGGACGCAGCCTCTGAAGTTTTATCCCAAGCGACCGGGCTGAGGTCAAAAGAGTACTGCACCAAACTGCCTTATTTTCGCTGCCGCTCAAAGCGAATGATGGCGCGGCCATCCGCCGTCTGCTTGGGTGCGACTTTCCAGGCATGGCCATAAATGACCTCAAACGTCGCCGGCAGACGACCTTCCTGCTGGAGCTTTCGGTAGCTCGCACGCACCGCCTCCCAGCGGCTTCGACCGGTCAAACCATGACGCCCGGCCTTCATGGCACAACTGCCCCCGGCGGCACGCAAATCATGCAGCAAGGCCTCAAGGTCTGCGTAAGTGAGGGTAATTCGCTCCATGTCCATGACCGGATCAGCAAAACCACACTCGACCAACATATCCCCCAAATCGTGCATGTCGGTAAAGCGTTGCGTATGGGCGTAGCCATCGGCAAAAGACTGCCGCAACTCAGTCAAGGTATCCGGCCCCAGCGTCGAAAACATCAACAAGCCACCAAG
>JAVEXE010000032.1:6068-7857 GCA_034004105.1 Azonexus sp. | reverse complement strand
GCCTTCAAACCCAGGCGGGCAAAAAGCGCATCGTCGCGGTCGACATCCGGGTTGCCCGTGGTCAGCAGATGGTCGCCGTAAAACATCGAATTCGCCCCCGCCAGGAAGCACAGCGCCTGCAATTCATCGCCCATTTCCTGACGGCCAGCAGACAGCCGGACCCAGGATTTCGGCATGGTGATGCGCGCCGCAGCGATGGTACGGACAAATTCAAAGGGATCAAGCCGGGGTTTGTCAGCCAACGGCGTCCCCGGAATGGGAACCAGGTTATTGATCGGCACCGACTCCGGCGGCGTTGGCAGGTTGGCCAGTTGGACGATCAGCGCAGCACGATTGCGCCTCGACTCCCCCATGCCGATGATACCGCCCGAACAAACGTTGATGCCGGCATCACGTACCTGATCCAGTGTATCGAGCCGGTCATCGTGGGTATGTGACTTGATGACCTGACCGTAGAACTCCTTGTCGGTATCAAGATTATGGTTGTAGTAATCAAGCCCCGCGTCCTTCAGCTTCTCTGCCTGTCCGGCCTTGAGCATGCCCAAGGTAACGCACGTCTGCATGCCCAGCGCCTTCACTTCGCGCACCATCTCCAGCACTTTGTCGAGATCATTGTCCTTCGGACCACGCCAAGCCGCACCCATGCAGAAACGTGACGCCCCCTTGTCCTTGGCCAGCTTTGCCGCTGCAACGACCTCATCAATCGGCATCAAACGTTCGCGCGCCAGATCGGTGTCGTACCGCGCCGACTGCGAGCAATAGCTGCAATCCTCCGAACAACCACCGGTCTTGACAGACAACAGGGTTGAGCGTTGAATGGCATTGGCATCAAAGTTTTCGCGATGAACCTGCTGAGCGCGAAACAGCAGATCCATCAACGGCAGATCATAGAGCGCCAGCACCTCGTCGAGCGTCCAGCGATGCACCGGGACGGGTTGATTGGTGGAAGAAGCGGCAGACAAGGAACTGGCTTGCATGAGAAACCTTCTGGAAATACTGAAAAATCAGGGAAGAGAAATCACTGTAATTATGAATTATCAAGAACCTGCGGCGACATGTCAATTCTAACCCAGGCTTGGCGGGCTCGTTGGACCAACGGCCTGCAAACGCGTTCCCTCTGGTCGCCGCATTGCCTGCTTTGCGGTCAGTCCGGTAGCCCGGAATTGCTATGTCCGGCTTGCCATACTGACTTACCCGAACTGAAACATGCTGCCTGTCCAATCTGCCTGACTCGAACCACCCACGGAGAACGCTGCGGCGCATGCCTGCATCAACCGCCTCATTTCGACAGTGTGACCGCCTTGTTTTCTTACGATTTCCCGGTCGACCGCATGATTCAGGCAATGAAGTATGGGCATCAATTGCTGCTGGCAGCCTGGTTTGGCGACAATCTCGGCAAACAACTGCTCACCCAACTTGCGGGGCAGACGATGGATCGCATCGTACCCATGCCTTTGCACCCGGCCCGTCTGCGGGAGCGAGGCTTTAATCAGGCCCTGGAGTTAGCCCGCCCTCTCGCAAAATTGCTGAAAATCCCGGTTGACCGCAATTTGCTGGTGCGCCAACGCGCCACTGCACCCCAAGCCCAACTTGCCCTCAAGGCACGATCTGGCAACGTACTGGGCGCATTCCGTTGCCAACAGGACATTCCCGGACAATCTGTCCTGCTGATCGATGACGTACTGACCACCGGCGCAACCGCGAACGAATGCGCGCGCCTGCTCAAATGCCACGGCGCGGAAAAAGTTCACGTCGCTGTCATTGCACGTGCGCTGAAAGACTGAGCGTG
>JAVEXE010000032.1:0-5968 GCA_034004105.1 Azonexus sp. | reverse complement strand
GCGACAGCCTGACTGATCGGCATTTCAACGCCCAGTTGGGCAGCAAGCCGAGCCGTTTCCCGAGCGGTGTACACCCCTTCGGCAACATGGCCTAACTCAGCCAGCACCTGCGCCAAGGTCTTGCCCTGTGCCAGCGCCAGGCCAACACGGCGGTTACGCGACAAATCGCCGGTACAGGTCAGGATCAGGTCACCCATGCCCGCCAGACCCATGAAAGTTTCGCGTTGCGCACCCAGCGCCTGACCCAGACGCGCCACCTCAGCCAAGCCGCGCGTAATCAAGGCCGCACGCGAATTCAGGCCCAAACCCAGACCATCACAGACCCCGGTGGCAATCGCCAGCACATTCTTGACCGCCCCACCGACCTCCACGCCGACCAGATCGTCGTTGGCGTAGATGCGCAGCTTCTGACCATGTAACGCCACCGCCATCGCACGAGCAAAATCCGGGTTATTGGCGGCGAGCGCAACCGCAGTTGGCTGACCTGCTGCAACTTCCTCGGCAAAGCTGGGTCCGGAAAGCGCACCAAAATCGAGTTGATCAGAAAAAAACTCGGCGACAACCTGATGCGCCAACTTACCAGTGCCAGCTTCAAAACCTTTGCAAACCCACAACAGCGGAACCGACGCACCAATGGCCTTGAGTCGCTCGACCGTTGGCCGCAAACCCGCGATTGGCGTGGCGACGATCAACAACTCGGCCTCACCAATGGCTGCAGAAAAATCCGTCACCACCCTGACCGAATCCGGCAGGCGATAGCCAGGAAAGAAACGCCGGTTTTCCCGATGGGCCAGCAGGTCGACCGCAACATCCTCTTCACGCGACCACAAGGTCACGCGATGCGATTCCGCAAAAGCAATGGCGAGTGCGGTACCCCAGGCACCGGCGCCGAGTAGCGTAATGTTCATAAGCCCCAGACTTGTGTTGCGCGGACATATCCCTGCAGACCGTCACGATGTCGGACTTGCGCCCAACCGGCGGACGGCGGACCGAGATATTCCAGCACTACCCATTGATCAATACGTCCGACGGGCGAGGCCTCGTCATTGGGGGAGCTACGCAGAACGGTATCAGGCGCCATGACGATCAGGCTTCGCCTGTCACTTAACTGGCCCGATTCCACCCAAGCCAGCCCACCTTCCACATCCCGCACCTTGACCCACCCCTCCAGTCGAACAACTACTTCAACCGGTGTCCCCATGCGGATCAGGAAAAGTTTCTTGGCCTTCTGCGAGGGGGCATCATAAAGCGTCGCAGCCGGGACTGCGACACTACGATAATCGCTCGCCTGTAAAGCTCCTGCAAAAAGCAAGCCGAAACATGAAGCCAGAGCGATGCGCAGAAGGGAAAACATGCTTATTGCAGGGTTGCTTCTGGCGCAGCTTGCTGTTCCTGCATGCGTTGCATGTACATCGCCTCGAAGTTCACCGGCTGCAACAAGACTGGCTGGAATCCCGCACGCGTCACGGCATCAGAAATAGCTTCGCGGGCATAAGGGAAAAGAACATTCGGGCAGGCAATCGCAACCAAGGGCTCGAGCTGCTCTTCCGGAACATTCTGAATCCGGAAAATGCCCGCCTGACCCACTTCGACCAAAAATACCGTCTTTTCACCCAAAGTCGTCGTCACAGTCACCGTCAGAACAACTTCAAATACACCGTCACCGATACCCCGCCCGGTTGTATTCAGCTGGACGGCGACCTGGGGGGCCTCCTGCTCGAGATAAATTTCCGGCGCATTCGGGACTTCAACGGACAAGTCCTTGACATAGAGTTTTTCAATTGCGAATACCGGCTGTTCGTTCTGTTCCATGAGTCTCTTTCTGAATTGAACTGCAATAATCAGGAATGGTCAGGCTTCACCTGCCAGCAACGGCAACAACTTTCCAGCCGCATCCAAAGCAACCAGATCGTCACAACCGCCGACATGCGTGCTGCCAATAAAAATCTGCGGCACGGTGCGCCGTGCCGTTTTGTGCATCATTTCCTCACGCCGTTCCGGATCAAGATCGACGCGAACCTCCTCAATCGTCTCAACGCCGCGCGCCTTCAACAATTGCTTGGCACGAATACAGAACGGGCAGATTGCCGTGGTGTACATCAGAACCTGCTGCGTCATTTCTTCTTGCCCCCTTTCTGCAAGGGATAGCTTGCCGCCAACCAGGCATCCACGCCGCCAGCGAGGTTGTACAACTGTGTAAAGCCTTTGTCCTTCAACTCCCGGCAAGCCTTGTTCGAACGCATGCCTGCTGCACAGCAAACGATGAGCGGCTTGTCCTTGAATTTCTCAATTTCATGCAGGCGGTCCAGCAATTTTCCACCCGGAATATTGATCGCCTCAGGAATATGACCCGCGGTGAACTCGCTCACCTCCCGGACATCGAGAACCCGCGCATCCTCTCGGTTGATCAACAGTGTCGCCTCACCAGGATTGACAGCCTTGCCGACAGGCCGAAACACGAGCGGCCACAACAAACCCAGACCACTGATAATGACTATCGAAACCAGCAGGATGTTCTGGTTAATGAATTCCATTGGCACGTTTCAATCCTCTTCGCCACAAAACACTTCGCGCATCATGCTGACGAGCTGCAGGGTACGCTGATCGCCTACCCGATAAAAAACACGGTTGGCATCCTTGCGCGTGAGCAAGACTCCCTTCTCGCGCAAAATCGCCAGATGTTGGGAAATATTGCTCTGCGAGGTGCCAACAGCCTCGACAATTTCCTGAACACAAGCCTCCTGGTCGCCGACGACACAGAGAATCTTCAAACGCAAGGGGTGGGCTATCGCCTTGAGCGCCCTGGCGGCCATTTCAATGTGTTCTTGCTTGTCGATCAGATTGAAGGAAGGAGCTTCCAAGATAAAACCTCAATTTGGTTGAACGGTTGATTATAGAATAAGCCACCCATTTGCACGAACTCCTTCCCTTGATTTTCCCGATGCCTGGCGCTGATTTCCGCTATTTTTCCCCTACGGCCACTGGCTCACCAGGCCTGACGGCCTTCCTGTTCGCCTTTCTCCTCCTTGGTCTAGTGCCCCCCGGGCATGCACAGAAGGCCGGCAGCACACCGGAAATTGCCGAAAAACGCGCCGACCTTGATGACCTGCGCAACCGTATTGAAGAATTGCGCAAGACGCTGAACAGCACTGAAGACTCACGAGCCGAAGCCGCCGACCGACTGCGTGAATCCGAGCGCCAGATATCGCGCCTGCAAAGAAAGCTGCACGAACTGGCACAACAAAGACTGCGCCTTCAGCAACAACTTGAGGCTCACGAACGTCAATCGCGGGATCTGAGCCAAACGCTGAATCAACAACAACGGCAGCTCGAAAAGCTGCTCCACCGGCAGTATTTGCGGGGCACGCCCGACTCACTGCAAACCCTGCTTAATGGTGACGACCCCAATCAACTCAGTCGAGACCTCCATTACCTGTCGACCATCGCAGCCAGCCGGGCAGAAATGATGAGCGACATCAACAGGACACTGGCCGAAAAAAAAGCCCTGGCGGCAGACACGCGAGCAAGAACCGCTGAGCTCGCCGAGGTCGAGGCAGCAGAGCAGAAGCACCATGAGGATCTCGCGCAGCAACGTGCCGAAAGACTGGCTTTGCACAACGAAATCTCGCAGAAAGTTCGTGCCCAGAAAAAAGAAATCGGTGCGCTCCAGCGCGACGAAAAACGTCTTAGCCAACTGGTCGACCGTTTAACCCGGGTGCTCGCACAACAGGCAGCCGCACGTGCAGCCGAGGAGGCCAAACGACGTCGGGAAGCCGCAGCTGAAGCAGCACGTCAAGCAGCAAAAACCAGTACCTCGGAAAAGTCCAACACCGCGCAGGCAAGCGCCCCATCTCCCAGCCAGGCCCAACCAGCAGGAACTAACAACGCTGGCACTGGACCGGAAAATCGTCTTGAACCCATCGCCACCAACGTGAGTTTTTCCCGCCTGAAAGGCAAGTTACGTCTGCCTGTTCGCGGCACCCTGCTTGGGCGATTTGGCAAGGCGCGCGAAGGTGGCGGCCAGTGGCGTGGTTTATTTATTCGCAGCGATACAGGCGCGCCGGTGAAATCCATTGCTAACGGGCAGGTCGTATTTTCGGAATGGATGCGAGGCTTTGGCAATTTGCTGATCGTTGATCACGGGAACGATTACTTGTCGATCTATGGCAACAACGACTCGCTTCTCAAACAAGTTGGCCAAACCGTTACGGGTGGCGAAACAATCGCCACCGTTGGCAACACCGGAGGCAATGCCCAATCCGGTTTATACTTCGAAATCCGTCACAAGGGGCAACCCATTGATCCAATGTCCTGGGCAACGCTGAAATGAGCAAAATCAAAACTTTGAGTCTCGCCGTTGGCGGCTTTGTCGCCGGCGCACTGATTACCCTGAATTACCCTGCCTTTGCCGAAAAGGAAGCGAAGGCTGGCCTGCCAATTGAGGAACTGCGTACCTTTGCCGAAGTTTACAGTGCCATCAAGGCGGGTTACGTCGAGTCGGTCGAAGACAAGAAAATGATTGCGAATGCCATTTCCGGCATGTTGTCCAATCTGGACCCTCACTCTGCCTATCTTGATGCGGATTCTTTCAAGGAATTGCAAGTCGGAACCCAGGGTGAATTTGGCGGCCTGGGGATCGAAGTCGGTATGGAAGAAGGCTTGGTCAAGGTTGTTTCCCCGATTGAAGATACACCAGCCTATCGGGCAGGCATCAAGGCAGGTGACTTGATCTTCAAGCTGGATGAAACCCCGGTGAAAGGACTGAGCCTGTCTGACGCCGTCAAGAAAATGCGCGGGAAACCGAAAACATCGATCAAGCTGACCGTTTTGCGCAAAGGCGAAGCCAAGCCACTGGAGATTACGCTGGTTCGCGAAGTCATCAAGGTGCAAAGTGTTAAGTCCAAGATTGTCGAACCGGGCTATGGCTGGATTCGCATTACCCAGTTCCAGGAAACGACGGTACCTGACCTCGCAAAACATCTGGAAAAAGTCTACAAAGAGGGGGACCTCAAGGGGTTGATTCTCGATTTGCGCAACGACCCGGGCGGGCTGCTGCATGGGGCGATCGGCGTATCTGCGGCATTCCTGCCTCCCGATGTCAAAGTCGTGTCGACCGATGGCCGCACCACCGATGCCAAACAAGAATTCCTGACCCGTCCACGCGATTACCTGCGTGGCACTCGTGAAGATCCCTTGCGGAATCTGCCAGTTGGAACAAAGAAGGTTCCCATGGTTGTCCTGGTCAATGGCGGCTCGGCCTCTGCCTCGGAAATCGTTGCCGGCGCACTTCAGGACCACAAACGGGCAGTCATTGTCGGCACACAGACTTTTGGCAAGGGCTCGGTGCAATCCGTTCTTCCGCTGCCCGGCAACACAGCCATCAAGCTGACCACCGCCCGTTACTACACTCCGGAGGGTCGCTCAATCCAGGCGAAAGGAATCACGCCGGATATCGTGGTTGAGGAATCCCTCAATGGCAACGGCTCGCGCATGCGCATTCGCGAAGCTGATCTGGAAAGACACCTGGAAGACAAGACAACACCGGTCAAGGAAGACAATAAGTCACCATCTTCCAGCAAATCCGAGGTAAAGCCTGACAAGGAAGCCGCCGACACCGATGACTTGCCGGCACGGCTGGAATACACAAGCAAAGCCGATCATCAGTTCCAGCAAGCCCTGAACATCCTCAAGGGCCTGCAGATCATGCAAAACAAATAGCCCTTGAGCCATCAGACAGCGGAGGGATGATGAACAGCGCCGACCTGAAAAAAAAACGGGAAATCCTGTTTTCCAAGTTCCCGCCCGGGCAGGTGCCCGAGGCGGCGGATGACCTCAAGCACCTTGACGAAGTCGATGTTGAACCCAGATTCGAGAAACGTGCGCTTGGCGTCGAATACGAACTGACCCACCACACGCTGGCCGACCTTGAGGACCACCTTGTCGACAAGGGCTACCATCTTGACAACAC
>JAVEXE010000245.1:0-3413 GCA_034004105.1 Azonexus sp. | reverse complement strand
ATAGGTTGTTGAAGCGAGTGTAACAAAAACCCGCGTCGCTTTGCTTAGCTGCGCTCGATCAATTCGACCTTGTAGCCATCCGGATCTTCAACGAAAGCGATAACCGTCTTGCCGTGCTTCATCGGCCCCGCTTCACGCACGACTTTGCCGCCACGCGCCTTGATGGCGGCGCAGGCAGCGGCTGCGTCAGGTACGGCGAGCGCGATGTGGCCGTAGGCATTACCGAGGTCGTAGCTTTCGGTGTCCCAGTTGTGGGTCAGTTCGAGCACAGCCTCTTGATCTTCACTGCCGTAACCGACGAAAGCCAGCGTGAAGCGGCCTTCCGGGTAGTCCTGGCGGCGTAGCAACTGCATGCCGAGGATTTCGGTGTAGAAGGCAATCGATTGGTCAAGATTGCCGACGCGGAGCATGGTGTGCAGGATGCGCATGGTTTCCTTTCAGAATTGCGGGAGTTCGCGCCCGAGTTGGCGCAGTTCAAGGCGAAGTTGTTGCCAGTTGGGGCACAGTTGTCCGACCACAGACCAGAAGCGCGGGCTGTGGTTCATTTCCTTCAAGTGGGCCAGTTCGTGGCAAACGACGTAATCGATGATGGGCAAAGGCAGCAGGATCAGACGCCAGTTCAGCGAAACTCCCCCGCTGGCGCTGCAACTTCCCCAGCGTGTTCGGGCCGAGGATAGGCGCAATGGCGGCGGGGGAACGCCGAGCCTGGGGGCGTAATGGGCAAGCCGCTCAGTGAAACAACGCCGGGCTGCGTGTTTAAGCGTGGTTTTCAGCACGTCAGCCGGGTCGACCGTGGCAGGCACGGCAAGCTGTATTTCCTCGCCGGCAATCTGGCCTCTGGCGCGGGCGGCGGCGATGATTTTTACGGTCAACCAGCGGTCGACCGTAAAAATGCGCAAACCATCCGTGATGGGTTGTGCTGCGGTTGCCGGGCGCTCCCGCCATTCAGCCAGTTTGTCGAGTACCCAGTTCGCGTGCTGCTGGATCAGATTCTCGACATCGCGCAGTGTCGCGCGAAGTGGTGCGGCAACGCGCAAACCACGTTGATCAATGCTCAGCCCGATGCTACGTCGATTACTGCGACGCAGCAGGTAACCGACGCGCTGTCCGTTAAGCGCAATTGCCCGCGGGGATTCAGGGCTTTTGAGCGGCATCGCGGTAGCGGTGCGGCGAAATCCGGCGCATTTCGCCTTCGATCCAGTCTTCGACCTGCTGATTGACCTCCGTCTCAGTCATGCCAGCGGCGCTGAACGCTGGGCCAATGCTGATCGTGATCGTGCCGGGTTTTTTCAGGAAGGCCTGACGCGGCCACAGTTCGCCGGCATCGTGAGCGATAGGAACGACCTGGCAACCGACGTGGGTCGCCAGATAGGCACCGCCGGGTTTGTAACGCCGTTTTTCGCCGGGAGCAACGCGTGTGCCTTCCGGGAAAATAATGACGTAAAAGCCCTGCTTGAGTCGCTCGCGACCCTGGGTTACGACCTGGTCCAGCGCGTTTTTGCCGGCGCTACGGTCGATCGAGATCATTTTCATCGCGGCCAATCCCCAGCCGACGAAGGGGAGTTTCAGCAATTCCTGTTTCAGTACGAAAACGCAAAATCGCCCTTCTGGCACGCAGTCCTGCAAGGTCATGGTTTCCCAGGCAGATTGGTGCTTGGCCATGATTACGCATGGCTCGCTGGGCATGTTCTCCTGCCCGATGATGCGCGGACGAATGCCGAGCAGATTTTCGACACCCCACTGCGTCCCGAGCCGCCACAATTTCCCGAAGCGATAGGCCCAGACACCACCCAGGACTGGCCCGAGAACGATGACCAGTGGCGCGCTGATCACCGACCAGAGGACGACAAAGATCATGAACAGGGCGGAGCGAATGAAATTCATGCTTTCTTTTCCTTGATTTCCGGCTTCAGCAGCGCGTCGACCGCAGCGGCCAGGTCGGGAAAAATCCGGGTTCCTTCGGGCAGGTTGCCGTTGTCACGGGTCTTCTCACCTTTGCCGGTCAGGACCAGGATCGGATGACAACCGACCGCAGCGCCAGCTTGCAAATCGCGAAGTGAGTCGCCTACCGTCGGCACGCCATTGAGGTCAACATTCAGGGTTTCGGCAATGCGCTTGAACATGCCGGGCTTGGGTTTTCGACAGGCGCAATCCGAATCGGCGGCGTGTGGGCAATAGAAAATGGCATCAATCCGCCCGCCGACTTCAAATGCGGCCTTGTGCATCTTTTTATGGATGCGGTTGAGCGTGTCCATGTCAAAAAGCCCGCGACCGATACCCGACTGGTTGGTCGCCACCACCACCCGGTAACCGTTCTGGTTCAGGCGGGCGATGGCTTGCAAGCTGCCCGGAATCGGCTTCCATTCCTCCGGGCTCTTGATGAACTGGGCGGAATCGAAATTGATCACGCCATCACGGTCGAGAATGATCAGCTTGTTCGGCATCGGGCATTCTTTCCGGGCTTAGGCCGAGAGGCGCGACAGGTCGGCAACACGGTTCATCGCCGTGTGCAGCATGGCCAGCAGGCCAAGCCGGTTGGCTTTGAGCGCCGGATCATCGGCATTGACCATGACGCCATCGAAGAAGGCATCAACCGGGGCGCGCAGCGCGGCCAGTGCTTGCAGTGATTCGCTGTAATCGCCCGTCAGGAAGGCCGCATCGGCTTGCGGTACGACGTCGACCAGCGCGGCATGCAGGGCGGTTTCGGCCGCTTCCTGGAACAGCGCCGGATTGACCCGGGCATCGACCGTGCCATCGACTTTTTTCAGGATATTGCCAACGCGCTTGTTGGCAGCGGCTAAGGCGGCAGCTTCCGGCAGAGCCGAGAAGGCGCGCACGGCGGCGAGCCGCTTGACGATATCGCCCAGACGCTGCGGCCGCTGACTGACCACCGCATCGACTTCCTGCGCCGTGTAGCCCTGCTCGCGCAGATTGCCGGACAGGCGTTCGTAGATGAAATCAGCCAGCGCCGGGGCGTTAGGCTTGAAGCCTTCGATCCCGTTGAACTGGGCAAAAACTGCGGTCAACAGGCCGTCGACCGCAAGATTCAGATTGCCTTCGGCCAGCATGCGGATGACGCCCAGCGCATGGCGGCGCAGCGCGAACGGGTCCTTGTCACCGGTCGGAATCTGACCAATGCCGAACATCCCTGCCAGCGTTTCCAGCTTGTCGGCCAGCGCAATGACCGTGCCCACCTGCCCACGGGGCAGCGAGTCGCCGGCAAAGCGCGGCTTGTAATGATCTTCGATGGCATCGGCAACGTCGCCGGGCAGACCGTCGTGCAGGGCGTAGTAGCGGCCCATGATGCCCTGCAGTTCAGGGAATTCACCGACCATGTCGGTCAGCAGGTCGGCCTTGGCCAGCAGGGCGGCCTGCTCGGCCTGATGCTTGAGGACAGAATCCGGGCTGTTCGC
>JAVEXE010000031.1:0-16132 GCA_034004105.1 Azonexus sp. | reverse complement strand
GGCTTCGCGGCGTTTGGCAATAACGCGCAGGCATTCGAGCAATTGCGGGGTTTCGTCCTCGGTTGAGGTGTACATGCCGATCAGGTCCTTGATCTCGGCCAGGCTCAGGCCCAGGCGCTTGCCGCGCAGGGCCATTTTCAGGCGGGCGCGGTCGCGGCGGGTGAAGATGCGCTTGTTGCCTTCGCGCTGCGGCGCGAGGATGCCCTGGTCTTCCCAGAAGCGGATCGTGCGCGGGGTGATGCTGAATTCGCGGGCAAGGTCGGATATTGCGAAGGTTGTGGCCGTCTGGCTCATCATGTCTCCTGAAGCTGCCGCGAAGTTAATCAGAACAAAGGGCTTTTTTCAATCCGCTACCGTATGGTAAGTTGCGCCTTCGCATTCTGATTGCCATTCATGTCCCTGCATTATCCCTTTCCCCAAGTCCCCGCCGCCGGTGAATTGACCGAAGTTGCGCCGGGTATTTTCTGGCTGCGCATGCCGCTGCCTTTTCAGTTGGATCACATTAACCTCTGGCTGTTGCGCGATGGCGATGGCTGGACGTTGGTCGATACCGGCTTTCCCGACGATGCCGTGCGCTCGACCTGGCTTGAAATTCTCGCGGCGCTGGATGGTCCGGTAAAGCGTCTGATCGTGACACATTTTCACCCGGATCATCTCGGCCTGGCGACCTGGCTGATGGCGCAGACCGGGGCTTCGTTGTGGATGACCAGTGGCGAATTCCTGACGGCGCACGCGGTCTGGCATGAAGTGGGTGGTCATGGTGCGCGCTTCATGGTCGAGCAGTTCCGTCAGCACGGATTGGAAGGGGATTTGCTGGCGAAATTCGAAAAACGGGGCTCGGGTTACCGCAAGGCCGTGCCCACCCTACCCGATTACTACCATCGTCTGAAGGCGGGTGACAATCTCACGGTCGACGGGAAAAACTGGCAAATTCTGATCGGTCATGGTCATGCGCCCGAGCATATGGCGCTTTACTGCCCGGAAATGGCTGTGTTAATTTCTGGTGACATGCTTTTGCCACGAATTTCCACTAATATCAGCGTCTTTGCGGCGACGCCGGATGCAGACGCTTTGCGCTGGTATCTGGATTCATTGGATATCATGGCAAGGGAGCTTCCTGAGTCGTCGCTGGTTTTGCCGTCGCATGGTTTGCCCTTTGTTGGAGTGCAGGCCCGAGTGGCGGCGTTGCATGCGCACCATCAGGAGCGTTTGCAGGCTTTGGAAGAAAATTGTACGAACGCGCCGCAGAGCGCAGCTGAGTTGCTCGACGTGTTGTTTGGTCGGGTGCTCGATACACACCAAACAATGTTCGCGATGGGCGAAGCAATTGCTCATCTGAACTATCTGGAACAAGCTGGTCGGTTGTCGCGAATCATTGACGCCGACGGGGTGATTCGCTATTCGCGCTCGCAGGGATGACCGGCCGCGCACTGACAGAGGGAGTTTCAAGATGTCGCAGCAGCAAGAAGATCAGGGCCTGAATTTGCCCAATCCGGCCGAAATGGCCAAAACTTATGCCGAGGTCGCCCAGCGCGCCTCGCGCGTGATTACCCAGTACATGGAGAAGAAAGCCAAGGACGGTGTGGAAGCCCCGGCTGACGAGCTTGGTGTCGCCAAGGCCTTCATGGATTTGTCCGCCCGTTTGATGGCCAATCCCTACAAGCTGGCACAGACCCAGATGAACATGATGTGGGATTACTTCTCGTTGTGGCAGGGTTCCATGATGAAGATGATGGGCATGCCTGGTGCTGCACCCGTTGCTGCCCCTAAAAAGGGAGATAACCGCTTCAAGGATTCGGAATGGGAAGAGCATTTCCTGTTTGATTTCATGAAACAGTCGTATCTCATTGCTGCCCGCCATATCCACGACACCGTGGCCGATACCGACGGTCTGGATGAAGCGACCCAGCAGAAGGTGAATTTTTTCACCCGCCAGTACATCGATGCCCTGTCGCCTTCGAACTTCGCGCTGACCAACCCGGAAGTTTTCCGCGAAACGGTCAAGAGCCACGGTCAGAATCTGATCAAGGGCCTGAACAACCTGCTGCACGACGTCGAAGCTGGCGATGGTCAACTGCGTATCCGCATGACCGACACTTCGGCTTTCGAAATGGGCAAGAACGTTGCCACGACGCCTGGCAAGGTGGTTTTCCAGAACGAATTGTTCCAGTTGATCCAGTACGATCCTAAGACCCCGGACCAGTACAAGAAGCCCTTCCTGATCGTGCCGCCGTGGATCAACAAGTACTACATCCTCGATCTGCGTGAAAAGAACTCGATGGTCAATTGGGCGACCAGCCAGGGTCACACCACCTTCATCATGTCCTGGGTCAACCCGGATGAGAAGCTGGCCCAGAAATCTTTCGAAAACTATCTGCTCGAAGGCTCGCTGGAGGCTATCAACCAAGTCTGCGCGCATACCGGTGAGGATAGCGTCAATCTGGCCGGCTACTGCCTCGGTGGCACGCTGACCATGACCACGCTGGCCTACATGGCCGCCAAGAAGGACAAGCGCGCCAATTCGGCCACCTTCTTCACGACCATGCTCGATTTCTCCGAGCCGGGCGAGCTGGGTGTCTTCCTTGATGAAGGCGCAGTTGCCGGTCTGGAAAAGAAGATGGCCGAGCGCGGCTTCCTCGAAGGTTCGGAAATGGCTGGCACCTTCAACATGCTGCGCGCCAACGACCTGATCTGGTCTTTCGTGGTTAACAACTACCTGATGGGCAAGGACCCGTTCCCGTTCGACCTGCTCTACTGGAACTCCGATTCCACGCGTATGCCAGCCGCGATGCACAGCTTCTATCTGCGCAACATGTACCTGGCCAACAAGCTGAGAGAGCCGGGTGGCATCACCCTGGGTGGTGTCAAGATCGATATCTCCAAGGTCAAAACGCCGTGCTACTTCATCTCGACCATCGAAGACCACATTGCTCCGTGGAAGAGTACTTATATGGGTGCCCGTCTGCCGTCCGGCAAGACCAAATTCGTTCTGGGTGGTTCCGGTCACATCGCCGGTATCGTCAATCCGCCGGTTGCCAACAAGTACGGCTTCTGGACCAATGACGCGACCGACGGCAACCTGCCGGAAAGCCCCGAGGAGTTCCTGGCTGGTGCAACGCAAAATGCCGGTTCGTGGTGGACGCACTGGCACCAGTGGGTGACCAGTCTGCCCGGCGGTGATGCCAAGGTGCCTGCACGTCAGCCAGACGCGGGTGCGTTGAAGGTGATTGAAGCTGCGCCAGGCAGCTACGTCAAGTTCCGTCTGGATGCACAGAAAAAGGCCTGAACCCGTCTATCGGATCAGGAATGAGAAGGAGGGCCGCAAGGCCCTCCTTTTTTATGCGCGCTATCCCGCGACAAGCCGTTGTAGGGCTGATACGGTCAATGACTCAGGCGGTGCAGGCTGGGTAGCTTGGGCCACTCGACAGCGTCGAGCATGTTCTTGACGATCAGGCCTAACTCGGTGTCGCCAGTGATTTCCAGTTCGCGGTTGAAGAACAGGGTATCCGGGTCTTCCTGTCGGGCAAGCAATTGCAGATAGGCAGATAGGTTGGCGGCGAATGCCAGGTCTGGTTCGCGCTGCGGGCGAAAAACCGGACGGAACAGGCCGTTGCTGAAGGTATAGCTGGCTTCACCGCCGGTATCGAGAACGCGGACGCGAAACAGCTTGCCTTCGAGTGCGGTCAACTCGCTTTCCGGGAGTAATTTCAGTTTGAGGGCTGCATTGAGTGCCGTAACCAAGGCGATGGCATGTGGCCATTGCGGCAGTCTCTGGCCCATTCGGCCAATGAAATCGGGTAGACGAAAACGGGGAATGGTGAAGTTTGGGGTCATGTTGCTGCTCCCAGTTGGGCAAGGGCTTGGGTGTGGTGTTCGGTAATCCCGGCATCGCCAAACCAGTAACCATCGACCAAGCCGCTGCTGCTCCAGTCGCTGAGGTTGGCGACGACGGGCTGGCCATGGCGGGCAGCGTCAAACGCCGTGACGATCGCATTCATGTGCGCTTTCTGTGGGCTAAGCCGAACAATATCGATACCGATTTCGCGCATGATCGGCAGTTCGTGAAGCAGGCAGTAGCTTTGCGCTGACATCGTCTGGATGCCATTGATGGTCAGGAAGGGCTGGCCTTCGCGCGTGCGTAGTGTCAGGCCTTCTTCGTGGTCGAGGCACTTGAACTGGCAGTCGTCCTTGTTCAGGTCGTAGTGGCGAGCTGTGAAACAGCGGGCGGAAAAAGCCAGGGGGAGTTTGCCGAAGGCAAAAACCTCAGTCTCAACATTGGCTGGGCGATTCCGGTGCAGGGTTTCAATCATGTTGCGCGACGCTTCAAGCGGCGGCACCCAGCGGCTCATGCCGTAGCGTGCGAAGGTATTCAGCGTGCTTTCGTTATAAATATTCAGATGGGGGCCGGCGACGAATTTTTGCCCGGAAACAAGGTTGACCGCACCAAGGTCGTTGGCTTCGATCTTGCAGCCCGCTTCATCGACCAGGCGCCGCAAGGCTTTAAGGTCGCTTTCCGATTCCAGCAGGGCTTGGGCTGAGACGACGACTTCTTTGCCAGCGTCAGTCAGGTCACGTGCCAGACCAATCCAGTCTGCGGTGCGTAACTGCTGGCGGCGCGAGCAGACGACTTCGCCAACGTAGATGATATCCAGTGCGGGATTTTCTGCCATTTCGGCGTAGAAAGCCTGGACTTCGGCTTTTGGCCAGAACCAGAGCAGCGGGCCGAGCGAGAGTTTCATGCTCATCTCCAGGGGCGATTGTAGGCGCCCAAGGTGGCTTGATTGCCTTCGGATACCTTGGACAGTTCTGCCTGCCAGGCTGGCTTGACGTGATAGCGTTCGCTGCCATTTTTCAGGGCATCCAGCGCGGCACGCAAAGTGCGGGTAACTTGCGTGACGTAGGCTGGGCTGCGCTGTCGCCCTTCCACCTTGATGGCACGTACCCCGATCTTGAGGATATCGGGCAAGATGGATAGAACATTGAGACTGGTTGGCTCCTCAAGGGCGTAGTAGGTCTCGCCCTGAACGTCGAAACGGCCCTTGCAGAGGGTCGGGTAGCCGGCAGGTTCGTTGTCGCCAAAACGATCAATCAGGATGCCATTGAGTCGGGTTTCCATGCTGCCGGGCTGCTTGTCCCATTTTACGTACTTGGCGGGTGAGCAGGCGCCAACCGTGTTGGGTGACTCGCCGCAGGCGTAGGAAGAGAGCCAGCAGCGTCCTTCGTTCATGACGCAGAGGCTGCCAAAGCCAAACACCTCGATTTCGACGCTGGTATTGCGGATGACGTTTTCGACCTGGGCCAGCGTCAGGACACGGGGCAGCACGGCGCGGCGTATGCCAAATTCGCGCTGGCAGAAATTGACGGCTTCGTAGCTGGTGGCTGAGCCTTGAACCGAGAGATGCAGTCGCTGCTGAGGATGGCGCTGAGCGGCATAATCAAGCAAGCCAATATCGGCAAGAATAATGGCATCAACGCCGAGGTCGACCGCAGCATCGACGGATCGTTGCCAATCAGCGACGCGGCCAGCTTGCGCAAAGGTGTTGATGGCCAACAGCACTTCACGGCCTTTGCCGTGCGCGTAGCGAATTCCCTCGCGCAGGGTTTTGTCGTCGAAGTTTAGGCCGGCAAAATTCCGGGCATTGGTATCGTTCTTGAAACCAAGATAAACGGCGTCGGCACCATTGTCGACAGCGGCCCGCAGTGCGGGCAGGCTACCGGCAGGACAGATCAGATCCGGCAGTGAAGAGTGGTTGGCATTCATGCGCGACAGGGGGTAACGTTGGCCTTGCAACAGTCGGGCAAGTATATCGATTCAGCGCTTTGTGCCATTGATCCGCATCAAAGGCCGGGTTCGTGCTACGATTTTGCCCGGACTCCAATCGTGGTAGAGCAGCATGACTGAACAGCGTGTACTGGTGGTCGATGATGAAACGATCAATCTGATGTTGATCGAGGATTTTCTCGAGCAGGAAAATCTGGGACTGGAGCTATACAGCGACCCGGTAGCAGCCTGGCAACGTTTGGCGGAGCCGGATAGCCAGTTTTCTCTGGTGGTTCTCGATCGCATGATGCCTGACATGGATGGCATGGAGTTTCTTCGTCGTGTTCGTGGTGAGGCGCGTTTTGCCGATATCCCGGTCATCATGCAGACGGCTGCGTCTGCGCCGGAGCAGGTCCGCGAAGGCTTGGAGGCTGGGGCGTATTACTATCTGACCAAACCGTATGCGCCTGAGGCGCTGATTTCCATTGTTCGTGCTGCACTGGAGGATAGGCGCGTCCGGGCGGCCTTACGCGAGCGGGCAGCGCATCTGGAAGAGGCTCAGAAACTGTTGCTTGGTGCGGAATATGGTTTTTCGACACTTGAAGAAGTGTCTTGCCTTGTCCCAGTGCTCGCCGAATTCTGCCCGGATCCAGATCGCGTTGCGCCCGGACTGTCCGATTTGATGGTGAACGCGGTTGAGCATGGCAACCTTGGCATTACCTACAAGGAAAAGTCGCTCCTTAAATGGGACGGTGATTGGGAGGGCGAAATTCGTCGCCGTCTGGCATTGCCCCAGTTTCAGGGGCGTCGCGCATCAGTTCGCGTGATTCGATCGTCCAGTAGTGTCAGTTACCGGATTGTTGATCAGGGAGAGGGCTTCGACTGGCAGAAATTCCTGGATTTTGATCCGGAGCGGGCCTTTGATCCCAACGGTCGCGGTATTGCGATGGCCAGGTTAACCAGCTTTTCCAGTATCGAGTACGAAGGTTGCGGTAACACCGTGACGGCCAGGGTTAACCTGGCTTGATCAGCGATTAACGATGGCGGGGCGGTAACCGAGCGTATTCCGGATTTGTTCGGCAATCGCCTCTGCAGCAGCCCGGTTCGCATAAGGGCCGAGTTGCAGTCGGTGTAGTCCGTCGCCGGCATTCTGGATGTGCATCCTTTCCTGAATCCAGTCGAGTTCGCGTTCCAGATGAAGCTTCAGGTTGTCGGCATTGTCGGCATTCGCGAATGCGCCAAGTTGCAGGTAGATTCCCTTGGGCAGTCGGGCTTCGATACGCTTGTCGTCGGCATTTTGCGCCTGTGTGACGGGCGGGGTGATGTCACTGTAAGTGCTTGACGTACTGTTTCCCGGCAGAATGGCTTCCACCTCGACTTGTCCACTGCCGCCGTTGATAATGCCGAGCTTGTATGCCGCAGTATAGGAAAGATCAATAACCCTGCCAGCGTGAAAAGGCCCGCGGTCGATGACTCTGACCACGACGGAACGACCGTTTTGTACATTGGTGACTCGCACGTACGAGGGAAGGGCCAGCGTAGGATGCGCGGCTGTCATCGCAAACATGTCGTACGGTATGCCAATTGAGGTCTTCTGGCCATGGAATTTCTTGCCATACCAGCTGGCGATGCCTCGTTCCTTGTGCGCTTGCAGGCGGGTGTTTGGCGTATAGCGTTTGCCGAACACTTCATAGGGGCGCAAGGCCGGTTTGTGCAAAGGCTCCCAGCGTGGGACCGCATCGGGGATCTGATCGAGGTTGTCCGGAATTTCGTCAGCCGGGCCATCATCCTTGTAGTAGCCACCGCCGCGTTTGCCCGCACGGGGTGACGATGCGATGGGTGCTGCTGGCTCGACCATCTCCGGCCCTTGCGGCGAACGCGCTGGCTTGCTGCTGCAAGCACCAAGGAGAAGGATCAGCGAGATGGCCAGGCAACTGCCAGGGGAACGCAAACTCATTTTTTGACCAACATGCGGTGAGTGTGAATGCTCATTAACAGGCCGATGCCCAGCATCAGCGTAATCAGGGCAGTTCCGCCGTAACTGATGAAGGGCAAGGGAACCCCGACAACGGGCAGGATACCGGAAACCATGCCCATGTTCACAAAAGCGTAAATGAAGAATATCAGCGTCAGCGCAGCGGCAAGCAGACGGGAGAACTGGGTCGGCGCGGCTGCAGCGATCATGAGACCGCGACCAATCAGCAGCAGGAAAAGTATCAATAGAATGCCGTTGCCCAGTAGTCCCCACTCTTCGGCAAAGACCGCAAAAATGAAATCGGTGTGCTTTTCTGGAATGAATTCGAGGTGTGTCTGCGTGCCATTCATGTAACCCTTGCCCAAGCCGCCGCCGGATCCAATGGCAATGGTAGATTGGATGATGTGATAGCCCGCGCCGAGCGGATCCGAGCTAGGGTCGAGCAAAGTCATCACACGCCGTCGCTGATAGTCATGTAGGAGCGTCCAGGCAAAAGGCATGGCAGCACCTGCGGCTGCCCCAAGCCCGAAAATGACTTTCCATGGCAAACCGGCGAAAAAAATGACGAAAAATCCGGCGGCACCGATCAATAAAGAGGTGCCAAGATCGGGTTGTTTAAGAACGAGTGCAATTGGTGCGAGAAGGATCAGTGTGGCAACGAAAAAATGCCGGGCTTTAAGGGTGCTTTCGTATTTATGAAAATACCAAGCCAGCATCATGGGCATGGCGATCTTCATGATCTCGGAAGGCTGAATTCGGACAAAACCAAGAGAAATCCAGCGTCGTGAGCCGTTGACCACGATACCGAACAAGGCCACGCCAACCAGCAGCACCAAACCGATCAAATAGAGTGGTACGGAGAATCGCATCAGGCTTTGTGGCGGGGTTCGTGCCACCGCAAGCATGACGACGAATGAGACGGCAAGATTGATCAGCTGTTTGTCGAGCTTCCAGAAACCGTCACTGGCGGTGGCTGAGTAAATCGTTGCCAGTCCAATCCCGGAAAGCGCCAGGACAATCAGCAGTAGCGGAAGGTCAATATGCGAAAACAAATGCTGAAAAAAGCGCTTAATTGCTCCCATCTTCAACCTCCTGAATCAGCGCTTCATTCTCGGGTGTTTCATCTGCGGTGTCGTCTTCAGGGGCCATGCCCGCAGGTAGCTTTCCAGTCAGATAATAGTCAAAAACCTGACGGGTGATGGGGGCGGCCGACTGGGCGCCGAAGCCACCATTTTCAACAATAACGGCGACAACAATCCTGGGGTGGTCAACGGGCGCAAAGGCAACATACCAGGAGTGGTCGCGTAAACGCTCGTTGATCTTTCCCGCAACGTACTTCTGGCCACTTTTCAAACCGAATACCTGCGCCGTACCGGTCTTTCCGCCGGAAGTATATTCGGCCCCAGCAAAGGCGCGTGCGCCCGTACCTTCGGTAACAACACCGGCCATGCCGCGTTTTACAGCGTCGACATGCTCCTTTTTCAAAGCGATCTGGCGAATGGGCTGCGGTTCGATCAGCCGGACTTCATTTGAGTTTGGGTTAGTGATGCTGTGTACCAGATGCGGTCGAAATACATCACCGTAGTTCAGGACGTTGGCCAGCGCATGGGCCATATGTAGGGTCGAGTAGGCATTGTAGCCCTGGCCAATACCCACGGAGATGGTTTCGCCGGCATACCATTTTTGTTGCTCCTTTTTCTTGAAGCGCCGTTGTTTCCATTCCGGTGATGGCAGGATTCCCGTGGCCTCCCCAGGGATGTCGATTTCTGTTCGCCTGCCAAGGCCCAACTCACCCATGAAGCGGGCGATGTTATCGATCCCCATGTCGTTTGCCAGTGAGTAGTAATAGGTGTTGCAGGAAACGACAATGGATTTGTGCAAATCGACCATGCCGTGGCCGCCGATCTTGTCGTCCATGAAGCGCCGGTTGCCAAACTGGAAGTAACCCGGATCAGGCATCGCCTGGTTGGCAGTTCGCTTCCCCGTGCTTAGTGCGGCAAGTGCCATGAGCGGTTTGAAGGTGGAGCCGGGGGGATAGGTGCTGTAAATCGCGCGGTTGAGTAAAGGCTTGTCAGGATGATTGTTCAACTCATCCCAGTCATCGAAGCGAATGCCGTCAACAAACAAGTTGGGATCAAAAGTGGGAGAGGAGACAAGGGCGAGTACTGCGCCGTTGCTTGGATCAATGGCAGTCAGTGCGCCGCGTCGTCCGCCGAACGCCTGTTCGGCGACGGCCTGCAATTTGGCATCGAGCGTCAGTTTCAGATTGTTGCCAGGCTGTGGTGGCGTGCGCGATAGGATTCTGACGGCCCGCCCACCGGCATCAACCTCCACCTGATCGTAGCCCGCGGTACCGTGCAGTTCGAATTCGTAATGCGCCTCCAGGCCGATTTTCCCGATGTGCTCGGTTCCTTTGTAATTGGCCTCTTGCTCGGCTGCTTCGATCACTTCCTTGTCTTTGGCGTTGATGCGGCTGATGTAGCCGATAGCATGGGCTGCAAGCGTGTTTTGTGGGTATTGCCTGAAAAGTCGGGCCTTGATTTCAACGCCCGGGAAGCGGTAGCGCTCGGCGGTGAAGCGGGCAACTTCGTCGTCACTCAGGCGAGTGCGAATAGGAATGGACTCAAAATTTTTCGATTCTTCCAGCAACCTTTTGAAGCGTCGCCGGTCTTTGGCCTGGATGTCGATGATCTCGCTCAATTTATCGATTGTCGCTTCCAGTCCCAGGGTTCTGGAGGGCGTGATTTCCAGGGTGAATGCAGAATAATTGTGTGCGAGCACAACCCCATTTCGATCCGAAATCATGCCTCGGTTGGGGGTGACGGGTACCAGTGAGATGCGGTTGCTTTCGGCGCGCGTGGCAAAGTATTCGTATTGCAAAACCTGCAAATACGCAAAGCGCGCGAACAGCCCCAGCAAGGCAAGAAAGACCAGTGCGCCGCTTAGCAGCAGACGCTGCCGGAAGCGTTCAGCATCGTGTTCCGTTTGATGGAAGTTGCTCATGCGTAGTTAAATCGCGAACTCACAGCGGCCGGTTTTCGTCGCGTTCCACGGGCTGATATTGCGGCAGCAGGAGCAGAAAAGTCAGGGGAAACCATAACAGCGCCGCGACCAGCGGGCCGACCATAAAGCCCCAGCCAGGGAAGTCGTCACCGGCCAGCAGTCGCATCAAGAGTTGCAGGGCTTGGCAGGCCAGGAGCATCGGCAGGATTTGCAAAGCCTGCTTGCCGAGCGGAAACCAGAGAATGCGCCGTGATTGTGCAGCCGCAAGGTAAGCCGTTAGAACGTAAGCAAAGCCATGCTGGCCAAGCACGCTTCCGTCGGCGACGTCCATGGCCAGGCCAAGCGCAAATGCCCAGCCCATGCCAACGCGACGTGGTTCGCGGATTGCCCAGAAACATAAAACCAGGGCGACCCAGTCTGGAACGCCAGGCCAGTATGCCGTCGGCAGAAGGTTCAGCAACAGGGCGCAGATGAGGCTGAAATAAACGAACCAAGGGCGAACAGGTTGCAGGATGCGTGACGAGGTAAATGTCGGTTGCATTATGACTTGCCCGCCTTTCTGGGGACGCCGGTATTGCTTGCACGACCCGGTGCTTCGGGTGGGGCGGCGGGCTGAGTTTGTCGAGGTGCGAGAATCAGGATTTCGCCAAAGTTTTCCACCGCAGCCATCGGTTTGCCTCGAATCCGGGCAAAAGCGTAGGCGTTACCGTGCTCGATGCTGGTTACCCGGGCTACGGGAAAGCCGGGAAGATAGGTGCTGTCAAGGCCGGATGTGACCAGTAGGTCACCTTCCTGAATGTCTGCATTGGCGGGTAGGTAACGCAATTCCACTTGTCCGTCGCCAGTTCCAAAAACAACCGATCGTTGCCCGGTTCTTAGAACTTGAACGGGTACCGCCTGGTCTTTGTCGGTGATTAGCGTGATTTCGGCAGACAGCGGGAAGACTCGCGTGATCTGGCCGACCACGCCGGCTTCGTCAATGACTGCCTGGCCAGCTGCAATGCCGGACTGCAGGCCTTTATCGACCACGACCTTGCGTGAAAAAGGGTCGCGGGCGGTATACATGATCTGGGCGACCTGGCCGTGTGCTTTTTCCCTCTCCTTGACCGACAGGAGTTTTCGCAGACGTTCATTTTCGCTGCTCAGGTGTTCCAGGCGCTGCAGATCGTTGGCGGTTCGCAACTGGCTCTGTTTCAGTCGCTGGTTTTCTTCCAGTAGATGATCGATGCCTTTCAAATAGGCTGCGGCGTTATCAATCAGGCTGCCGGGTGTTTGGGCAATTCGCTGGATGGGGTCGGTGACAAGCGCAACGCTTTGTCGCAAGAGGTCGAGGCTTTTCAGGCGCAGGTCGACAACAAACATCGCCAAGGTAATGGCAATGTAAAAAGTCAGAAGGGCCAGCGGCGCTGGCCCTCGCTTGAAGAAAGGTGGTGGAGCGTGGTCGGAACCGGCCATCGCATTCAATCCTGCAATTTTGCGGTCGACGCGTTAATCCGAGGCAAAAATGCTGCCCAGCTTGTCCATCTTTTCCAGTGCCATGCCGCAACCGCGGGCGACACAGGTCAAGGGATCGTCGGCGACGATCACAGGCAAACCGGTTTCTTCCATCAGCAAGCGGTCGAGGTCGCGGAGCAGCGCGCCGCCACCTGTCAGCACCATGCCTTTTTCAGCAATGTCGGCACCCAACTCGGGTGGCGTTTTTTCCAGTGCCGATTTGACAGCGGAGATGATCTGGTTGAGTGGGTCGGTCAGGGCTTCCAGAATTTCATTTGAGGAAATGGTGAATTTCCGTGGAATGCCTTCGGCCTTGTTGATACCAGATACTTCCATTTCCTTGATTTCTGCACCGGGGAAGGCCGAGCCAATTTCCTTCTTGATCTTCTCGGCAGTGTTTTCGCCGATCATCATGCCGTAGTTGCGGCTGATGTAGTTGATGATGGCTTCGTCGAGTTTGTCGCCGCCGACGCGCACCGACCCTGCATACACCAGGCCGCCGAGTGAGATAACACCGACTTCGGTCGTTCCGCCGCCAATGTCGACAACCATGGATCCGGTAGGCTCAGCGACGGGCAGTCCGGCGCCAATGGCGGCTGCCATGGGTTCCTCGATCAGGTAAACCTGGCTGGCACCCGCACCCAGCGCGGATTCGCGAATGGCGCGGCGTTCGACTTGCGTTGAACCCGAGGGAACGCAAATGATGATTCGCGGACTGGGCGAAAAAAGTTTGGAGTCGTGCGCCTTCTTGATGAACTGCTTGAGCATCTGCTCGGTAACGGTGAAATCGGCGATTACGCCGTCTTTCATGGGGCGGATGACGGTGATGCTGCCGGGCGCCTTGCCCAGCATGTCCTTGGCTTCCTTACCGACTGCCTGGATGGTCTTTTTTGCATTGGGGCCGCCTTCAAGGCGGATGGCAACGACCGAGGGCTCGTCGAGAACAATGGAGCGGCCACGGACATAAATGAGCGTGTTTGCCGTACCCAGGTCAATGGCCAGGTCGTTGGAGAAATACTTGGAAATGAGTCCGAACATCGGTGCAATACTCCGCTGGGGGGTGCGGTAGATAAAGCTTTTATGATACCTTACAAAGCTTTCGTTTATAAGACTTTTTTGCACTGCAATAAAGCATCTAAAGGCCATGTCGCTTACCCTGGAACAGGTTCAACGGATTGCCCATCTCGCCCGTATCGAGATCAGTGAATCCGACGCGTTGACCACGCAAGGTCACCTCAATGGAATTTTCGAATTGATCGAGCAGATGCAGGCGGTTGACACCGCTGGCATTGAGCCGATGGCTCATGCTCAGGAACTCAGCCAGCGCTTGCGCGATGACGCGGTCAGCGAGGCCGATCGCCGTGCCGCTTATCAAGCCGTGGCGCCGGAAACCGAGGCTGGGCTGTATCTCGTACCCAAGGTGATCGAATGATGGACAAGAGCCTGAAGCAATGGTCGCAGGCGCTGGCCGCGAAAGAAGTTTCCAGTGTTGAATTGACGACCCATTTCCTCGATCGCATCGAGCGATTGAATCCGGAAATTAATGCCTTTGTTACGGTCGACCGCGAAAAATCACTGAAAATGGCCGGCCAGGCGGATACCCGTATCGCCGCCGGGAATGCCGGGCCGCTGACTGGTATCCCGATTGCTCAGAAGGATATTTTCTGTGCTGAAGGCTGGACGACGACCTGTGGCTCGAAAATGCTGGCGAATTTCGTTTCGCCTTACGATGCCACGGTGATTCAAAAGATGCATCACGAGGCAGGCATGGTCTCGTTGGGCAAGACGAACATGGACGAATTCGCCATGGGCTCGTCGAATGAAACCTCGTATTTTGGCCCGGTCAGAAACCCTTGGGATCGCAGCCGGGTGCCGGGTGGTTCATCAGGCGGTTCTGCGGCGGCAGTGGCGGCACGCATGGCACCGGCGGCAACCGGCACCGATACTGGCGGTTCGATCCGTCAGCCCGCCGCCTTGTGTAATCTGACCGGCCTCAAGCCAACCTACGGCGTGGTGTCGCGCTACGGCATGATCGCTTTCGCGTCGTCGCTCGATCAGGGCGGTCCGATGGCCGTGTCGGCGGAAGATTGTGCACTGCTTCTGAACACCATGGTCGGTTTTGATGCGCGCGACTCAACCTCGCTGGATCGACCGGTTGAGGATTACACGCTCAAGCTCGACCAGCCCTTGGCGGGGTTGCGCATTGGTTTGCCGAAAGAATTTTTCGGTGACGGCTGCGACCCGAAAATCATGGCGGCAGTTCAGGAGGCGATTGCCGAATATCGTCGTCTGGGGGCGTCGACCGTGGAAGTCTCGCTGCCCAATTCCCACCTTTCCGTGCCGGCCTACTACGTCATCGCGCCGGCGGAGGCCAGTTCCAACCTCAGCCGCTTTGACGGTGTGCGCTATGGTTATCGGGCGGCGGAATACGGCAACCTTGACGACATGTACATGAAGACTCGGGCACAGGGTTTTGGTGCCGAAGTCAAACGGCGCATTCTGATCGGCACCTATGTCCTGTCGCACGGCTATTACGACGCCTACTACCTGCAGGCGCAGCGCATCCGGCGCTTGATTGCCAACGATTTTGTCGAAGCCTTCAAGCAGTGCGACGTGATCCTTGGCCCAACTTCGCCGACGACCGCGTTCAAGCTGGGCGAAAAAGCCGCTGATCCGGTGCAGATGTATCTTTCGGATATCTACACCATCGCGGTCAACTTGGCGGGGCTGCCGGGCATGTCCTTGCCGTGTGGTATGGCCGATGGCTTGCCGGTCGGTTTGCAGTTGATCGGCAATTACTTCGACGAGGCTCGCCTGCTCAATGTGGCCCACCGCTACCAGCTGGCGACAGATTGGCATTTGCGGCGTCCGGCCTCTATCGACTGAGCGCCTCGCTGATCGCGTCCAAGGGACAAGCGAACCAAGGGACCAACGAAATTTCAATGGATGAAACCATGACGCAATGGGAAGTCGTAATCGGGATTGAAACGCACGCCCAACTGGCCACCGTTTCGAAAATTTTTTCGGGTGCTTCGACGGCTTTTGGTGCCGAGCCGAACACCCAGGCTTGTGCGGTCGACCTCGCTTTACCGGGGGTTTTGCCGGTGCTCAACCGGCAGGCGGTGGAATGCGCGATTCGCTTTGGTTTGGCGATTGGCGCAGAGGTTGCCGAAAAATCGGTGTTTGCGCGCAAGAATTATTTTTACCCCGATCTGCCCAAGGGGTACCAGATCAGCCAGATGGATCTGCCGGTGGTTGTTGGCGGGCAATTGACCTTGCAGGTTGGGCAGGGCGACAAGGCTTACGAGAAAGTGGTCCAACTGACCCGTGCGCATCTGGAAGAGGATGCGGGCAAGTCGCTGCACGAAGATTTTCACGGCAAGTCCGGCATTGACCTTAACCGTGCCGGCACCCCCTTGCTGGAAATTGTCAGTGAGCCGGACATGCGTTCTTCCGACGAGGCCGTGGCCTATGCGCGCGCCTTGCATGCTTTGGTGCGCTGGATCGGGATCTGCGACGGCAACATGCAGGAAGGCTCGTTCCGCTGCGATGCCAACGTTTCCGTGCGTCCCAAGGGGCAGGCGGAATTTGGTACCCGGCGCGAGATCAAGAACCTCAATTCCTTCCGTTTTCTCAAGGAAGCCATTGATTATGAAGTTCAATGGCAAATCAACGAACTCGAAGAAGGACGCAAGATTGTCCAGGCGACGGTTTTGTTTGATCCGGATAGCGGCGAAACGCGCGTCATGCGAACCAAGGAAGACGCCCACGATTACCGTTACTTCCCCGATCCTGACCTGTTGCCCCTGATGATCGGTGCCGACTGGAAGGCGCGCGTGCGCGCAGCGCTGCCGGAATTGCCGCAGCAGAAGCGCGAGCGTTACGTGGGTGAATTGGGG
>JAVEXE010000244.1:0-3448 GCA_034004105.1 Azonexus sp. | reverse complement strand
TGCGCTTTGTCCCGAAGAAGATGCTGGTCATCGGCGGCGGCATCATCGGCCTCGAAATGGCTACGGTCTACTCGACGCTGGGTGCCAAAGTCGACGTCGTCGAAATGGCCGATGCGCTGATGCAAGGGCCGGATCGCGATGCGGTGAAGGTCTGGGAAAAGCAGAACGCCCACCGCTTCGAGCGCATCATGCTCAAAACCAAGACCGTCGCGGTCGACGCCAAGGACGATGGCCTGTGGGTCAAGTTTGAAGGCGAAGGCGCGCCGAATGCCGAAGCCGTCCGTTACGACATGATCCTGCAAGCCGCCGGCCGCGCGCCGAACGGCAACAAGATCGGCGCGGACAAGGCGGGCGTCATCGTCACCGACCGCGGCTTCATTCCGGTCGACGGGCAGATGCGCACCAATGTGCCGCACATCTTTGCCATCGGCGACCTGGTCGGCCAGCCCATGCTGGCGCACAAGGCCGTGCATGAAGCGCACGTCGCGGCGGAAGTCGCCGCCGGTCACAAAGCGGCCTTCGACGCGCAGGTCATTCCAGGCGTTGCCTACACCCATCCAGAAGTGGCCTGGGTCGGCTACACCGAGGAACAGGCGAAGAAGGAAGGCCGCAAGGTCGAGACGTCGAAGTTCCCGTGGGCTGCTTCCGGTCGCGCCATCGCCAACGGTGCCGACTACGGCTTCACCAAGCTGATCTTCGATGCCGAAACGCATCGCGTCATCGGCGGCGCCATCGTCGGCCCGTCGGCCGGCGACATGATCGGCGAAGTCTGCCTGGCAATCGAGATGGGCTGCGACGCGGTCGATATTGGCAAGACCATCCACCCGCACCCAACCCTGGGCGAAACCGTCGGCATGGCTGCCGAGGTTGCCCACGGCACTTGCACGGACGTTCCGCCACCGCGCAAGAAATAACCCGGAAAGAACCTCTGCGTTACGCTAAGTTGTCTTTAGCGTTCGGTTTAGGCGACGGCTCAGCCCGTCGCCTTTTTTTGTGCCCTGAAATTTATGAGGCCAAGCCTTCTCCATACGGCCACGTATGGATAAAATCCTGTCCCATTCCAATCAAAAAAACATGTCATGACATCGCCCCAACTCCCCCGCCGCAGCGCCGACGAACAGCACCGTCTGGAATCCATGCTTTGCCAGATTTTCGAGACCAAGTTGCGTTTCAACGAAGTACTGGGACTCAAGGTCGCCTCAATCGACCCTTGTGCACCGCAACTGGTTTTCGACATGCGGCCAGAACTTATCGGTCACTACCTGCACGGACGACTGCATGGCGGCGTGATTGCAGCAGCCCTCGATACCGTTGGCGGATTTGCTGTCACTGTCGCGATTGCAGAAAAATTCTGCAATGAAAGCGCCGAACAGGTCGCCCATCGGTTTGGTCGCATTGGCACGATCGACTTAAGAACCGATTTCCTGCACCAAGGCATCGGTAAAAAATTTACGGCCACCGGACGGATTACCCGTCTGGGTGGCCGTATTGCCTCGGTCCAGATGACGCTGGAAAACGAAAACGGGCTGCTGATTGCTACCGGCAGCGCCGCTTACGTCGTCAGTTAAATCAGCGCAACTGACTGCTCTCCACGCTCATACACGACATTTGCACGTCCCACGATCAGCGGGTCGAGATTACCGATTCGCGACGTGTCTTTATTGGCGTAGGGCAGTTTATGCAACACGTAGCGCATCGCGTTCAAACGCGCGCGCTTCTTGCAGTTCGACTTGATGACGGTCCATGGCGCATCTGCCGTATCGGTGTGGAAGAACATTGCCTCTTTGGCCTTGGTGTAGTCGTCCCACTTGTCGAGAGAAGCCATATCGATCGGGGACAATTTCCACTGTTTCAATGGGTGCACCCGGCGCTCACGGAAGCGGCGACGCTGCTCCTCCTGGCTGACCGAAAACCAGAATTTGATCAAGTGCGTTCCATTTCGCACCAGCATGCGTTCGAACTCTGGCGCCTGACGAACGAATTCGTTGTATTCCTGATCGCTGCAGAAACCCATGACACGCTCAACGCCCGCGCGGTTGTACCAAGAGCGGTCAAACAGGACGATCTCGCCATTGGTCGGCAAATGCTGAACATAACGCTGGAAATACCACTGACCACGTTCGATCTCGGAGGGTTTCTCCAAAGCAACAACGCGAGCACCCCGTGGATTCAAATGCTCCATGAAGCGCTTGATCGTCCCGCCCTTGCCGGCCGCATCGCGACCTTCAAACAAAATCACCACTTTCTGCCCGGTTTCCTTGACCCAAGCCTGCAACTTCAGCAACTCCACCTGCAAGCGGTACTTCTGCCGCTCATAGTTGCTGCGCTGCATCAGGTTCTTGTAGGGGTAGCCACCGTCACGCCAATCTTTCGCCAGCTCTTCGTCAGGATTGGCAATACCGTCATTGACGACAATCCGCTGCTGCTTGAGCAGACTTTTGAGCATCGCCAGGGCTTCCTGACTTTCCGAATTCGCGAGAATGTCGCGCATTGCGGCCATTTTCTTCTCTTGTGCCGCGTCGACCGCATTATGCACAGCGAACCCCTCAATCCCGGCAGGGGTCTGAACCGGTGGCACATCGCCCTTGGCTACCGGACGTTTGCGAACGCCATCTGAGCGCACCGGTGCATTCGTTTCCTGAACATTCGTTGTTTTGGTTTTTGTCGTCACCATAAGCATCCCCTTTGTTCAAACAGCAAAGGGTCTATTTCACGCCGATGTAACGCCCATGTCCAGTCAACAACCGACAAAAAGCCGGAACAGGGACTAATCAAGCATCTCGACCGGGATCACCGCACGCAATACCGTCTGCGTTTCTCCGCGCCGCAAACGATTGCTCAACCACCAGACCGCCCCCTTTTTGATGCTCCATTCGGCTTCTGCCCCTGCGAGCAACAGGGAAGCAAGACGCCCCAACGAGGGCTGATGCCCGACAATCAGGACAGCGCCCTGTGCATCCGGCCAGCCACAGGCGGCAATCAGTTCAGACACACAAGCCTCAGGCCCAATCTTGCGATGGGTCTCGAAGGGCAATTTCAAGGCTTCCACCGTTTGCTGGGTACGAATCGCCGGGCTGACGATAATCCGGGTTTCCTTGGGCATGTTCTCATGCAACCAGGCAGCCATTCGCTTGGCTTGTTTTTCTCCACGCTCGGTCAGACGACGCTTCAGATCGTCTTCTCCATCCTCCGCCTCGGCATGACGCCACAACAACAAATCCATCTTCACCTCCTGAAAAACGGAATTGTGCAATCTGCATGTAACAGTTTCATGACAATGAACCAAGCGATTACCGCCGCCGTGCCAGCAAGCGATCCAGTTGATTGGCAAAAGCCTGCCTGTCTGCGGAAGAGAGCGCTGCAGGACCACCCGTTTCAACACCACTATTTCGCAGCGTCTCCATGAAGTTGCGCATGGTCAGCCGCTCCTGAATGTTGCCCTTGTCCA
>JAVEXE010000030.1:12322-16341 GCA_034004105.1 Azonexus sp. | reverse complement strand
ATGGCCAATCTCAAGGCCGGCGACCTGAACACCGCGAACATCGACAAGTGGGAACCGAAGACCTGGCCGACGGAAGCCAAGGGCGTCGGTTTCACCGAAGCCCCGCGCGGCGCGCTTGGTCACTGGATCAAGATCAAGGACACCAGGATCGACAACTACCAGTGTGTCGTACCGACTACCTGGAACGGCGGCCCGCGTGACCACAAGGGGCAGATCGGTGCCTTCGAGGCCTCGCTGATGGATACCCCGGTGGCCAAGGCCGACGAGCCGCTGGAAATCCTGCGCACGCTGCATTCCTTCGATCCCTGCCTGGCCTGCTCGACGCACGTGATGAGCCCGGACGGACAGGAAATGACCTCGGTGAAAGTCCGCTAAGGAGGCTGATCATGCTCTCACAACAGGACATGCTGGAGGCCGAACGGCACGGAAAACAGGTCCGTTCGATCTATGTCTATGAAGCGCCGGTGCGCCTGTGGCACTGGATCAATGCGCTGGCCATGGTAGTACTGGCGGTGACCGGCTACTTTATCGGCAAACCCTTGCCGACGGTCCCTGGCGATTCGACGGAAAATTTTGTCATGGGCTACATGCGTTTTGCCCATTTCGCCGCGGCCTACATCTTCGCCATCGGCCTGCTCGGCCGCATCTACTGGGCGTTGGTCGGCAATCACCACGCCCGCCAGATCTTCATGCTGCCGATCACCAACAAGCACTGGTGGAGTGAAGTCTTCTTCGAGTTGCGCTGGTATCTCTTCCTGGAGAAATACCCGAAGAAATACGTCGGTCACAACCCGATGGCGCAGCTGATGATGTTCTTCTTTTTTACCGTACTGGCGGTCGGCATGGTTGTTACCGGCTTCGCCTTGTACGGCGAAGGTACCGGTCTTGGCAGCTGGAGTGACACCCTCTTCGGCTGGGTCATTCCGGCACTCGGCGGCTCCATGCAAGTGCACAATCTGCACCGACTGGGGATGTGGATCATGATGACTTTCGCGGTCGTTCATATCTACGCAGCCGTCCGGGAAGACATCATGAGCCGGCAATCACTGATTTCAACCATGATTTCCGGCTGGCGGATGTTCAAAGACTGATCTGCTGTGAATTACCTTGCGTTATTCCCCCCGGCGTTTCTCCGTGCCGGGGGGCTTTTTTCCGGAAGAAACCGATGGAAAAACGAATTCTGATTCTTGGCATTGGCAATCTGCTTTGGGCTGACGAGGGTTTTGGCGTGCGCTGCGTCGAGGCGCTCAATGCTGACTGGTGCTTTCCCGGCAACGTCACGATCATGGATGGCGGCACCCAAGGCTTGTATCTCCTGCCCTATGTGCAGGAAGCCGATTGCCTGCTGGTTTTTGACGCCGTCGACTACGGCGATCCCCCCGGCAAACTGCGCGAGGTCGTCGGCGACCAAGTGCCCCGTTTCATGGGTGCGAAAAAAATGAGCCTGCACCAGACCGGCTTCCAGGAAGTGTTGATGGCCGCCGACCTGACCGGCAAGCTACCGGCAGAACTTGTCTTGATCGGCGTGCAACCGGAAGAGCTGGAAGACTACGGTGGCAGTCTGCGCGACGTGGTCAAGGCGCAGATCAAACCGGCCCTCGATCTTGCCCTCGACTGGCTGAACCACTGGGGGGTTCGTGGCAGTATCCGTCAGGGTGCCGCCGAACCAATCACCGATATCGCACTGGCCATGGAAATTTACGAAGGTGAGCGTCCATCTGCCAGTCAGGCTTACCGACTCGGTGATGCACGCTTTCTGCAGCGGGAAACGCCCACGCCGATGGCCCAAGGAAACTGAATATGTGCATCGGCATTCCGGCGCAAGTCATCGAATGTGGCGAACACCAGGCTCGCTGCCAGACTTACAGTGGTGAGACCTTGGTCGATATACGCCTGGTAGGCATGCAGCCACCCGGCACCTGGCTGCTGTGCTTTCTTGATGCGGCGCGGGAAGTCATTGCTGCTGAGCGTGCTGCCGCGGTCAACGGTGCCCTGGCTGCCATTGCTGCGGTCAACGCCGGGAAAAGTGATTTTTCTGAATACTTCGCCGATCTCGACCGAGAACCGCAATTACCGGCCTTCCTGAGGAATCCCCAATGAGCATCGAATTCGCCCCCGGTCCCACCTCGCTCGACCGACTGGAAACCGCACTGAACCGGATGGTGCAAAAACACGGCTTTATCCGGGTCGACCGCAATCCGGGCCATTTTTCGGCAGGACTAGCCGTGCTGCTTTTGACCGACGACCCCCAACGCAATCTGGAAGTCCTGGACGCCTGCGTGATTCTCCCGGAAGCCCTGAAAGGACTGGGCGATGCAATCGTCCGGCTGGTCGCGGGGCCGGAAAGTGCGCCTGCCCTGATGCAGCAATATGCCATCGCCCGTGCGCCGGCAGTCGTTTTCCTGCGCGATGGGAATTACGTTGGTAGCCTCAATGGCATTCGTGACTGGCAGGCTTACCGGGATGAAATTGCCCGCTTGAGCACGGCACCGACAACCGCCCGCCCCATTCCCATCATTCCCATTCCGGTCCGCAGCAGCGGGCCCTCAGGAGCCTGCGCATGAATGCTACGACCTCACGCTCGACACTTCGCCCCTTTCCGATTTCCGTGGTCAGCCTCGGGCCCATGACCGGACCCGGCTCACAGGGCGATGAAGCGCCAGAATACCTGCCCATGCCACAAGGCATGCACACTTTTTCCGCACCGTATCTGCCAGAAAATGCCCCTGCCGATGCCTTGGCCACGGTCCTTGATCTGCTGGCGGACTTCATCGATCGCGCTGACCGCGCCGGCCTGAATCAGTCCGTTCGCCTGGACTTACTGGCGCAATCGTCTGCCGTCCGTGACCTGATCAGCCAGTCACTTGGCTTTGGCGAAGTCAGTGCCTTCACCACCGCCCCGCAACATTGGCGTGTCCAGGAAACCGCTTTTGCCGGCTTCTGGCGTGTGCTGCAAGTCAGCGATGACGGTCGTTTCATCCGTGACCGACTGGAAACCGGCACCATCCCGAAAGTCCTTGCCGAAGCCATGCTGGCTTGTGCCGCCGACACCCTGGCCGCCCCAAGTTACCCTGCCGGCTGCATGAACGCCCAGGCCCTGGTCGAAGAAATCCGCCTGCAGGCAACAGACTGGCGTCCAGGCAAGGCCACCCATACCATCAACCTCAGTCTCTTGCCGGTCAGTGACGCCGACCTCGATACGCTCTACGCCTGGCTGGGTCATCGTGAGGTTTCCATCCTCTCACGTGGCTACGGTAACTGCCGAATCACCAGTACTCGCTTGAAAAACGTCTGGTGGGTGCAGTATTTCAACAGCATGGATACGCTGATACTCAATTCCATCGAAATCGGCGACATGCCGGAAGTTGCCCTCGCTGCCGGAGACGATTTTTCCGACTCCATCATGCGACTGCGTGAATACTGCGAGATGATGGCCGAAAACGCATGAGCGAACCGATCTTCGAAGGCAGTTTCCGTGCCGTCAGCGCAGATGACCAACTGGAATGTGGCATCTGCTGGTGGGTCTACGACCCGGCCCAAGGTGACGACGTCCGTGGCATTTCACCGGGAACGCCATTTGCCAGCCTGCCCGACGACTGGGCCTGTCCCGGCTGCGATGCTCCCAAACACAAGTTCATGGTGATTGCGTCTTGAAAATCTGGGCAGATGACCCGTCGACCGCAATCTTTGCAGTTTTTACGGAGATTGCGACAACCCGCATGGCAGGCTTGCCCATTTGCAATCCGGCACTTGCTGTCGAGACAATTGCCTTCCGGCAAAGCGACGCTGGCCACTGGGTAGGCGCTTTGGTGACCCCCTGGTCAATCAATCTGCTCTGCCTGCCCGGACATCGCGCATGGCCAGCGCTTACCGCAGGTAACCACTTCGACTGGCAATTCCCTTCAGGCACCTACGAATTTATCGTGGCAGAAGAATCCCGCTTGGGCAATTACCACCTGTGCTCGCTGTTTTCTCCTGCAGGAGAGTTTTCCAGCCATGAACAGGCCCGATTAACCGCG
>JAVEXE010000030.1:0-12222 GCA_034004105.1 Azonexus sp. | reverse complement strand
TCCCGCTTCCCCGTGACAACACACTGCTCTGGCTCGAAGTTCTGCACGAAAATCTCTGGCGACTGTTGCTCGACTGGCCAGCCGCTTGCGGCCAAGTGCCCGAACACGCCGCTTTTGCTGCCTGGCGGCAGCAACGTTTCAGCCCTGACAACATCGCCCATACCCAAGACCTGATTGAGCACACCTTGAGTCCATTGGCTGAAAAATGCCTTTCTCATCTGGTTGACCGCAACACACCCAATCCAGAGACAAGCCTGCAGCCCGCGTGCTGGTTACGTTGGTGGACAGCGCCGGAAAGCCCCAAACCCGCGCCACCGCAGATTACCAATATTGCCGACGCTTTCCGGCAGCGCATCTCGCAAACACACAAGGCCCTGAATGCCTTGGTGCAGCAGACAGCTTTTCCGCTCAGTGCCATCGGAGACGGGCCGCATGGGGTAGCGCAATGCCTGAGTGCACGCGGCATCCTGACACACGCCATCACGCTGGACGGAGAAAAAGTGGCAAAGTACCATCTGGAAGCACCGACCGACGCCTGCTTTACCTCACCTGGATCCCTGAGCAACTTGTTGGCCGGCACGCATTTCGACAACCGCACCCAGGCCCGGCAAGGCCTTGAAACAGCCATCCTGGCACTGGACCCCTGCCTACCACACGAAGTGGAGTGGAACGATGCATGAAATGTCGCTGGCTGAAGGCATCATTGAACTGGTAGAAAGTACCGCAAGGCGTGAACATGCCCGCAAAGTTGGCCTGGTCGTTCTCGAAATCGGACAATTGTCGTCCGTTGAACCCGAAGCCCTGCGCTTCTGCTTTGATGTTGTCACGCGGGGCAGTCTGGCTGAAGGCGCAGCGCTGGAAATCGTCGACGTTCCCGGTGCTGGCTGGTGTATGGTATGCAGCCAGACCGTGCCGATTCGCGAACGATTTGCCCCCTGCCCACGATGTGGCAGCCATCAGATTCAACCAACCGCCGGCACGGAAATGCGGGTCCGCGAAATTGCTATTGAATAAGAATCAGGAGACCAACCATGTGTACAGTTTGTGGATGCGCTGACGGCGAAGTCAGGATCGAGGGCGAGCCACCCAGGCACGGCCATGTTCATACGCACGCCGACGGCACGACGCATACGCATGAGCACGACCACCACGGCGAGCATAGCCACAGCCACGACGCCCATGACAACCTCGATTTCGGTCGCGGGCCTGCGGGGGCGCACGTACCAGGCTTGAGCCAGGCGCGGATGGTCCAGATCGAACAAGACATCCTCAGCAAGAATGATGGTTATGCGGCCAAAAACCGGACCTGGTTCGACGAGCGCGGAATTTTTGCCCTCAATCTGGTTTCCAGCCCTGGCTCCGGAAAAACCACCCTGCTGGTCAACACGATCGAACGACTCAAATCGGAGATCGCAATCTATGTTGTCGAGGGTGATCAACAGACAAGCAATGATGCTGAGCGTATCCGCGCCACGGGTGTCCCGGCGATCCAGATCAATACCGGCAAGGGCTGCCACCTGGATGCACACATGGTCGGCCACGCGATGGAACGACTCAAACCCGCCGATGCATCCTTGTTCCTGATCGAAAATGTTGGCAATCTGGTCTGCCCGGCGGCCTTTGACCTTGGCGAGCAGCACAAGGTAGCCATCCTGTCGGTGACAGAAGGCGAAGACAAACCGCTGAAATACCCCGACATGTTCGCTGCCGCCGACGTGATGTTGCTCAATAAGTGCGATCTACTCCCATACCTGCAGTTCGACGTCGACCTTGCCGAAGCCAATGCCCGTCGCGTCAATCCCAAACTCCAGGTATTGCGTGTTTCGGCAAGCAGCGGCGAAGGGATGGATACCTGGCTGAACTGGATTCGCACTGGCCTGCACCAGCAGCAGCATAAACGGGCTGTTACGGTCGACACCCTGAAAGCCCGGATTTTGGAACTGGAGCAACAGCTGGCTCGGAAATGAGCAAAATCCAGCCTACGCTGTAAAAACCTGCCCAAGCGCGATACTATCGATCTCGATGTTTCGCGCGTTGCCAACCAGCCGATACGGTTGAGCGCCATATTTCGAGGCGAAGAATATGCTCATCAACCTGATCAACAACATTGCATTCGTGATTGCATTGGTTGCGGCTGGGCAATTTGTCCTTTCTCGATACCAGAAGCAATCACTCAATCGCCATATCTGGTTAGGCTTCCTTTTTGGCGGGGTCACCCTGCTTGGCATGCTCAACCCGGTCAACTTTGCCCCGGGCCTGATTTTTGACGGGCGCTCAATCATTCTGAGCGTCGCCGGCGTAGTTGGTGGCGGTCTGACAGCCATCATCGCTGCGATGATCGCGGCTATCTATCGCTACCAGCTCGGCGGCATCGGTGTCTGGGTTGGGGTTTCCATCATCCTGATTTCTGCGCTGCTCGGGGTCCTGGCCCGTCGCTGGTGGCAACAGCGGGGTATCACGCCAGCCCCATGGCAATACCTGATATTGGGTGTCGTTGTACAAATCGTTCAACTGGCGGCCTTTACCCAGCTACCCAACAATGCCGGTTTTCCATTCATCGAACAAGCCTGGTGGGTGCTACTGCTCTTTTACCCACTCGCCACCATGCTGCTTTGCCTGTTTTTCCAGGAACACGAAAAACAGCTGGCCGCCAGTCTCGCGCTGCACAATGAACTGGAAGAACGGGTCCGGCAAAACACGGCGGCGCTGGAAGCGAACTATGCTCGACTGAGCGATACCGAGTTCGCCATGGAGACGGTGGGCATTGGCATTTACTGGGTCGACTTCGAATCGGCACGATTCGTTCACGTCAACAACTATGCCGCCAAGTTCCTCGGCTACTCGACGGAAGAGATGCTGCAAATGACTGTCAGTGATATTGACCCCCGCTTTCCCGCAGCAAACTTTCATGAATTCAACGAACGCATTCGCGAGGTAAAACACCTGAAGTTCGAAACCGAGCACATCAAACGTGATGGGAGCCCGGTATCTGTCGAAATGACCGTTTATTACCGTCCTGCAAAAAATGGATCGCCACACAAGCTCATCGGTTTCATGCAGGACATCACCGAACGCAAACAAGTCGAACAGGAATTACGCGACGCCAAACAGGCGGCTGAAGCTGCCGCCATCGCGAAAAGTGCTTTCCTTGCCAATATGAGCCATGAAATACGCACCCCGCTCAATGGCGTTATCGGGCTGGCACGTATCGGACTGCGTGAAAACGTAGGCCGAAGGACAGGCGAAACCTGCGCCCGCATCCTCAAGGCAGGACAACACTTGCAGGGCATCATTGACGACATCCTTGATTTCTCCAAGGTTGAGGCGGGCAAACTGATCATTACCCCCGTTCCAATGAGTCCGCTGGCGGTCGCTGAAGAAGCGCTTGCACTGGTTTCTGAACGCGCCACCGAAAAAGGACTCCTGCTTCGCTTCTCACCTCCCGAAAATTTGCCGCAGTGGGCGATGGGAGACGTATTACGACTGCGCCAGATACTGGTCAACCTGCTTTCGAACGCCATCAAATTCACCGAGTCCGGCACAGTGACATTGCGCCTGACCCGGCTTGATGCGCAGACTCACTTCAGCGTTGCCGACACGGGCATTGGTCTGACAGCCGATCAGTGTGCCCGGCTATTCAGGCCCTTCGAGCAAGCCGATGGCTCAACCTCCCGTAAATTCGGCGGGACGGGGTTGGGCCTGGCCATCTCACAGAATCTTGCCCGCCTGATGGGCGGTGCGATCACGGTCAGCAGCACCTTGGGGCAAGGAAGTGAATTCACCCTGAGCCTGCCCTTACCCGCTTGCGAGGCCCCGACGACCGAAATCAGCCAAACCGAGTTGCCCGCTGGAAAACACCTGACCGGACTGCAGGTGTTGGCGGCTGAGGACATGGAAATCAACCGTATCGTGCTGGAAGACCTGCTGATTCAGGAAGGTGCGCACTGCACTCTGGTCTGCGATGGCATACAAGCAGTCGATGCCGTGCGCAAGGACCCAACACGTTTCGATCTGATCCTGATGGATGTGCAAATGCCCCTCATGGATGGCCGAGAAGCCACCCGCGAGATTCTGCGCATTGCCCCTACACTGCCCATCATTGCCCTGAGCGCCCATGCCCTGCCCGAAGAACGGCAATTGAGCCTTGACGCCGGCATGGTTGACTACCTGACCAAGCCAATCAATCAGACCGAATTGGTCAAGGTTGTTCTCGCCCATGCACAGCCCCGCCCGCCGACTGCGACAGACACAAACCCGGCAATCAATGACTCACCTCCTGATCCACTCCCACTGCCTGATTCCCCTGAACTCGACCAGGTCACCGGTCTGCGTTCTGTCATGGGGCGTCAAGACCGTTATCGCAAATTACTCGACAAATTCGCCGAACAATACGCTGATCAGGTTGAGAAAATACGGGCAGCACTACGCGCCGACGACCTTCAAGAAGCACGCCGCCTCGCCCATGGCCTGAAGGGTGTCGCCGCAACCCTCGGCGCTCACGGCGTCGCTACTGCCGCATTTGCCGTTGAAGCACCGCTCAATACTGCGTTGGCGAACAAACACCCCCCAGTTGACATCGAACCCTTGCTTGACACCCTGCATCAATCCATCGTTCGTTTGCTGCAAGCGATCGATTCCGCGAGGAGCACATGATGAATCTCGATGACCAAAAACCCGAGAACGGAGATGGGCACCCAGCGTTGCATGCGGTTTATCTGCCGCAGGCATCCGACAACGTGCTAGCCGCTCTGTTCGCTGACTGGAAATCCGCTTTTCCTGAAGCAGGCGTGCTGGCCTTGGTGCCTGAAGGTGAACAAACGCGAATCCGCCAGATTCAGGCTGCCGCCAACCAGCATTCACTCCCCCTGACAGGCGCGCTCTTTCCAGCGCTGCTAACGGAAGCTGGCTTTCACCAATCCGGCATTACGCTCCTGCGCTTTGATACCTGCCCACCGTGCCTGCTACTGGAGGGCCTGGCGGATCAAGCCCCCTCGGCAAGCAGCGACCAGATCGTGGAGTTTGCGACAAATCAGCTTTCCAGGCAGCCATCCCACGGTCAACCCACGCTTTTCCTGATATTTGACGGGCTGCTGGCAAATATCGGCACCCTGCTGCATGCGCTCTATCAAAAGCTGGAACACCGCGTCCGCTATGCGGGCGTCAATGCAGGCAGCGAGAGCTTTCAGCCGACGCTTTGCCTGTTTGACAACACACGACACGTCAAGTCAGCCTGTATCGCCTTCATGATTCCTGCGACACAGCATGTCGTTGTCGAACATGCTTATCCGGTTTCCAAGGCTTTGTTCCGTGCCACATCGACGGATGGAAACCGGATTGACCAGATCAATGGCCAACCGGCACTGGCGGTATATCAAGCCTTGTTGAAGGACGAATACGGGGTTGAACTGACCCCGGAAAACTTCTATCAACATGCGGTGCATTATCCCTTCGGCCTGATCACCGCGCTGGATGTGCTGGTGCGCATCCCGGTCGGGCTGACCGACGACGGTGCGATTCACTGTGTCGGAGAAATTCCGGCCAATTCAGTTCTCCGGCTATTGCACGCGCCTGAACTGGCGGAGAGCCAATGTGTCGAGCAGATTGCCGCACAATTGCCGAGAACAGAACAACCGTTGGTCATTTTTTACTGCGCTGGCAGACGTATGCATTTTGGCACTGCGGCAAGCCAGGAACTGCACAAGCTCGTCATCGCCAGCCAGAGCACAGCCTTACTGGGAGCGCTTTCGCTGGGCGAGATCGGGACCGACAAGGAAGTTGGCATGCCGGTATTTCACAACGCAGCACTTTTGTGCCTTGCGAACAAAACGTCCTGAATGCCTGACGATCGCAGAACGACACCCATGCTCATGTGCCCCGGTCGCCAACCGCCCTCCCGTCGCTTCTTCTATCTGCTGGCAACGCTGAGCCTCTTCTTTCAGACGGTTTTCTGTGCTGGCCCCAGTTTTGCTGCAGATAACTTGACCAAAACATCCATCCAGCTCAACTGGATGTACCAGTTCGAGTTTGCCGGACCGATTGTGGCGCTTGAAAAAGGGTTTTACCGGGAGGCCGGGCTGGATGTTCAACTGCACCAAGGCGGACCGGATATTGACCCGGTCAAACCGGTCGTCGCCGGCAGTATTGACTTCGGGATTGCCGGCTCATCTCTGGTCCTTGAGCATGTTGCCGGCAAATCTGTCGTCGCCCTGGCAAGCCTGATGCAACACTCCGCGGTTGGCGTGCTGGCCCGAAAGTCGGCCGGCATCAACAGCGTCTTCGACCTCAAGGGCAAACGCCTGGCAATCACTGCAGACACCGCCGCCGAAGTCGATGCCTTTCTCCTGTCACAGGGCATCAGACCTTTCGACCACGAACGCATCGAACACTTCGTTTCAGTCGCAGGCCTGGATGCCGGGGAAGCCGATGCCATTGCCGTTTACGTCAGCAATGAACTCTTTCACATCCGCGAACGCAGCAACGACTACATCCTGCTGACCCCGCGCTCATCGGGCATTGATCTCTTTGGCAACATCCTGTTCACCCAACAGCGGCTGCTCAACAAGCAGCCGAAAATGGTTGAATCCTTTCGCAAGGCCACCATCAAAGGCTGGGACTACGCGCTGAAACACCCGCAAGAAACCGTCGACCTTCTGCTTGCCAAATACAACACCCAGGGTAAATCACGGGAGCACCTGCTGTTTGAAGCCGAGAAGCTTCTCGAATTGACTCGCCCCGATATCGTTGAGGCCGGCTACATGAGCCCGGGCCGTTGGCAGCATGTCGCGGATGTCTATGCAAAATTGGGCAAAATCCCGAATGACGCCGATCTTCAAGGCTTCATCTACGACCCGGACCCGAAAACCGATCTGACAAAGTTCTACGTCGGCCTTGTTGTCGTGGCATTGATTCTGGTGCTGCTTTTTGGTTTTGCCGTGCACCTCAGGCGCCTGAACAAACGCCTGATCATTGCCCATGCCACTGCCCAGCAAGCCAATGTCGCCCTGGCGCAAAGTGAGCAGCGTTTTCGTCAGTTGTTTGACGACTCCCCGGACCCGGTATGGATCATCGAAAACAAGCATTTCGTCGAATGCAACCAGGCCGCCGTGGAGCAATTGGGTTACCCCGACAAACAAGCCCTGCTGGGCACGCATCCGTCAGCCCTTTCCCCGGCATTCCAGCCTGACGGGGAAAGCTCATTCAGCAAAGCTGAACGGATCATGAATCTGACACTCGAGAAGGGGCTACACCGCTTCGAATGGGTGCACACCAGAAAGGATGGCAGCACCTTTTTCGCCGAAGTCACCTTATCCACCATGCAACTGGGCGGACGCCCGCTGATTCACTGTCTATGGCGTGACATCACCGAGCGCAAGCGGATTGAAAGCGAACTGGCGGAATACCGGGATCATCTGGAATCCCTGGTCGAGGTTCGAACCGCCGAGCTTGCCACGGCCAAGGATGCCGCCGAGACAGCCAATCGCGCAAAAACGGCTTTCCTGGCCAACATGAGCCACGAACTGCGCACTCCCATGAATGGCATCATGGGAATGATCAGCCTGGCGACACGACGAATGACCAACCCGGAGGGGCTGGAACAACTGGCGAAGGCAAAACTTTCCGCCGAACGCCTGCTCGCGCTACTCAACGACATTCTCGACCTGTCGAAAATCGAAGCCGAGCGCTTGCAGCTTGAAGACGCCCCGCTACGCTTGACCGACAATGTCGCCCATATCCTCAGTCTCCTGGGGAGTACCGCCAGCGCAAAAGGCCTGCGCCTCGCCGTAGACCTGCCGGAAAGCATCGCCACCCAGCCCCTGCGCGGCGATCCGCTGCGTCTAGGCCAAATCTTGCTCAACCTGGTAGGCAACGCGGTCAAATTCACCCAGCACGGCGAAGTGATGTTACGTATCCGGCAGATCGGGGAAGGCAACGACGCAATACAACTGCGTTTTGAAATCAGCGATACCGGCATTGGCATTGACCCAGCGGCACAAACGCGTCTTTTCCAATCGTTTGAACAAGCCGACAACAGCATGACCCGAAAATACGGCGGCACTGGACTCGGGCTGGCGATCTGCAAACGTCTTGTCCAACTCATGCGCGGTGAAATTGGCGTGTTCAGCAGCCCCGGCGCTGGTAGCACCTTCTGGTTCACCGTGATGCTGAAGAAACGGGAAGGCGACGCAGACAACCAGCAAGCCTGCCCGATTCTCCGTTCAGCGGAAGAGCATCTGCAAATGGATTTTGCTGGTACGCGAATCCTGCTGGCCGAAGATGAGCCCATCACGCAGGAAATCTCCCGTTGCCTGCTGGAAGAGGTGGAACTGGTAGTCGATGTCGCAGAGAACGGCCAGCAAGCCCTTGTGCTTGCCCGGCAGCATCGCTACGCGCTGATTCTGATGGACATGCAGATGCCCCTGCTCAATGGTCTGGAAGCAACAAAAGCCATCCGCGCCGATTCCCTCAACCAAGGCACACCGATACTTGCAATGACGGCCAACGCGTTTGACGAGGATCGAGCAGCCTGCTTCGCGGCGGGCATGAATGAGCACATCAGCAAACCCGTGGACCCGGACAAACTTTACGAGACTTTGCTGACATGGCTGTCCAACCCGCGTCTGAATGGCTGAGCCACCCCGTACTCCCTTGATTTCACCTTCCCGCTCCCCCTCACAGCGTCTTCACCTTCGCGGTTTGGTGCAAGGGGTGGGCTTTCGGCCCTATGTCTGGCGACTGGCCAATGAACTGGGGCTGAATGGCGGGGTACGCAATGACGCAGCGGGCGTGACGATTACGGTCAACGGCGACAAAATCGCAGAATTCATCGCCCGCCTGCCCGCAGAATTACCGCCCCTGGCAAGGGTGGATGAAATACGGGTTGAAGCACTGCATGAAGCTGCCGCCGATGTTGTGCCGCGCACGGGCTTTCATATCCTCGACAGCGAAGCCGGCGCAGTCAGCACTGCCATCGGCCCGGACGCCGGGCTCTGCCCCGACTGCGTGAGCGAAATCTGTGACCCGGGTAACCGGCGCTGGCGCTATGCCTTCACCACCTGTACCCACTGCGGCCCCCGCTTCACCGTCAGCGCGGGCATTCCCTACGACCGCGCCCGAACCAGCCTGGCCAGCTTTCCGCTATGTCAAACCTGCGCTCAGGAATACGCCGATCCAAACGACCGGCGTTTCCACGCCGAAACCACCTGCTGCCCGGACTGTGGCCCACGTTTGCGCCTGCTGGATGAAAACGGGGCTGAAATTGCGGTCGACCGCAAAACCGGGGAGAAAACCGACGACCCGATCCACGCCACGTTGGCGCTGCTGCAGGCCGGCAAAATTGTCGCCATCAAAGGCTTGGGCGGTTTTCATCTGGCGTGCGATGCCCGCAACGCAGAAGCCGTCGCCCGCCTACGCAGGCGCAAACATCGGGACGCCAAACCCTTTGCCGTCATGGGCCTGAATGAAGTTTCGCTCGCCCCCTTGGCTCAGGTCAACGCGGCGGAATCCGCCTTGCTACGCTCTCCCGCCGCGCCGATCGTACTCTGCCGCAAGGCTGACAGCGACCCGGCAGTCGGCCAACACTGTGCGCCACATCTGGCCTGGCTCGGCGTCATGCTACCAACAACGCCCCTGCACCTGCTGCTCTGGCATGAAGCCGCTGGCCGACCGGCGGGAACGACCTGGCTGCAACAAGCGCACGAATTGCTGCTGGTCATGACCAGCGCCAACCCGCACGGCGAGCCGCTGGTGATCGACGACGCCCAGGCCCTGCTGCGTCTCGGCGCGCCAGACGAAGCCAGCGAACCGATTGCCGACGCTTATCTGACCCACGACCGGGAGATCATCGTACGTTGTGACGACAGCGTGCTGCGGTCAACGCCGCAGGGACCGGTTTTTCTGCGCCGGGCACGCGGTTATGTACCCACCCCCCTGCCCCTTGCTTTTGCAGGCGTTGATGGTCTGGCCCTGGGCGGCTACCTGAAAAACACCCTCTGCGTCACGTGCGGACCAAAGGCCTTCCTCTCGCAGCATATCGGCGGCCTGGACAATCCCGCTGCCGTCGCCTTTCTGGCGGCATCCGTCGATCACTGGCTCGACATGCTTGAGGTCCGGCCACAGTGGATTGCGCACGACCGTCACCCGGACTTTCCCTCCACCCATCTCGCCCTGCACCTGGCCGAGGCATGGGGCATACCGACCATCGCGGTGGGTCACCACCACGCCCACCTCGCAGCGGTAGCCGCCGAACATGGCATCCACGAAGCAGTGCTGGGCCTGGCGCTGGATGGGACCGGCCTGGGCGACGATGGTGCAGCCTGGGGTGGCGAGTTGCTTAGACTGGATGGCTACCGTTGCCAACGGACCGGCCATTTGCGTGAAATCGCCCTGCCCGGCGGCGACCGCGCCGCACGCGAGCCCTGGCGCATGGCCATTGCCGCCCTGCACGCCGCCGGCTTGCAGGATCAAGCGGAGCGCTGGCTGGCCCGGCATTGGCCGGAACGCCAAGCTGGCCCCTTGTTGAACCTGCTCAATCGCGGCCTGCGCTGCCCGCCGACCTCCAGCCTGGGCCGCTGGTTCGACGCAGCAGCCGGTTTGCTGGGTGTCTGTGCCGTTTCGGCTTATGAGGGCGAGGCCGCGATGCGACTGGAAAGTCTGGCCGCACAGCATGGCACGGTTGATCCGCTGGTCGGCGGCTGGCGCTGCAGGAATGGCGAAGCACAGCTCGATTTTCTGCCTCTGTTGATCGCCTTGGCAGAAATTCGCAACCCGGCTTACGGTGCTGCACTGTTTCACGCCACCGTCGCCGATGGCTTGGCAAATTGGCTGAAACTTGCCGTCGACCGGGAAAATATCCAAAAAATCGCCGTCTCCGGCGGCTGTGCCATGAACATCACACTGACCGCAGCCCTGCGCCGCAACCTGGCAGCGTCCGGCCTCGAACTGCTCGAAGCCCGCCGCGCCCCTGCCAACGACGGCGGACTGGCACTGGGACAAGCCTGGGTCGCCCGGCAGCAATACACCGCAGCTGTGAAATAATCGCGGACCATGAACCGAAAACAAGCCCACGCCCTGACATGAGCCCAGCCTTCACCGACAACCCGGCACCCGAATTACTGGCAATGTACCGTCGCCTGATGCAAGTCGCGGTTGAATTTGGTGAGCACGCCAACCCGGCGCTCGGGGTCGATATTGCGGGCTTCCGGCGTTATCGCGGCGATTGGGTGGGGGCCATCATCACCCCCTGGTTCATCCGTCTTCTGATACTGCCCGGTGGCGGCAGTTTGTGGCAAGCGCTGCCCGCCGGCGAAAAAACACGTCTGGAATTTCCCGCCGGTGATCTCGAAGTCATCGCCGATCCGCTACCGGACGACGCGCTACCGGCCTGCCTGTATTGCCCGCTCAGCACCAGCGTCAAGGAAATTGCTTCGCAACAAGCGGCGCAGGAAATTGCCATGGCAGCCATCAACACGCTATTTTCTCCCCCGGTTTTCCCGGCAGCGGATAGCCCGCCAAACGGGCAACCAGCAACAGAAAAGCCCGCACCAACGGTTGATCGCCGTGGTTTTTTTCGCCGTCTCGGCGGCTGGAAATAGTTCAACCCAAACCAAGGAGCGCCCATGTGTCTCGCCATTCCAGCCCAGATCGTCGAACTGCGCGACGGTGACAACGCCATTGTCGACCTTGCCGGTGTTCGCAAAGAAATCTCGCTCTCACTGGTCGACAACGTCACAGTCGGCGATTACGTGATTGTCCACGTGGGCTATGCCTTGAATAAACTCGACCCGGATGAAGCCGCCAGGACCCTTCAGCTCTTCGCCGAAATGGAGAAGCTGTGAAATACATTAGCGAATTCCGCGACGGCGAGGTGGCGCAGAAGATCGCTGCCAGCATCCGCGCCGAGGCCGATCCAAAGCGGAACTACCATTTCATGGAATTCTGCGGCGGCCATACCCACGCCATCTCGCGCTACGGCGTCTCCGACCTGCTGCCGGCCAACGTACGCATGATCCACGGCCCCGGCTGCCCGGTCTGTGTGTTGCCGATCGGCCGCGTCGACCAGGCCATCCGCCTGGCGCTCGACGAGGGCGTGACGCTATGCACCTACGGCGACTGCCTTCGTGTACCGGCCTCCGACGGTCTGTCGCTCCTGAAAGCGAAAGCAAAAGGTGGTGACATCCGCATGGTGTACTCCAGCGCCGACGCCGTGACATTGGCGCAAAAGAA
>JAVEXE010000029.1:8870-16367 GCA_034004105.1 Azonexus sp. | reverse complement strand
CGCTTTCGTCCCCTTCACCGGCTGGCGCATTTTGTGCCATTGGCGCAACAGCGGGCGTGCTGGCCGGGTCAGGCAAAACGACATCGACGGTTTGGGTTTGTGGTGGATAGCAGACGCCGGCATCGGCACAACCCTGCGAGATGACATCCAGACGCAGTGCCAGGCTACCGGAACTGATGCGGTCGACGGGAACGCGGAAAGCGACCTCCTTGTAGAACACCTCAACAAGGCCGAAATTCTCGTCGTTTTTTTCCTTGCCCCTGGGAATCTGGAGTTCGCCCAAGGTGATGTTTTCATCGACCGGATGAACACGGAACTTGTCGCGGTAAAGGTAGTACCCCTTGGCGATCTCGTAGCGGATTTCCACCGTCTGCCCATCCAGCGCACGGGCGGTCGGCTTGAAGGCGACCATGGGGTCGAGGAACTCCTGAGCCACCGCCTGAACGTTGAGCAGGGAAATGAGGAAAGCGAAAAATACGAAGAGTGCGCGCATGGTCATTGGAGTGTCTCACCGGCCAACCAGTTCAGATACGCTGGCAAACCTTGTTCAATCGGCAGGGCGATGATTTCCGGCACATCGTAGGGATGCAGTTCAGCAATGCGTTTTTCCAGCGCCGGGTAGGCTGTTGCGGTCGACTTGATGAAAACAGCAATTTCCGACGCCGATTCGATCTGGCCTTGCCAGCGATAGACGGATTGCACGCGCGGCAGGATATTGACGCAAGCAGCGAGCTGTTCTTCAACCAGGGCCAGCGCGATGCGGTTGGCGACTTCTTCATCCGGGCAATTGGTCAGGATTAGCAGAGGTTTCATCGGCAGGGGTTTCATCGGGGAAGGCTTCATCATCAAATTGGGAAAGCGGGTTATTTGAGCAGGCGGCGGCGGGTCAGGCGCAATGCAATCATGAAGGCAACGGCGGTGGTAGCCAGCAGCACGACGATATGCAGCAGCGCATCGGTGGGCAGTTGTCCGGCGAGCAAGGGCCGAATCAGCGCGACCCCCTGAGCCAGCGGCAAGGCCGCGCCAATCGCCGCCAGCCAGCCGGGCAATTGATCGGTCGGAAAAAACACGCCGGAAATCAGCGTCATCGGCGTGATGAACAGCGTGAAGTAATACATGAAAAAATCGTAAGACGGGGCCAGGGCGTTCCAGATCAGGCCCAACGCGGCAAAAGCGAGGCCGGTCAGCACCACGGCTGGCAGAATCAGCAGGGCGAGCGGCCCGTTGGTCAGGCCCATCGCCGTGACCACCACCAGGATGGCGCAACCGGAAAAGAAGGACTTGGTCGCCGCCCAGAACAATTCGCCTGCAACAACGTCAGCCAGACCAAGCGGGGTATTGAGGATGGCATCCCAGGTTTTTTGCACATGCATGCGCGAAAACGCCGAGTACAAAGCCTCGAAGGTGGCGGCATTCATGGTCGAAGCGGCAATCGTACCGGCGGCAAGGAAGGCGATGTAAGGCTGACCGTTGATGCTGGGCAGCATGGCACCCAGACCAAAACCCAGGCCTAGCATGTAGATCAAGGGATCGGCCAAGTTGCCCAGCACGGACGGCAAAGCCAGCTTGCGCCAGACGAGGAAATTGCGCTGCCAAACCGGGAACCAGGCCAGCCAATTGGCACGTCCTGCGGTCGACGGGGTTTTTTGGGGGAAATTCATCGTACCGGCGGGGGAAAATAGGGCAGCAAATCACGCGCCGCCGCCATGCGCTGCGCCAGCGGCACCGCCGGATCGTTCATCACCGCCAGCAGGAAATCATGGGGATTGTCTTGTGCGGCGAGTTGCGGATTGCACATGGAGACCACGGCATCGCTCTCGGGCACTGCGCTTGCCGGGGCCAGTTGTGCGAATGCGCGGGCAATCTCTGCCGGTAGCAAGGCTCGGGCACTGGCGAGCAGATCGGCCTGCCGTTCCGGATTCGGCGGCATCTCCAGGCCCCCCCCTTCCTTGAACATTTCGCCCATGCCGGGATCAATGAATGCCGACCAGCCACCCGCGTCGTCCTGTTGTTGCGGTACGGGCTCGATATGCGCCGGCAGGATGTCAAAGCGTGAGGCTTTCAGCGTCGGGCAATAGTGGCGACAGAGGCCGGCCAGCAAGGCCCGACCCTCGGCTTCCGTCAGGGGTTCGGCAAGTGGCAACCACAGGCAGTAGCCATCCCGGCCAGCGACGGAAATGATCGGCGATGGCCATTCCAGATCATCGATCATGCCTTGGCAAATCGCTGCCAGATGCGGCCAGTCGGTGGAATGACGAAACACCAGCGTCAGCGTGTGACGCTGTACACCTGGCGCTTCGGCATCGGGGAAAAGGCGGAGTAATTCGGTACGCAGTCGGTCCATAAGTGCCTTGGGGTCAATCGCGCAGTTCGCGGCCAGTCAGTTTGATGAAAACGTCTTCAAGATTGGCGGCGCGGTGCAGATAGCGCAGCCCCTCGAAGTCGGCCAGGGCGGCAAGCAAGGCTTGCGGCTCACGACAATAGAAGAAGGCAGTGTCGCCGCTGGCTTCAACACGCTCGGCCAGTGCTCGGTGATTTTCGACAAATTCGGGCAGTCGACCGCAGGATTCGTCAAAAACCTCGACCACTTGCGGCTCGATATGGGTGGCGATCAATTCGCGCGGGCTGCCCTCGGCAATCTTGCGCCCGTGGTCGATGATCATCAAGGTGTCGCACAGGCGTTCCGCTTCGTCCATGAAATGCGTGGTCAGGATCAGGGTTTTACCGGCAGATTTCAGCTTTTTCAGCCGCTCCCAGATCAGATGACGGGCTTGCGGATCAAGGCCGGTGGTCGGTTCGTCGAGAAAGACAATATCCGGGTCAGCGACCAGCGCCCGCGCCAGGGTCAGACGGCGCTTCATCCCGCCCGAAAGGCTGGAAATTTTCGCCGCCGCTTTATTGCTCAGACTGGCAAATTCGAGCAGCGACGGAATCCGGGCGCGGATCTCGGCATCTGGCAGGCCGAAATAGCGACCAAAGACGAGCAGGTTTTCCGCGCAGGTGAAATCCGGGTCGAGATTGTCGAATTGCGGCACCACCCCTACCCTCGCCCGCGCCGCCTGCGCATCGTCAGGAATGGCTTGCCCGGCCAGCACGATGGTCCCGGAATCCGGCGCGGTCAAACCCAGACACAGCCGCAGCGTCGTGGTCTTGCCCGCACCATTCGGACCGAGCAAGCCGAAGCAGGTGCCACGCGGCACCGCAAAATCGATCCCTTGCACAACCGCCTGCCCGGCAAACGTCTTGCGCAGACCGCTGACCTGAACTGCGTTGGCTTGATGCAGAACTTCAGTCACTCACCCTCCTCGAATTTGTGTTACGTACCACGGCACGCCGGCAGCGACGCCATTCCCATCCATCACCATAGGGTGAGGATCAATAGCCTTCAACAGACTGCGTAATTTCAGTTGCAGTTTGTCCGGTTCAATCACGCGCGGTCTAAGGCGGCTGGCTTTGGCCGGTTGCTCGATATGACAGACAATCCGCACCGTCTTTTTGCGCAAAATGGCGCGGGCACACTCTTTCTCATCCGAATCGTTGGCGCGGACTTGTGCTGCCAACAAGCCCGCCAGCGTATCCCTGACCTTAATCGCGATTTCATCCGCCAGATCCACGACTTTGGTTCGAGCGTGCTGGCGGTAATCTTTGACCTCGATCAGCCAGGCAGCATTTCCTGAATGGCACAGCAGGTCGACAGCCTTGTTGTCACGGTAGCAACCGTTCTGGAATTGGTTGCGGTAGAAAGCCCAATCGTCGTATTTGCTCGCTTGCGAGCCAGCGCCGAAGTTGAACTGCAATGCGCCTTCACGGATCACTGACATTGCTCACTCTCCACCTGCATAAACCGATCCGATTGCGCCAACTCTTCATCCAGCATTACCAATGTCTGAATATCTTCGATGCGGTCACTTTGCTCCAGCACCACCGTGTCTCCCAACGCGGCCAGCGCAAACCAGCGTCTCCCCAATTTGCCATGTCGCTTTTCAGCCAGCAACATTTCCAGCTCGCGCAGCAGAAACAGTGAGTGCGTGGCGATGAATACCTGCACACCGGAGGCCGCCACCGCCACGATGGCAAACGCCAAGGTCTTGATGAGTTTAGGGTTAAGGTTGGTTTCTGGCTCATCCCAAAACAGGTATCCTTGGTCGAGCAATACGCCTGTGCTGATCAGGCGCGCCAGCATAGCGAGCTTACGCAAGCCCTCGGCGACAAGTGGCATTTCGGTCTTGCCTTCCCCGGGAATCTGAAGATAAAACTCTCCGGTACCGGTATCGACCACCACCTTCCCGCCCATCGCCTGTTCCAGCGGTGCCAGCAATTCAGCGACGATGCGCTCTCGCGGGCCTTTCAAGCTGGGAGCCCCCAGCAGGGATACCGTGTCTCGCCAACTGGACTCGAATCGAAGGTGGTAGTTGTCGTAGAGCGCAACAAACCACGGACACAGCGTAATCAGTTCACGAGTCGGAATGAACACCGGAGAGGCGTAACTACCGGGTGCCGCCGCAGGTGGCTCATCAACCTGTACCGCCACGCTGGCACCGGTGGCAAAGCTGAAAGCACAGGAGCGCTCCGGGTCGGCCATCGTCAGCCCAATTTCGCAACGATCCTTACCTTGCTTGCGCTTGACCAAACGTCCCAACGTATCAGGCCGGAACACACCGACCAACTTGTCGGCGTAGGCCTTCTGCAAACTGGTCTTGGTAAGTTCTCTGGCGTCGGCATTGACCTTAAGAGTGGCATAAAGCAGCTTAAGCAGCTGAGTTTTTCCCAAGCCGTTCTCGCCGACCACCACATTGATACCGGATGAAAAATGCAACTCCGCATCTGGCAGGGCCGCAAATTTCTGGATACGCGCACTCCTCAGCATTTTGAACTCCTCAAATAGTTAGCTCAGAGCATGGTCAGGTGTTGGGTTCGTCCGGGGGGCGGGTTTTACCCGCCAACGCTCAGTGCCGCCATGCGCGTGTCACGATATCCCGGATCAGGTGGAGGCGGCGATGGAAGAAGTGGTCGGCACCGGGGACGACGACAACTGGCAAATCAAGCGGGTGAGCCCAGGCAAAGACATTGCTCAGTGGAACGGTTTCGTCGGCTGAGCCATGAATCACGATGGTGTCGTGCGGGACGGCTTCGGTGTCGTATTGCCGCGTACCTTCGACAAAACCCGCCGCGGTGCCGACCAGAACGAGGCGTTGGGCCGGATGGCCTGCCGCTTCCAGGCGCTTGGCAACACGGGTCTGGCAGAAAGCACCAAAGGAAAAACCGGCCAGCGCGACGGGAATGTCGCCGCAGCGCAGCTTGGCATCGTGCAGCACAGCCAGCAGGTCGTCAGTTTCGCCATTTCCTTCATCATGCACGCCTTCGGTCGCGCCAACGCCACGGAAATTCGGACGGAAAGCCGCGTAGCCAAGGCTGACGAAGGTTCGCGCCAGGGTATAGGCGACCTTGTTGGTATTGGCGCCGCCGCCAATCGGATGGGGATGCGCGATCAGGGCGATGCCGCGCGGGGCATCCGGGCGTTCCATGATCACTTCGATATTGCCGACCGGGCCGGCGACGTGGATTTTTTCTTCCGGGGCTCTCATAGTTTCAGGCGTTCGACGACGCGTCCATTGATCAGGTGTTCCTGGATGATTTCTTCGACATCTTCGTTATCGACGAATCCGTACCAGGTTTCGTTGGGATAAACGACCATCACCGGGCCTTGGTCACAGCGCCCCAAACAGCCGGCCTTGTTGATGCGTACCGCGCCGGGACCATTGCGCTTGAGCTGGCCGATGCGGTCCTTGGCGTAGGCGAAAGCATCGCCGCCGCCCACGTTGTTGCAGCAGCTTTCGCCGCCCTCGCGCTGGTTGGTGCAGATGAAGACATGGTGCTGAAAATAGCTCATAAGGGATCTCCTTGAAGGCTGGACATTATAGGCGGCGCGGGTGAGGACGGCGTTGATTACGGTCGACGCACCGCCAGCCAGAAAAATGGCAGGGCGAGAAACGGCCAGAGACTGGCAATAAGGCGCGTTAGACCATTGAAATTGAGAAAGTGCCCCTGTTGCCAGACGGCCAGCGCCGCGGCGGAATAGGGATTTGCTGGTGCCAGGTTGACGAGCACCGTGCCAGCAACAAGGCTTAGCACAGCAAACAGCAAGGCTATCCGTGCGGGAAGCCAGAGCATCAGACCCAACAATGCGCCAGCTGCAAGGAGGCCTTGTTGTGCACCGACGGTGTACCAAGCCATGGCATTTTCCGGGCTGATCAGGATAGCGGCACCAAGGGTGCGAATGAGGAGTGCAACAATGAAGAAAAGAGGGACGATCAGGTAAGCGATGCCAGCGCTGGCAAGCAAGGCGCGCAGCAGCAGTCCGGTTGCGACAGCATGGGCAGCCGTGATGCTGGCTTCGATGAGGGCAAAGTGATCGATGGAAAACGGAATTGCCGGGGTAAAGCCAATCAACTGTCGCATGTCACCGGCACCGAACAACAGGATTTCGGGCGAGAGCGGCACGATCAACCACAAACCCAACAAGGTCAGCCCAAGTTCGCCATGAGGTATGGGCGAGAGAAGGCGATGTGCAGCGCTTTCCAGACGGCTGAATACGCGTGGTCCGAGAAGATGCCCCAGTATTGCCCCGAGAAAGCTGCCGAATGCATTACACGCCAGATCCAGACTGGAAGGAATCCGGCTGGGTAACCAGTTTTGTAGGGTTTCCAGTCCCAGACTCAAGCCGCTCCCCAAGAGGATAGCGAGGCAGACCGCGAGCCAGCGCCAGCGTAGCGGCGCCAGAACCAGGGTCAAAAAGAAGCCCAAGGGCAGGTAGACCGCGATATTGGCAATCAAATCAAAGGCGGTCCAATACCGTGGCCAGGCAGCCTCCAGGAAAGCGCCCCAATGAATGCCGGTATCCCGCCAGCCGCTGAAAGGGTGCAGGCTGGCGTACACGATCAGCCCGAACCAGACGAGCGTCAGGTAACGAGCGAGGACAAGAGAGCGTCTGCCATGAACGGACATGGCGCGATTTTAGTGCCTGTAGCGGATAACGTCAGTGGCTGGCGCCAGCCTGAGCCGCATTTTCTTTGGCTGGACCGGGTGGCTGGCCGAAGTACGCGCCCAACACCATGCCCAAGGCACTGGCAAGGACCCCATACAACTGTGGCCCAATCTCACCTTCGGGAACCAGGATTTCAAAGCCAAGCCAGGTGCCAATGCCAAAAATGATGGCGAGCGCTGCCCCCAAGTTGTTGGCTCGACGCCAGAACAAGCCGGCAGCCAATGGGACAAAAGCACCGGACAAGGTGACCTTGTAGGCGCTCTCGACCATGTGATGGATGGTTGCATCCGTTGATAGTGCATACGTTGCGACCATGAGGGTGAAGACAACAACGGCACCGCGGGTTGCCAGCAGTAACTCGCGGTCACTCATCTCCTTGTAGAAGCCGCGCAGGATATTCTCGGAAAAGGTTACGGCGGGTGCCAGCAAGGTGCCGGATGCCGTACTCATGA
>JAVEXE010000029.1:0-8770 GCA_034004105.1 Azonexus sp. | reverse complement strand
ACAACAACGGCACCGCGGGTTGCCAGCAGTAACTCGCGGTCACTCATCTCCTTGTAGAAGCCGCGCAGGATATTCTCGGAAAAGGTTACGGCGGGTGCCAGCAAGGTGCCGGATGCCGTACTCATGATCACCGAAAGCAGGGCGCCAAAAAAGATGACCTGAGCGCCGATAGGCATGTAGTGCACGATCAGTTGCGGCAGGATCAACTGCGAGTCTTCGGCCATGAAACGCTCGACCATTGCCGGGTCGATCAGCGTGGCTGAATAAGCGAGGAAAAGTGGCACGGCGGCAAAAAAGAAGTACGAAACGCCGCCCAGCGTTGTGCCCCAGACTGCCACCCACTCGTTTTTCGAGGCATTGACACGCTGAAAGACGTCCTGCTGCGGAATCGAGCCCAAGGCCATGGTCAGCAGGGCAGCGACCCAGGAAATGATATCAAGCAGGTCAAGCGTGGGCAGGAAGTTGAGTTTGCCGTCGGCTGCTGCCTTGTCGATCACCTTGTCGAAGCCGCCAGCCATGTCACCCGCCAGCCATGTCACATAGATCAGCCCCAGCACGATGACGATCATCTGGACGAACGTGGTCATGGCAACCGACCACATGCCACCAAACAGGGTATAGACCAACACCACCGCAGCACCAATCAGGATGCCTTGGTTAAGCGTAATGGCACCATCGGAGAGTACGTTGAACACCAGTCCGAGGGCGGCCATTTGCGCGCCAACCCAGCCAAGATAAGAAATGATGATGGCCATCGACAGGGCCAGTTCGGTATTGCGGTTGTAGCGAACCCGGAAAAAATCACCCAAGGTCAGGAGGTTGAGGCGGTAGAGCGGCTTGGCAAAGATCAGGCCAAACAGAACCAGACAGACCGAGGCACCCAGGGGGTCGGAGATCAGGCCGCGAAAGCCTTCGTCAATGAAGGTGGCGGAAATGCCAAGTACGGTTTCAGCCCCAAACCAGGTTGCAAACACCATGGCCAGGACGATGGGGAAAGGCAGGTTGCGGCCAGCCACGATGTAATCGCGCGCGTTGTGGACCCGGGTTGCCGCATAAAGGCCGATCCCGATGGAAATCGCGAGATAAATGACGACAAACCAGATCAGCATGGTGGGGTCGACGACGGCAAGGGGTTGAAAACGCGGAGGATTATAAGGTTATTGTGAATTTTCCCAAGGAAAAAAAGGGGCTTCGGATTGAAAATTCATCGCTAAACCGGTGACCGGGTGAGTAAAGGCAATTTTTGCCGCGTGCAACAGCAGCCTGCTGGCGCGAGTTGCCGCTTTGCCGGCGTACAGATCATCACCGAGGATGGGGTGCCCAATGGCCGCAAGATGGACGCGCAACTGATGTGAGCGGCCCGTAACGGGTTCAAGCTCAATCTGCGTCACTCGGGCCTCGGGTAAGCGCACAAGAACCCGGTAATGGGTAAGTGAGGGTTTGCCAATGTTATGGTCAACCATCTGTCGGGGACGGTTTGGCCAGTCACAGATCAAAGGAAAATCGATACTGCCGGAATTTGCCTCAACGAGGCCGTCGACCGCAGCCACGTAGCGTTTGCTGATCAGACGGTCACGAAACAGGCGATGCAGTTCGCGTTGCATCGCGTCGTTGCGGGCAACCAGCATGAGTCCGGACGTCGACATGTCCAGACGATGGACTTCGACGACCGATGGCCAGGTTTCACGTAGTCGGGACAGCAGACAATCCTGCTTCTCCGCACCCCGACCCGGCACCGAGAGCAGGCCGGCGGGTTTTTCAACAACCATCAGATCATCATCGGCATGAATGACCGTGATTGGGGTAACAGGGGGGTGGTAGGAACTCATCGGGGTGCAGGTCGTCGACATTGGGCATCCTGAAATGGGCCGCGTAGATACACCCAGCCCTCACCGGGTGGAAGTTGGGCGCAGATGCGCGCACCGTCGACCCGGCTGACCCACCAGTGCCAGGATGCCGGAGCGCTTGCCACCGGTGGCGTGTGAAGACCAAGCAGCAGCAAAGAAAATAACAGCCAGCGATATCGAAGAAACATCGGGAAACTCAAAATTACTGTATATTTGACCAGTATTCAGTGTTGTGAGGTGAAAGTCATGGAAAGCATACACCCGCTGGAAAATCCCGGTAACATGCCGCAATTGCCATTGGCATTTTCGGATGAACTGACTTACAGTCTTGGTGACGCCAGTCAAACGATTGGCAGCAATTTTTGTTCCATCCCGGGGCCCTGTGACATAATGGCCCCCATATTTCGAGGTAAGACCATGGACGACAATAAGGCAAAAGCGCTCGCCGCTGCGTTGCAGCAGATCGAAAAACAGTTTGGCAAGGGTTCCATCATGAAGATGGGCGATGCCGAAATCGACGAAGGTATTCAAGTAGTTTCCACCGGATCGCTCGGGCTGGATATTGCGCTGGGTGTCGGCGGTTTGCCGCGTGGCCGGGTGGTTGAAATCTATGGCCCGGAATCTTCCGGCAAGACCACGCTCTGTTTGCAGGTGGTCGCCGAAATGCAAAAACTGGGCGGCGTTGCGGCATTCATCGATGCCGAACATGCGCTGGACCCGCAGTACGCACAGAAACTTGGGGTCAACGTGGGTGATCTGTTGATTTCCCAACCCGATACCGGAGAGCAGGCGCTGGAAATTGCCGACATGCTGGTGCGCTCCGGCTCGGTGGACATCATTGTCGTTGACTCGGTTGCGGCACTGACGCCACGGGCAGAAATCGAAGGGGAAATGGGCGATCAGATGGTCGGTCTGCATGCCCGCCTGATGAGTCAGGCCTTGCGTAAACTGACGGCGAACATCAAGAAAACCAACACGCTGGTGATTTTCATCAATCAGATCCGGATGAAGATTGGCGTCATGTTTGGCTCGCCGGAAACGACAACCGGCGGTAATGCGCTGAAATTCTATGCCTCGGTGCGAATGGATATCCGGCGTATTGGCGGCATCAAGAAGGGCGACGAAGTCATTGGTAACGAAACCAAGGTCAAGATTGTCAAAAACAAGGTCTCCCCGCCATTCCGCGAAGCAATTTTCGACATCCTCTACGGTGAAGGCATTTCGCGTGAAGGTGAAATCATCGAGATGGGCGTCGCCCACAAACTGGTGGATAAATCAGGCGCCTGGTATTCGTACAAAGGGGAAAAAATCGGGCAAGGCAAGGACAATTCCCGTGAATTTCTGCGCTCTCACCCCGAGATTGCCCAGGAAATCGAGGCAAGAATCCGTGAATCTGCCAGTGCAAATGTGATCAAGCCGGTCAAGGCCAAGGCGGATGACTGAGCTGCGTTTACGAGCCTTGCAGTATCTGACCCGGCGCGAGTACAGTCGCGCCGAGTTGCGCAGCAAGTTGGCCAGCCTGGCAACGTCGGAAGCAGATCTGGATGCAGTGCTGGATGGGCTGCAAAATGAACGTTTCCTGTCTGATGAACGCTTTGCCCGCCAGCGTGTGCTTGCCCGTGCAACCCGTTATGGCGATGGACGTCTGCGTCAGGAGTTACGCCAGCGAGGTGTCAGCGATGACGATATTGCCGCCGCCTTACCCGAGGCGGGTGACGAACTGGCGCGTTGTCAGGCGATTTGGTCCCGAAAGTTTGGGCAACCACCCAAGTCACCGGAAGAGCGTGCCAAACAGCTGCGTTTCCTGCAATATCGCGGTTTTTCCATGAGCACGATCCAGCAAACCTTGCGTGGGCCCGAAGAAGCATGAGTCAGACAGTCGCCACCCTTGCAGCACATAACCTCAAGAAGCGCTACAAATCGCGGACTGTTGTCGAGGATGTTTCTTTTCAGGTGCGTTCTGGCGAGGTTGTCGGCTTGCTCGGTCCCAACGGTGCGGGCAAAACGACCTGTTTTTACATGGTGGTCGGGCTGGTTGCTGCCGACGGCGGTGAGGTACACATTGATGAACAACGGCTGACGCATCAGGCGATGCATGTTCGCGCCCGTCAGGGTTTGTCTTATCTACCTCAGGAAGCTTCGGTCTTTCGCAAGCTCAATGTCGAAGAAAATATTCTGGCGGTTCTGGAATTGCAGAATCTGCCATCTAGCGAGCGTCTGGAAAGACTCGAAAGCCTGCTTGCTGAACTACATATCGGGCATGTTCGCCACGTCAACGCGGCGGCCTTGTCGGGTGGTGAACGGCGGCGTGTCGAAATCGCCCGTGCACTGGCAACCAATCCGCGTTTTATCCTGCTTGACGAGCCATTTGCCGGAGTCGATCCCATTGCCGTCCTGGATATCCAGAAGATCATCCGCTTTCTCAAATCACGGAATATCGGCGTGTTGATCACCGATCACAACGTGCGGGAAACCCTGGGAATTTGCGATCATGCAGTGATCATCAATGCCGGACATGTACTTGCGTCGGGGACACCGGCGGAGATCGTGCAGAACGAGCAAGTTCGTCAGGTTTATCTGGGCGAGCATTTCCGCCTTTAGGCTTCAAGGCATATCATTTCACCCATGAAACCAGCGCTCCAACTCAAGTTATCCCAGCACCTGACCTTGACGCCGCAATTGCAGCAGTCGATCAAGTTGCTGCAGATATCGACGATCGAGATGCAGCAGGAAATCGAGCGTTACCTGTTGGAAAATCCCATGCTGGAACGCGAGGACTCGCCTAATGAGTCTTTCGCTGGCGCCCAGCAGTTCGACTCGCCAACGACACCGATCAGCACTCAAGAGACAGTACGTGACCCCGATACTCGGGATGATGTGCAGAGCGAGCCTCCCTTGCCGCCCGGTGAGGTCGATGATGATCGCTGGACCAGCGATGCCGGCACCTATTCCGGCGCAGGTCGGGATGGTGAAGAAGATAGCGACCCGCAAGATAGCCACGCGGCGACAATCAGTCTGCGAGAACATCTGGTCTCCCAGTTGGGCATGACCCAGATGTCTGATCGCGACCGCAGCCTGGTTCGTTTCCTGGTTGAAGCACTTAACGATGACGGCTACCTGTCGGCATCGTTGGCCGAACTTTGGGAAACCTTGCCCGCAGAGTATGAAGTTGAACTCGAAGAACTGGAGATCGCACTCAAGCATATCCAGAATTTCGACCCGCTTGGCGTTGGCGCACGAGATCTACGTGAATGCCTGCTGCTGCAATTGAAAGCCGAGGAAGACTGCGCCGAAAGAACCCTGGCTTGCGCCATCGTCGATAAGCACCTGGAGTTGCTGGCCGCTCGGGACTTTGCCCGAATTCGCCGGCTAACCGGCTGCGATGATGAAATCCTGAAGGGAGCGCAAGCCTTGATCCTGACCTTGAATCCCCGTCCGGCAGCGGGCTTTGGTCAGATCGAGGCGCGATACATCACCCCGGATGTCATCGTGAAGAAGCTGAAAGGCAAATGGACCGCCTATATCAATCCGGATGCCTACCCTCGCCTGCGCGTCAATCGAATGTATGCCGATATTCTCGCCGGGCAAAGGCGAGGCAATGGAAATCTGACAGGCCAGCTTCAGGAGGCCCGTTGGTTGATCAAGAATATTCAGCAGCGTTTTGATACCATCCACCGCGTCAGTCAGGCGATTGTCGAGCGTCAGCGGCAGTTTTTTGAACACGGCGAGGTCGCGATGCGCCCGCTCGTACTCAGAGAAATTGCTGATTTGTTAGGTTTGCACGAATCAACCATCTCACGTGTGACGACACAAAAATACATGGCGACGCCACGCGGGATTTTTGAGTTGAAGTACTTCTTTGGCAGCCATGTATCCACCGACACTGGTGGTGCGTGTTCTGCCACGGCCATCAGAGCCCTGATCAAGCAACTGATTTCGGCAGAAGATGGCAAGAAGCCCTTGTCGGATAGCCAATTATCCGAAATACTAGGCCAACAGGGAATCGTCGTTGCGCGACGAACGGTCGCAAAATACCGCGAATCGCTCAACATCCCCCCGGTCAATTTACGCAAGACCCTGTAGAGAGAGGAGAAAATAATGAATCTGCAGATCAGTGGTCATCACATCGACGTTACACCGGCTTTGCGCGAGTACGTTGAAGCCAAGCTTGATCCTGTTATCCGTCACTTCGATAAGGTGACTGGCGTGAACGTGGTGCTTTCGGTAGAAAAGCTCAAGCAGAAAGCGGAAGTTACCGTTCATGTTCCGGGCAAGGACATGCATGTCGAGGAAGCCGGCGATGATCTGTATGCAGCCATCGATGCCATGTTCGACAAGCTGGATCGTCAGGTGCAGAAGTACAAGCAGAAGATTCAGGACCACCACCGCGGTGAAAAGGCGTCGATGCACATCGGCGAATGAGGCTTGACCAACCGCACCCATGATCCGGGTGCGGTTTTTTTGCACCGAATTCCCCATGAACCCTCTGATTTCCATTCTTGCCGTCGATCGGGTCATCCTTGACCTCGACGCCAGCAGCAAGAAGCGTGTTTTTGAACAGGCCGGCATGCTCTTTGAAGCGCATCTCGGCATGTCCCGGTCACTTATTTTTGATAGCCTGTTTGCTCGTGAAAAGCTTGGTTCGACCGGCTTGGGCCAAGGTGTTGCCATTCCGCATGGGCGTATCAAAGGTTTGAAACAAGCCGCAGGAGCCCTGATTCGTCTGGCTTCGCCGGTATCGTTCGACTCGCCCGATGGGCGGCCGGTCACCTTGCTGTTTGTCCTGCTGGTTCCCGAACAAGCCACGGAAGAACATCTCCAGATACTGTCCGAGCTGGCGCAGCGCTTTTCGGACCGTGCGTTCCGAGAAGCATTGCAGCAAGCTCCGGACGCTGAAGCCGTCTTGAAGCTGTTTGCCTGATCACCGGAACAGCCGTGCGGCACATCAGTCTAGAACAGCTGTATCACGATAATCGGGAAAGCCTGCTGTTCAATTGGATTGTCGGACAACGGACTGACCGCCGGATTGAATTAAAGGCAGCCAGCAACTATGGTGCCGATGTGGTCGGGCACATCAACATCATCCACCCCGAACGCCTGCAGGTCATGGGGCAAGCCGAATACGACTGGGCAATGCGTATTGGTGAGCGTCGGTTTGGTCAGCTTTTTCTCGATCTGCTCTCCGCGCGAACGCCGGGAATGATTGTTGCCGATGGTCTGAAACCGCCCGATTTCGTGGTAAATGCCTGCGTGGCTGCTGACGTGCCCTTGATTCTTTCACCCAAGCACTGTTCGGCGGTGATTGACCAACTGCGTATTTATCTCGCGGCCCGTCTGGCAGACACTGTGAGTCTGCATGGCGTTTTCATGGATGTGCTGGGCATGGGCGTCCTGATCACTGGAAATTCCGGTGTCGGAAAATCCGAGCTGGCCCTGGAGTTGATATCGCGTGGCCATGGTCTGGTGGCTGATGATGTTGTCGAAATGGCGCGTATTGCACCGACCACCATCGAGGGGCGCTGTCCCGGAATGCTGCGGGATTTTCTTGAAGTTCGTGGACTGGGCTTGCTCAATATCCGGACCATTTTCGGGGAAACCGCCTCCCGCCGGAAAATGAAGCTGAAGCTTATTGTCCATCTGCAAAAAACCTTGCCTGCAGAAGATGCACCACGTTTGCCGCTGGACGCTCAGAGCCAGGAGGTGCTTGGTGTGCCGATACGCAAGGTTGTAATTCCGGTCGCCGCGGGACGAAACCTCGCGGTTCTGCTGGAGGCCGCAGTCAGGAATACGATTCTGCAATTCCGGGGTATTGATAGCATGCAGGACTTTGTCGAACGGCAGAGCCGGATGATGCAGGACGACGATTGCTGAATGCTGCGAAAGGCCGGGTTTGGCCTTACATTCCTTCGAAATCGATGCGTTCGGCGGACCAATCATTGGCCGAACCACCAAAGCAGATCTGACCACTGCCTTGCAGCACGCATTCGTCCTGGCGCAACAGGATTTCCGGTCGGCCATTCAGGGTCAGGAAACTGCCGTTGGTGCTCGAATCAACGAGAAAATAACCATCAGCACGCCGTTCAATCCGGGCATGATGACGAGACACCTTGCGATCATCGATCTGAAGCACGCAACCTGCATCACGCCCGATGCTCAGGATGGGTGTTCTTTCATCAATCAGAAAAGCCTTGCCCTGGTGTCGGACGCATAGCCGCTCACTGAGACGCTGCGGGGGTGCCGTTGGCGCAGCAACCCGCAACGTGGGGCGTTCGCCCGCTGCCAGCAACTGGAACACTTCCTCCGGGCCGGGCAGGCCTTCCACTTTCTCGGCGCTGCTCAACAGGTTGCAACGGATTTCCTTGCTGGCGGCGAGAGCATCTGCCAGGCCACGCGAACAGACAATTTGATTGCCTTCGGCTCTGGCGATCAAGCTCAGGGCTGCGGTGCGTACCGATTTTGGTAGAGGGGTTTGTGCGGCTTGCTCATCACCATCAAAAAGCGCGATACGGATGTTCAGTTTGTGACCACTGACGGGGGGCAAGTCTGCAACGCGAGCCTGCATTTCCAGTGCGCCACGAATCGCGTCGTCAGCGTTGCCGAAACGGCACAAAAGTTCGTCCCCGAGTTCTTCAACAATCTCGCCCTGGTGGCCCTCGATGGCGCGGCGAATCCGGGTCAGACAACGTTCAATGGCGCGCTGGGCTTCGTGCTCCTCTACCCGCTGGTGCAATGGTACGCTGCCCGTAATATCGAGCGCTAACAAGATGGGTCCGTGAGCTGGCGTGGTCATGGAAATGGTGCTTCTTCAGGGCAAATGACGAGGGATTATACGGTGAATCAGCTGGGTTTCAGCTCGCGATCTGGAGCGGAATGGTGCCGGTCATGGGTATTTCCGGGGCATCAAAAGCAATATCGCCTTCGTC
>JAVEXE010000243.1:0-3479 GCA_034004105.1 Azonexus sp. | reverse complement strand
CAGGTCGTGACCCGTGACACCACCCTGCCCGCTTGTATATCAAGCGCCGATGACCTGTTACACGCCGCCCGGTCATGATTGAAGCGGGTGACCATCGACCAGAGCATCCGGCTCCTTGGCGTGCGGGCGAGTGGCCTGGTTGCGTTGAGCGACACGGCGGCGGCACAACAGTCGGTGCAGGGGGAGCTGGATTTTTAGCAAGGCGGGCTGCCTTCCGAGTACACCAGCCGCCACGTCTTGTTACTGCCAAGCGCCGCTCGCATAATCCCGCCATCGACTCATTTCCAGGATTTCAAATGCTGCCCTTCGTGATTGCGCTCATCGTCATGCTCATCGGGGTCTGGGTGATCTACCTGCTGCTCAAGAATATGGGCGAAGCCGGTGTTGAGGTTGCTGCGCCTGGCAGTTGCAAAAGTGGTCAATGCGGCGTCCGGTGTTCGACCCACAAACGGGACGAGGCAACCGAAGCGTTCTTTGACCCAGCACCCGCCGCAGAGAGCACCGGATTACTTGACCAACGGGCGGATGGCAGAAAATCCCCCGTCGAGGGACCAGACCTGCCCGGTGATACGCGCCGCGGAGTCGGACAATAGCCAGACCATCAGCTCGGCCAGTTCTTCGGAGGTCCCGATTCCCGGCAACGGATACTGCCGGGCTGCCGCGTCACGGGCAACCGGGCTGGCAAGGATGCCAGCGGAAGCCGGGGTTTCCATGATCCCCGGTGCGATGGCATTGATGCGAATGCCGTTGCTTGCATAGGTTGCAGCCGCACCACGCACCAGGCCCTCGACGCCCGCCTTGGCGGCAGCAACGGCTTCATGGTTGGGGGTTCCAATCCGGGCAGCGGCGGAAGATACGAGTACCGCCGCACCGGGACTGCGGGCATCACGCAACCCGCCAATAAAGGCGGACAGGGTGTGAAATGCGCTGACCAGATTGGCGTTCAGACAATCGTTGAAATCAGCCTCACTCATGCGATGCAGGGCACCGAGCCGGATGTTGCCGACGCAATGGGCTAACGCGGTGGGTCGCAACTCGTGCGCGACCGCAACCTGAAGGATTTGCCGGGCCCCGGCCACGGTCGAGCAGTCCGCTGCAATTTGCAAATGCTGGTCACCGAAAGCAGCTTTGAGATGTTCCGCTTGACGACTGACAACGACCAGCTGCCAACCCTCAGCGGCCAACCGTGCTACCACGGCACGCCCAACGCCACCGGCTGCGCCGGTTACCAATGCGATTTTGCTCATTGTGACCTCACCAGAATTCGTCTTGAACGGCGATGGGGAAATTTAAACACCCGAGCGCATATTGCCTTATTATTCTCACAAAAATCTACTTTTGTCCTGGACAATTTTGCAACACACTGCCTCCGAAACCATGAAGCCAAACTTCGCAATATGCTTCGCTGTTGTCTTGGCCATGTTCCTGTCGGCCTGTTCAACCATGCCGCCCGAGGGGCTGCGTCCGGTCAGTGATTTCGATCTCAATCGCTACCTTGGGCAATGGTACGAAATTGCCCGACTCGACCATGCCTTCGAGCGTGGTTTACGTGATGTGAATGCCACTTACCAGCGCCAGGACGATGGCAGCATCCAGGTGATCAACCGGGGGTACGACACAAAGCGGCATGCCTGGAAAACCGCAGTCGGTCACGCTTTGCCGATCGGTGAACCCGACACGGCTTCATTGAAGGTATCGTTCTTTGGCCCGTTTTATGGGGGCTACCATGTCATTGCACTCGACCCCCAGTATCGCTGGTCACTCGTCGCTGGACCGAGTCGCGATTACCTCTGGATTCTCGCGCGCGAGAGGACCTTGCCGGCAAACATTCGCGATCAACTCGTTGAGCAGGCCAAGGCGCTTGGTTTTGCGACCGAGAAACTGATCTGGGTCGAGCAGACGCCGACTGATGCCCAATGAGCCTGCCATCGCCATGCCTGCGCTGAAGAAAGCCAACCTGCCCCAGAAAATCTGCCTGACTTGCGGTCGACCGTACGTCTGGCGTAAAAAATGGGCGGCGGTTTGGACGGAAGTGAAACATTGCTCAACGCGCTGTCGGCGTAATCGACGGAGTCACGCATGACCCGATTGCGCCTCGTGCTTGGCGACCAACTCAATATCGGTCATAGCTGGTTTGCCCGTGGGGATGAGGGGACGGTTTACGTCCTGATGGAAATTCGCCAGGAGACCGATTACGTTCTGCATCACGCCCAGAAGATTCTTGCGATCTTTGCCGCCATGCGTGACTTTGCGCAGCAGCTTGGCCGGATGGGGCATCGGGTGCATTACCTGCGGATTGATGATTCCGATAACCGGCAATCACTCCCGGCCAATCTGGACGCGCTGATTGATCGCTACTGCGCCAGCGCCTTTGAGTACCAAGCGCCTGATGAGTGGCGACTGGATCGACAACTTGCTGATTACGGTAAGCAGCGCAATATCACCGTGCGAATGGTGGACAGTGAGCACTTCTACACGCAGCGCGATGAAGCGGCACGACTATTCTCTTGCCGTAAGCAATGGCTGATGGAGCATTTTTATCGTCAAATGCGCATTCGCCACAGCGTTTTGATGTCAGAAGCTGGCAAACCGCTGGGTGGGCAATGGAATTTTGATCACGACAACCGCAAGCCCTGGCCCGGCATACCGCGTGAGCCTGCGGACTGGCGGATTGCCCATGATCATTCCACCCTTTGGGACGACATTCAGCAGGCCGGTGTGGCAAGTTTTGGCGAAGCGAACGCAGCACGCTTTTATTGGCCCCTGAACCGCACTGAAGCGTTGCAGCAACTCGATGCTTTCATGGATCAAGGCTTGCCGTACTTTGGCGAGTTCCAGGATGCGTTAAGTCATCGCGGCTGGCGGCTGTTTCATTCCCTGCTCTCTTTCGCGCTCAACACCAAAATGCTTCATCCGCGCGAGGTCGTCGCTCGGGCGGAGGCGGCGTATCGCGCCAGCCGGGTTCCGTTAGCGGCAGCAGAAGGCTTTATCCGGCAGATACTCGGCTGGCGGGAATACGTCCGCGGGGTGTATTGGGCCAACATGCCGGGTTACGAAGCACAGAATTATTTTGACCATCAGCACCCGCTTCCCGCCTGGTTCTGGACGGGTAACACCCGTATGCGCTGCCTGGCCCACGCGATTGGCCAATCACTGGAACAAGCCTATGCGCATCATATTCAGCGCCTGATGGTGATCGGTAATTTTGCACTGCTGGCCGGTATTAACCCGTCTGCCGTGCATGCTTGGTATCTCGGGGTTTATATCGATGCCTTTGAATGGGTAGAGTTACCCAACACAGTCGGCATGAGCCAATTTGCCGATGGCGGAAAACTGGCCAGCAAACCCTATATTTCCAGTGCGGCTTATATTGACCGCATGAGCGATTATTGCCAAGGCTGCCATTACGACAGGAAAGCCCGTCTGGGTGCGCGTGCATGTCCGTTCAACGCGCTGTATTGGGACTTCTTTGCGCGCAA
>JAVEXE010000242.1:0-3492 GCA_034004105.1 Azonexus sp. | reverse complement strand
GCCGTTGCACTTTTCAGCAAGGCTTCGGTCTCCACCCCCATCACCAGTTTTTCGTTTTCGATCATCCTATGCCTCTCTTGTTGTTGGTGGACGGTTCGTCCTATTTGTATCGCGCCTATCACGGCCTGCCCGACCTGCGGAACCCGGCCGGCGAGCCTACTGGCGCGCTTTACGGCGTTTTAAGCATGCTACGTCGACTGGAAAGCGACCACAAGGCCGACTACAAGGCGGTCGTTTTCGATGCCAAGGGCAAGACCTTCCGCGATGACTGGTATCCCGAGTACAAGGCCCACCGCCCGGCTATGCCCGACGACCTGCGCGCCCAGATCGAGCCGATCCACACCGCCATCGCCGCCGCCGGCTGGCCGGTGCTGTGCGTCGACGGCGTCGAGGCTGACGACGTGATCGGCACGCTGGCGACCAAGGCTGCGGTCGACGGCATCGATACCCTGATTTCCACAGGCGACAAGGACTTGACCCAGTTGGTTGGTCCCCAGGTGCGCTGGTACAACACGATGAGCGAAGAAATGCTCGACGAAGCCGGCGTCGAAGCCAAGTTCGGCGTCCCGCCTTCGCTGATCGTCGATTACCTGGCGCTGGTCGGCGATGCCGTCGACGGCGTCCCCGGCGTCGTCAAGTGCGGGCCGAAGACCGCCGTGAAATGGCTGACCCAGTACGGCTCACTCGATGAAATCGTCGCCCACGCCCATGAAATCAAGGGTGTGGTCGGCCAGAATCTGCGCGACCACCTCGATTTTTTGCCGCTCGGCAAAAAACTCGTCACGGTCGTCTGCGACCTGCCGAATTTGCCGTCGCCAAGCGCGTTGACCGCAACAGAACGCGATACCGACACCCTGCGCGAGCTTTACACCCGCTACAACTTCCGCACCTGGCGGCGCGAATTGGATAACCCGGCAAGCGTTGAAGCCACTGCAGGCGCGGCTTCTGACGCCGCCGCCTCACCTGCTACTTCAGTGACCAGCCAGCCCGCCGCGCCAAGCGAAGTCTGCTACGACACCGTGCTCACTTGGGAAGTTTTTGACGCCTGGCTGAAAAAGATCGAAACCGCGGCGTTGACCGCAGTAGATACCGAAACCACCAGCCTCGACAGTTTCGCCGCGCGCATCGTCGGCATTTCCTTGTCAGTCACACACGGCGAGGCTTGCTACATCCCGCTCGCCCACACCGCACCGGGTGCACCTGAGCAGTTACCGCGCGACGAAGTACTGGCAAAACTAAAACCCTGGCTGGAAGCGGTCGACCGCAAGAAAGTACTGCAGAACGCCAAGTACGACCAGCACGTCTTCGCCAACCACGGCATCGCACTGGCCGGCATCGCCCACGACACCATGCTGCAGAGCTACGTCATCGAGTCCGACAAGGGCCACGACCTCGGCAAGTTGTGCAGCCGCCATCTCGGCCTCGAAACCATCGCCTACGAAGCACTATGCGGCAAAGGTGCCAAGCAGATCGGTTTCGACCAGGTCGACATCGAGCGCGCCGCCACCTACGCCGCCGAAGACGCCGACGTCACACTGCGGGTGCATGACGTTCTGCACCCGCAGTTCACCAACGAACCCGGTTTGAGCCGCATCTACCACGACATCGAACTGCCGGCCCGGCAGGTCATCTGGCAGATGGAGCGCACCGGCATCCTGATTGACGGCAACATGCTGACCCGCCAAAGCCACGAAATCGGCCAGAAAATCATGGCATTGGAAACGCAGGCTTACGAACTCGCTGGCCAGCCGTTCAATCTCGCCTCGCCGAAGCAGCTGGGCGAAATCCTGTTCGGCAAGCTCGGCCTGCCGGTAAAGAAGAAAACCGCCTCCGGCGGCCCGTCGACCGACGAGGAAGTGCTCTCCGAACTGGCGCTCGACTACCCGCTGCCCAAGCTCTTGCTCGAACACCGCTCGCTGTCGAAACTGAAAGGCACCTACACCGACAAGCTGCCGCGCATGATCAACCCGGAAACGGGCCGCGTGCATACCCATTTCTCGCAGGCTTCAGTCGTCACCGGCCGGCTCGCGTCCAGCGAACCCAACCTGCAGAACATCCCGGTGCGCACCGAGGAAGGGCGGAAAATCCGCACCGCCTTCATCGCCCCCGAAGGCAGCAGCATCGTTTCGGCTGACTACTCGCAAATCGAACTGCGCATCATGGCGCACCTGTCCGGCGACGCCCGCCTGCTCGACGCTTTCGCCCACGGCGAGGACGTGCACCGCGCCACCGCCGCCGAAATCTTCGGCGTCACGCCGCTCGAAGTCGGCCCCGACCAGCGCCGCGTCGCCAAGAGCATCAACTTCGGTCTGATCTACGGCATGAGCGCCTTCGGTCTGGCCCGCCAGCTCGGCCTGGAGCGCAGCGCGGCGCAGACCTACATCGACCGCTACTTCGCCCGCTACCCTGGCGTTGCCCGCTACATGGAAGAAGCGCGGGCGACGGTGCGTGAACACGGCTACGTCGAAACCGTCTACGGTCGACGCCTGTGGCTACCCGAAATCCGATCCAGTCAGGCCATGCGCCGGCAAGCCGCCGAACGCGCCGCCATCAACGCGCCGATGCAAGGCACCGCCGCCGACCTGATCAAGCTCGCCATGATCGCCGTCCAGTACTGGCTGGAACAGACCGCCCGCCAGTCGAAACTGGTCCTCCAGGTGCACGACGAACTGGTGCTGGAAGTGCCGGACAGCGAACTGATGGAAATCCGCACGCATTTACCGCGCCTGATGACCCAGGTGGCCCAGTTGAAGGTGCCCCTGGTGGTTGAAGTTGGCGTCGGACCGAACTGGGAAGCGGCGCACTAAAGGCTTAAGTTTCCTTTAATCCTGGCAGCGCATCCTTGGAGCCATATCGTGTTCCAAGGAGTCCAGCGTGGCTGCCATCCAGAAGATCGTTCAGACCCGGCCAAGGCTGCCGACAGTTCGGCATACCATCGCCGGCACCCCACAGCGCGGGGTTGCTGAAACCTTCATTGCTGAGGTTTTTTGTCGTCACTATGGTGCCAAGGTCAAGGCCTTTGCGCCCAACCTGATGCTACTTGAAGACCACGGACGCATCATGGCAACGGCAGGCTGGCGGTGCGCCGGGGAAGATCGACTCTTTCTCGAAACCTATCTGGACGAACCCATCGAAGCCGCCGTTGCCCGCCTCGCCGGACAAGCCGTCCGTCGCGAAGCCATTGTCGAAGTCGGCAACCTGGCAGCAGATCGCCCTGGCGGTAGCGTCGATGTCATTCTGAATCTCGCCCGCCACCTCGACCAACTCGGTTACGAATGGGTGGTTTTCACCGCGACCCGCGAGTTGATTGGCATTTTTCGTCGCCTGGGACTACCCCCGCTGGCACTGGCACTGGCCGATCCGGCTCGCCTGGGTCCGGATGCCGCGGATTGGGGCAGCTATTACGACAGCGAACCCGTCGTGGTTGCTGGCCGCATCCGCCTGGCCCTCGACATGGTGAAGCGTCATGGCTGAATTCTTCTGGCAAGACAC
>JAVEXE010000028.1:0-16528 GCA_034004105.1 Azonexus sp. | reverse complement strand
TGATGGGTTCTAGTATCGGCATCATTCCTGGTTACGCGATCCTGATTTTTGCTTTTATTGATCTGGCGACGGGGTTTTGTGCCGCTTGCTGGGCGTACGGCGCGTATTACAAATTCAAGCAAGCCTGATCCCAAGGATCGGCTCAAAATCGAACGCGGGCTGAGCTCGCGTTTTTTTATTTCTTTGGCGTATCGCATTTTGTCCCCCGCCAAGCAAGCTTGTAGAACCCCTGGTGTTCAGGGAAAATGACCCAACACATCTACTTAGGGGGGCGTCATGCAAGCCAATCGCTCGATTTGCCGTTTTCTTGCTTCATTGTCTTTCTCGTTCTTGGCTGTCAGTGCCTACGCAGCAGAGATATTTCTGGTCGCCAGTTATCACGAAAATGACGTTTGTGGTCGTCCGCAATATGAAGCTGCAATGGATGCACTCAAGCAGGGTGGTTTCTCCAATCTGAGTTCGAAAGGCTATTTTCTCGATACCCGGGTACGAAGCCGCGAGGATGTCTTGAAGGACATCGATCAGATCAAAAAAGATATTCGCAGCCAAAAGCCCAAGTTTGTCTTCACGATTGATGATCCGGCGTTTGCCATGCTGTATGAAGAGATTCTCAAACAGCCGGAAACCCGTTTGGTTTTCACCGGACTCAACCGCAGTCTCGACTATTACAACGAGCGGGCTCAGTTTCTCAATAAGCGGCAGCCAGCAGCCAACATTACCGGTATCTTTGAATACATCTTCATGCGGGAACAGTTCGAGATGCTTGAGGCACTGTTGAAGAAGCCCTTGCGAAAAGTCGCGGTATTGCATTCGACGGACCCTGTGGGCAACATTCTCAAGGATCAGATCATCAATGAGCTGAAGGGAAGCAAGTATCAGGACAGCTTGGTCATTCTTCCAGCTGAAGATATCCCGGCCATGCTCAAGCAGGCCAAAGTGATCAACGACAGTCGTGACATTGATGCTTACATCCCGGTGACCATGTCGGTCCTGGATCCGAAAGACAACACGCGTAAAACCATGGAGCATGTTGCGCCAATGCTGACCAGATCGATTCGCAAGATCGATATTTCCTTGAACTCGTCATTTACCGAGTATGGTTTTTTTGGCGGTGTCAGTATCGACTTTTATCAGATGGGTTTTCAGTCCGGGTTTCAGGCGGTGAAGCTTCTGAAAGGGGCTTCGATCAAGGAGATTCCTGTGGAGGATGCCAAGCGTTCGATCATTGCCATCAATCGTAAGCGTATGCAGGAACTGGGAATCAAGCTGAACACTGATACTCAAGGCATTGTTGACCGCTGGATCAATTGATGCATCGTTCTCAACGCAGATAGCCTTCTTTCAGATACTGAATCCCTTGCTGAGCGACTTTTCCGTTTTGCCGCGTCTGCCGACCCTTTTGGTTGTGGCGGGGGCTTGGTTCGCTTTTTTTCTGGCCGGTACTTTGTTGCTGTGCCGTCGTCTACTGATTGATCAGGGGTTTTTGCGCTCAGGGTATTTTGCAATTCTGATTACCCTGCCTGTGATTTGGGGGGGGCTGCATCTTGCGAGTGGTTTTGCAACCTGGGAAATGCCTTGGGCTGCAGGTTTCATGGCGCTGGATGTCAATTACCTTGCAGCAATTATTGCGCTTGAAATTCTCGTTTTTGCGGCGATCAGTATCGGCTTGTGGGCGCGGGTAGGGGTTGGGCGACGATTGATTTACTTGCTGGGCGGCGGGCTGATTTTGATTCCTGTTTTGATGGCAGGCGCTGCCAGTCTTTTGCTGCAAGCTGAAGCCGAATTTCGATCGCACATGCGGCAGGAAGCAAATTTACGGCTGGAGTTGGTCAAAGGCCGACTGGAAAGCCTCAACAAGCATGCGTTCGATTTGTTGAAAATTGCTGCGATTGACCCCGCAGTCAGTGCGGCGGTCCAGGACTCGGCAGGTTCGCACGATTTTGCCTTCCGCATCCTGAATCGTCGTGTTGGTGCCGATGCGGTATTTTTACTGGACCGTGAGGGTCGGGTTGTGACGTCTTCGGATCCGGTCAGCAATGGTCTGGTCGTCAATTTTCGTCCTTATTTCATTCGCGCCATGGCTGGCGAGGCCAATGTTTTTTATGCACGGAGTTTGACCCGGCAAACTTTCTCTGGCTATTTCGCCCGCCCGGTTTTGAATGAAGCGGCTCAGATCATCGCCATTCTGGTACTGCGTTTTGACATAGAAAAAGAACTGGAAACTTATCTACGGGCAGATAATGTGGTGTTGCATCGCAACGGCATTATCTTGATTGGTCCCGAGGGTTTGTCACGGGGAACCTTGTTCTTTGCGGACAATACAGCGCAAACAGCTTTGTCTGAGCAGTTGGTGAGTGCCGAGGATCTGCGCTTGCTTGGTTTTGACAGGATTGAACCCGATTGGCTGCTTGATGCGGCAGACCGATACTGGATGTGGGTTTCCCTGCCGTTGCCAGGCGCGGTCTGGGAGGCGGGTAAGCTGGTATCGACAATGCCGTTGGAAAAATATCGCGATAACCAGATGTATCTCTTGCTGGCTTTGTTGTCTGTCCTTTTGCTGGTGATGCTTCATTATTGCAAGAGTCAAGCATTGCTTCATCTCGCGGTTGAGGAAAACAAGGCGAGACATCAAGCCGAGTTGGCTGAGCGTGAAGCACGCCGGCAGGTGGAATTGTCCAATCAGGAATTGATTCTTGCGCGGGATCGTGCGGAGTATCTTGCGGATAGAGCTGAGGCTGCCAATCGGGCGAAAAGCGATTTCCTGGCGAACATGAGCCACGAAATTCGTACCCCGATGAATGGCGTCATCGGCATGACCGAACTGGCGCTTGAGAGCAGCGATGATAATGAGCGTCGGGAATACCTGAGTATTGTGCGTAGTTCGGCGCACTCCTTGTTGGGCATCATCAACGATATTCTGGATTTCTCGAAAATCGAAGCTGGGAAGCTGGTCGTAGAGAGAGTTCAGTTTAATTTGCGGCAGACGTTGCAAGAGGCAGTTCAACCTTTGTCCTTGCGAGCACAAGAGAAAGGCCTGGCTTTTTCCTTCGATATTTCCCCTGACGTGCCAGATCTTGTGCAGGGCGATCCCACCCGCGTGCGTCAGGTCGTGCTGAATTTATTGGGTAATGCGCTCAAGTTTACGCAAACAGGAGGTATCGGACTCACGGTCCGGGTGTTGGACGAAGAATCCGCTCTGGTCAGGCTGGAGTTTGCTGTCAGCGATACCGGGATCGGGATCGAAGCGGAAAAGCTCGGCACCATTTTTGAAGCTTTTGCGCAGGCCGATACCTCAACAACGCGAAGTTTTGGCGGCACGGGTTTGGGTTTGACCATTACCCAGCGCTTACTGGAATTGATGAGCGGTAGCTTGCAGGTGGAGAGTACGCCCGGACAAGGCAGTCGATTTGTTTTTACACTGCCTTTCACCGTTGACCCCGATCAGGTAACAGACTTCCCGCTGACTGCAGCAGCAAGCAGCGTCGTAGCCCTTTCCCCTGGCACGGAAAAAAACCTGGAGTCTGTTGCCGAGGTAAGTCCTGCTGGTGCCTTACCGCTTGCCACCTCTTTGCTGGAGGGGCTGAGGGTTTTGCTGGCTGAGGATAATCTGGTCAATCAGAAGTTGGCTCAGCGTTTGCTGGAAAAATGGGGGTGTCAGGTGACGGTGGCCAATAATGGTCGTGAGGCCTGTGATCTGGTGAATGACCCTGGTGGCTTCGCGGTCGTGCTGATGGATGTACAAATGCCGGTGATGAGTGGCATTGAAGCCGTCCAGCATCTGCGGCAACTTGAGTTGGCCGAAGGGCGTCAGCGCTTGCCTGTGGTTGCCATGACCGCCAATGCCATGAAGGGGGATCGGGAAATCTGCCTGGAGGCAGGCATGGACGATTACTTGTCCAAGCCAATCAATCAGGCTGAATTGAAGGCAAAGCTGCTGGGGTTGTTTGGCACTGAAGCGCGCAGTGCCTGATAGCGCTTACTGAATCTGGTTGCCAACAGCCCATACGGCGGCTTCGACACGGGAACGAAATTTCAGCTTCTTCAAAAGATTCCTGATATGTACCTTGACCGTGCTTTCCATGATGTCCAGTTCGCGGGCAATCAGTTTGTTTGACATGCCGGCGGCCAGGCATTTGAGAATGGCGGTTTCACGTTCGGTCAAGCTGGCCTGACTACGCTGTTCCACCACGGTTTCTTCGCGTAAGGCAGTTGCCAGAAGGCTGGTCAGTTCGGGGCTGATGGCATTTTTTCCGTGCATCGCGCTGTCGATCAAACGCAGAATGTCGTCTGGATCGTTATCTTTCAGAATGTAACCGTCGGAGCCCGCGCGGATGGCGGCAATCAGATCTTCGGGGGCGTCGGAGACGGTGATCAGAATGATGCGAGCGTCGATTTCCAGGTCGCGCATGGTTCGGAGGGTTTCAAGACCATTCATGCCCTTCATGTTGAGGTCGAGCAAAATCAGGTCGGGGTCGAGGCTTCTTGCCAGTTCAATACCCTCCTGGCCGCTGGCGGCTTCAGCAATCACCTCGAAACTGCCGGATAAGGCAAGCAATTGCGAGAGACCTTTTCGGAACAAGGGATGGTCATCAATGATGAGCACGCGGGTGTTGTCGGGCATGATCAGACTTTCACGGGGTGGGTTGCCGGTATTGTTGCGGCAAGAAACTCAAAAGGATTGTGGTGCCAGCGCCAAAGGCTGTTTCCAGGCATAGCTCGCCGTGCAGGATGTGCGCTCGGTCACGCATGATGCTGGTGCCAAAGTGATTTTCAGGAACATCAGCAGGATTGAATCCCCGGCCATTATCACGAATGGCGATCATGACTCGGCGCTCCGGGCTGACCGAGATTTCGATTGAGGCACGGCTGGCTTTGGCATGCCGCTCAATATTCGATAGCGCTTCCCGAATGATTCTTATGACATGCATTTCTTCATTTCCAGAAAGGACAATGCCTGACAAACTGTTGTGCAGTTGTACGGAAAAACCCAGCTTCTCGGAAAATTCGGCGATGGTTTCTTCAAGGGCGACACCGAAACCGCGTTCATCGATACGTAGCCGGAATGTTGCGATCAATTCACGCAGCTCGCGATAGGCTGAACTGAGCCCATCCTTGAGTTCCTCGGCAATCGTGCGTGCATCGCAACCTTGCTCGATACATTTTTCCAGCCGCGTTACCTGGATACGCAGATAACTTAAGGATTGGGCAATCGAATCATGCAACTCGCGGGCAATGACCGCACGTTCCTCAAGGACGGCAAGACGATGTTTTTCTTCAGTGCGGCGCATGTTGATCAATGCATTCGAGACATGATGCCCGACAGTTTCGATCAATCTTGCCTTGTCGGCAGGCAACGGATCGCGTGAGCGCAGCAGGATGGGGAGTGCGCCGCGGAGTCCTCCTGCCTCTCCCAAGGGTAAAACCACAATATTCGCTATTTTGGCTTGCTCGCCAAGCGTCTGGCTGGTCTGGCTGAAGCAACGCCCGCAATCCTGTTTGCCACACCAGCGCTCGACTTCCTCCTGAGTCAGGTCGCTGACAACGGGGTGGGCAGGCAGGCGGCCATTGTCGCTAATGCAGATCATGCTGTGGCCCAGTTCAAGTGCATCCTCGACTTCCCGCAAAATGCCTTGTAGCTGATCGAGTGTGAGGTCACTGGCGGAAAGCTTCTGGCTGACGCGATAGAGAAGTTCCAGGGATTGGTTGGTACGGGTCAGTTCCTGTGTCTTCTCTTCGACCTTGTCCTCAAGATGGGCGTACATGTTGGCGATTTCTTCCACCATGGTGTTGAAAGCCAGGCCCAGTTGCCCCAGTTCATCTCGGCCAGTATGACTGACTCGCACCGAGAACGAGCCCCGCGAAACACTTCGTGCGGCCTTGAGCAAATGGGCCAGAGGTTGCACCAGTTGGCGACGCAGCATCCAACTGGTTACCGTACTCACAACAAGGATCATCGCTAGCAAAGCAAACTGAGTGGCCCGCAACCAGCGCACTTTTTGTTCAAGATCTTCTTCGATCAGCAAAACCACCCGGTCTATCTGCTCGACAAAGCCAGGAATGTCCCGGGCCATGACGGTTAAAGCATCAATATTGCCATCGGCTGCTGCACGCGCCACCGGGCGGATATGCTCAGTCCATCGCCGTGAGACAACACTGAAGGCTTCGGCAGATGGAGAGGTTCCAACGGTTTTGTCATGAATGAAACGTTCGAGACTGAGGAGTCGGCGTTCAAATTGCTCCAGGGTGTTTTGTGCCTGTAGCCTTTTTTCGGTTTGTTGAACTTCGCTCAGACTCCGGAAGCTCATCATGCGCAGGGAGCCCGACAGATTGATTGCACTGGCTTGCCCCGTAATATTTTCAGCGATGACCGTTGAGGTCACGATTGAGGCAAAGGAGAGTAGTGCCAGGACGCCCATGGCCAGTCCCAGTCGCACCAGTACTGAAGCCTGCAAGGCATGTGAAATTGAGGTTAGAAAGGGTTTCATGGCTGGTATTGGGGCGTACCTCTTTTTCGCCCGAGGGTAGCGAGGCGGATTTGAAACCCGGATGACGAAAATTTCATGCGCTTGATTTTACGGCAAAAATATTCCGCCATTAGCAAATGTGGGCTACCTATTTAGGCGTAGATAAGGGCCTTTATCCTGTTTTTTCGGGGCTGTCAGGCCTGTTTTTCAGGGCGTAGGATTCGCTTCAGTCATCTTTTCTCAAGCCTCCACAATGCTCAGTCGTCGTGCTTTTCTTGGTGTCAGCCGCCCGAATCAGGGGAGTCCGGTGCGTCCACCATGGGCATTGGCGGAAGCGCACTTTCTCTCGCTCTGCACACGCTGTAATGCTTGTGTCGATGCTTGCCCGACCGGACTTCTGAAGTTAGGCGAGGGCGGGTATCCAGAGTCCGATTTCACGCCAGGTCAGGCACCTGCGGGTTGTACTTTCTGCGGCGATTGCCGTGCGGTGTGCACTGTTGGTGCGCTGGCAGCCAGCAATACCTGGGTGCTCAAGGCGAGTTTTTCCAGTGATTGTCTGGCTGCTCGTCAGGTGGTTTGCCGGACTTGCGCCGAGTGTTGCGAGTTCAGCGCCATTCATTTTCCACCGCGGCTGGGTGGTGTCGCTCAGCCATCACTCGATGCCGAAGCGTGTACTGGCTGTGGTGCTTGTCTTGCGGATTGCCCAACTCGGGCAATCCGCGTCCTTTCCGTGAAACCAACCACCTACCGAGGTGCTGCATGAAGATCGTCAGTCTCGTTCTCAAATATCTGCCCGAGCACAGCCGTGCCGTGCAACTCGGCGTTGAAGCCGTACCGGGGGCGTCGGTCGCTCACGACCACGGCGATGGACGCATGCTTGTTCTAATCGAAGACGGCGAGGACTACGCCGTTTCTGATTCCATCATTGGGGTCCATCGCGTTCCACACGTGATGTCGGTGACCCTGGCTTACGAATACTGCGACGACGCGCTTGAACCCGAGGAGGCTTGAACCATGACCATGAATCGCCGTGAATTTCTGAAAACCCAGGCGGTAGCCGCTGCCGCTGCCACCGCCGGGATTCCGCTCGCTGCCAGCGCCCAGCCCGCCACTGGAAGCCATGCCACCGACGTCCGCTGGGATAAGGCCGCCTGCCGTTTCTGCGGCACTGGGTGTTCCGTTCTGGTCGGTGTCCAGAATGGTCGTATCGTTGCCACGCAGGGTGATCCGGATGCGCCGGTCAACCGCGGCCTGAACTGTATCAAGGGTTATTTCCTCTCCAAGATTCAGTACGGCGAAGATCGCCTGACCAAGCCTTTGCTGCGCATGAAAAATGGCAAGTACGACAAGACGGGTGACTTTCAGCCGATTACCTGGAAACAGGCTTTCGACATCATGGAAGAAAAATGGAAAGAGGCGCTCAAGGCTGATATGAAGGCTAATGCCGGCAAGCCGGTCAATGAAATGACATCCTCGATCGGCATGTTCGGTTCTGGACAATGGACGATTTGGGAAGGCTACGCTGCCGCCAAGCTCTGGAAAGCCGGTTTCCGCTCCAATAATCTGGACCCGAATGCCCGCCACTGCATGGCTTCAGCGGTTGCTGGTTTCATGCGCACCTTCGGCATCGACGAGCCGATGGGTTGCTATGACGACATCGAGAATGCCGACGCCTTCGTGCTGTGGGGCTCCAACATGGCCGAGATGCATCCCATCCTGTGGTCGCGTATCACCGACCGCCGGCTGACCCATGCCGATTGTCAGGTGCATGTGTTGTCGACCTTCGAGCATCGCAGTTTTGAATTGGCGGACAACGGCATGATCTTCGTGCCACAGACCGACCTGGCCATTCTGAATTACATCTGCAACCACATCATCCAGAGCGGCAAGGTCAATCAGGATTTCGTCAAGAAACACGTCAATTTCAAGATGGGCGAAACCGATATCGGCTTTGGTCTGCGTCCGGCCCATGCGCTGGAAAAAGACGCCACCAATAACGGTTATCCCGGTGCCGATGGCAAGCCGAAGGGCGATAGCGGTGCGGCCAAGCCGATCACTTTCGATGAGTTCAAGAAGTTTGTTTCCGAATACACGCTGGAAAAGACCGCCAAACTGTCCGGGGTTCCTGCCGACCGCCTGAAGAAGATGGCCGAGCTGTATGCCGATCCGAAGAAAAAAATTGTCAGCTTCTGGACCATGGGGTTCAACCAGCACACCCGCGGCACCTGGGTGAACAACATGATTTACAACGTGCACCTGCTGACCGGCAAGATCTCGACGCCGGGCAGCGGTCCGTTCTCCTTGACTGGCCAGCCATCTGCCTGCGGCACGGCGCGCGAAGTCGGCACCTTTGCCCATCGCCTGCCGGCCGACATGGTCGTGATGAACCCGGCGCACCGCAAGCTGACCGAAGATATCTGGCAACTGCCGGAAGGCACGCTGAATGCCAAGATCGGTTTCCACGCTGTGCTGCAGAGCCGTATGCTGAAGGACGGCAAGCTCAAGTGCTACTGGACGACGACCACCAACAACATGCAGGCTGGTCCGAACGTCAATGAGGAAATTTACCCGGGCTGGCGCAATCCGGCTTCATTCGTCGTGGTTTCCGATGCCTACCCGACCGTCTCGGCGATGGCTGCTGATTTGGTCCTGCCGTCGGCGATGTGGACCGAGAAGGAAGGTGCCTTCGGCAATGCCGAGCGGCGTACCCAGTTCTGGCGCCAGCAGGTGGCGGCGCCAGGCGAGGCCAAGTCTGACCTGTGGCAGTACATCGAGTTCTCCAAGCGTTTCAAGGTCGAGGAGGTCTGGCCGGCTGAACTGATCGCCAAGAAACCCGAGTACAAGGGCAAGACGCTGTTCGACATCCTCTACAAGAATGGCAAGGTGAACAAGTTCCCGCTGGCCGATGTCGAGAAGGCAAACAGCCACGCAATCAAGAGCTACATGAACGACGAGTCGAAGGAACTCGGCTACTACCTGCAGAAGGGCTTGTTTGAGGAATATGCGGAGTTCGGTCGCGGCCATGGGCACGACTTGGCCAGCTTCGAGACCTACCACAAGGCACGCGGTCTGCGCTGGCCGGTGGTCGATGGCAAGGAAACGTTGTGGCGCTTCCGCGAGGGCTACGATCCTTACGTCAAGAAGGGCGAGGACTTTGCCTTCTACGGCCACAAGGATAAGAAGGCGGTGATTTTCGCGCTGCCTTACCAGGACCCACCGGAAATGCCGGACAAGGAATTCGACCTGTGGTTGTGCACCGGCCGCGTGCTCGAACACTGGCACACCGGCTCGATGACCCGGCGCGTCCCGGAACTGCACCGCTCGGTGCCGGAAGCGGTCATGTTCATGCATCCCGAAGATGCCCGCAAGCGTGGTATCCAGCGCGGCATGAAGGTCACGGTCGCTTCACGTCGTGGCGAAATCCAGTTGCGGGTCGAGACCAAGGGTCGCAACAAGCCGCCGATCGGCTTGGTGTTTATCCCCTTCTTTGACGAAGGCAAGCTGGTTAACAAGCTGACGCTCGACGCCACTTGTCCGATTTCCAAGGAAACGGACTTCAAGAAGTGCGCCGTCAAGGTCGTTCGCGCCTGAGTTGCCGTCTGAGAAGAGTCTGAGTCATGAGTACGAACCCCACCGCCAAGTCTGAAGGAAAAACCGGTGTGTCGCCCGCCTCTGCGGCACGCCGGAAATTCCTCAACGGCATTGCCAGCGCTGCTGGTGGTGGGGCTTTGTTGAGTATGGTGCCATTGCTGGCCATTCGTCCAGCATCGGCAAATCCGGCGCATGCGCTGCGTCCGCCGGGGGCGCTGGCAGAAGAGGCGTTCTTGTCTGCCTGTATTCGTTGCGGATTGTGTGTTCGCGACTGTCCTTACGATACCTTGCAGTTGGCACCGGTGGCAGGGGAGGTTGCAGCAGGTACCCCATATTTTGTCGGGCGCAGCATTCCCTGTGAAATGTGTGAGGACATCCCCTGCGTCAAAGCCTGCCCAACGGGTGCCTTGAATCCAAAGCTGACGGATATTCATGAGGCTAGAATGGGCCTGGCCGTGCTTTCCGATCAGGAAACCTGTCTGAACTTCCTGGGCTTGCGTTGTGATGTCTGCTATCGCGTTTGTCCCGTGATCGACAAGGCGATTACGCTGGAAACATTACATAACCCTCGCTCTGATCGGCATGCCTTGCTTTTGCCAACGGTGCACTCGGAGCATTGCACTGGTTGCGGCAAATGTGAAGCAGCCTGTGTTCTGCCCGAAGCGGCGATCAAGGTGATGCCCATTAAACTGGCCAAAGGTGCCTTGCCGTCCCATTACCGTAAGGGCTGGGAAGAAAAAGAAAAACATGGTGGTTCGCTGATTGGAGAGCAGGTCGAGCTACCTGTTCGTGGTTTGGAAGCGCGGGCTTATGGTGACGTCCGGGTTGATGTGCCAAGCCCGTCAGGCCTGGATTCGGGGTGGAAACCATGAGCGCACGGGAAAGTATTCGTCGTCCGGGCCAGGATGCCGTTCGTGACAAAGGCTGGCTGTTTGCGCATCGCTACTTGATTTTGCGCCGTATTTCCCAGTTGACCGTATTACTGCTGTTCATGACCGGGCCGTGGTTTGGACTCTGGATTGCCAAAGGCAATCTGGCATCCTCGCTAACGCTCGGAGTCCTTCCCCTGACGGACCCTTACCTCTTCCTGCAGAGTCTGGCAACGGGTTTCATGCCGGCCTCAGCAGCCCTGATCGGGGCGGCAATAGTGATTGCCTTCTATGCCGTGTTTGGCGGTCGTCTCTATTGCGCCTGGGTTTGTCCGGTCAATGGGGTGACCGATGCAGCAGCTTGGTTGCGTCGTCGTCTTGGCCTCAAATCAGGGCGGACCCCGGATGCGAATACCCGTTACTGGGTTCTGGCCGGTTCGCTTCTGCTTGCTGCGACGACGGGTACTCTGGTCTGGGAATGGGTCAATCCGGTCACCATCCTGCAACGCAGTCTCATTTTCGGTTTGTCGGGCAGCCTGGTAGTTGTCCTGGCGATCTTTTTCTATGACCTGCTCGTTGCCAGTCGCGGCTGGTGCGGCCACCTCTGTCCAATGGGGGCCTTTTACGGCTTGCTCGGTCAGAAGTCGCTGGTTCGCGTCACTGCCTCACAACGGGGGCATTGCGATGACTGCATGGATTGTTTTGCCGTGTGCCCAGAGCCGCAGGTGATTCGTCCTGCACTGAAAAAAGCCGGGCAAGAGAGCCCGTTGATTCTGGATCGTGATTGCACCAATTGCGGTCGCTGTATTGATGTTTGCAACAAGCAGGTTTTCCACTTTACCCATCGGTTCGATCAAAGGAGCGATTCATGAAAAACAAGAGCCGCCTGTTAACTGCTGCTTTGGCTGCGGCACTCATGGTTTCCACGTTGTCGTGGGGGCCGGTTCATGCCTCGGAGGGTGGGCTCAATAGCCTGCGTGGCGCGGCGATTCAGGCACCGGAGACGGAGTCGGCTGATCCATTCAAGGCGATGAAAGACAGCGCACCAATTGAGCGTGACTATGTCCAGCAACCACCGCTGATTCCCCACAAGGTTGACGGCTACAACGTCACGATGAAATACAACAAATGCATGGATTGCCATTCCTGGACACGTTACAAGGAAACCGGTGCCACCAAGGTTTCGCTGACGCACTTCAAGACGCGCGACGGGCAGGAATTATCGAACATTTCGCCACGTCGTTATTTCTGTCAGCAGTGTCACGTACCACAGGTCGACGCCAAGCCGTTGGTGGCCAATAAATTCAAGCCAGCCGAAGGCATTCGCTAACGCGAGCAGTGGAGAGTAATCATGGAAAATAATAAGCCTACTGGGGTCGTTGGCCGGGTTAGAGCTTGGGTCGCCGGTATCGGGTTTTTGACGGTACTGGGTTTGTTTGGTGCGGGCATTATTTTCTGGGGCGGTTTCAATACTGCAATGGAATATACCAATACCGAGCAGTTCTGCATTTCCTGTCACGAGATGAAGGACAACGTGTATGCGGAATATCAGAACACCATCCACTATTCGAACCGTTCCGGGGTCCGAGCCGTCTGTTCGGATTGCCACGTACCCAAGGAGTGGGTGCCGAAAATGATTCGCAAGATTCAGGCGAGCAAGGAAGTGTGGGGCAAGATCACCGGAGTGGTCGACACGCCCGAGAAATTCCAGGCTCATCGTCTGACCATGGCCACTCGGGAATGGGAGCGAATGAAAGCCAACAACTCCCAGGAGTGCCGCAACTGCCATAACTTCGAGTATTTCGATTATGGTGCCCAGGGCCGTCGTGGAGCGAGCACTCACCAGCAGGCCTTCAACGAGGGCAAGACCTGTATCGACTGCCACAAAGGTATCGCCCACAAGCTGCCCGAGGTTGATCAATCAATTTCGGTGATCAATGCGGATGGGGCGCCACCTCAGGTCTTCCATCCACCCGTACAGAAATAAAAGCTTTCGGCTTGGTCAAAAACCGTCGTCCGGCAAATAGGCCGGTACGGCGGTTTTTGCTTTATGAACCCTACGGTTTGTCTTAACATCCGCGTAAACCCGGAGGTGCACCAGTAAATACCCTGAAGTCCTCACATGTCGGAGATTTCAGCGCGCTTGTCCGGGGCAAAAAATATTTTGGTAATTCTGATAATTGCCAGTCGCGGAGAGAAGGTATGTTTTGGGGTAACGGAAGGCGCATTCAGGCCCTGGAGCAAGCCTTGGCGGAAAGTCGTCAGCGTGAGGCAGAGGCACAGGCAGCCTTGGCGGGTATGAAGTCTCAATTGCTTGCGGGTGAGCAAGCGCGTGATGCGAAGGCAGAAGAGTGCGATAACCTGCGCGCGGTCCTGCGAAATCTTGCCTTGTTCGGTCAATCGCTCGGGAACTCGCAGGCGAGTTTGGCTCAGATGGCCAATCTGCTCAAGGAAGAGAAGCAGCAGGCGGTGGAGGCTGCCGAGGTTTCATCCACAGGAGGGCAGACGACGACCGAAATTGCGGCGAATCTGCATCGCTTGGCCCAAGGATCGGCGCAAGCGGCCCAGGAAGTCGATGCGCTGGCGCAGCAGGCGACCGAGATTGGTGCGATTGTCCAGTTAATTCACGAAATTGCGGATCAAACCAACCTGCTGGCACTGAATGCCGCGATAGAGGCGGCGCGAGCCGGGGAAGCGGGACGGGGATTTGCCGTGGTCGCCGATGAGGTTCGTAAACTTGCCGAGCGTACTGCCAAGGCGACGACAGATATTGATCGCTTGGTCAGCGGTATTCGCAATGATTCATCGCAAGCACGCTCGGCCATGGAGTCGCTTGCCGAGATGGCTCAGGCGTATGCGGAACGTGGAGAAGAGGCGACCGGAGACATGAACCGGCTGATTGGACTCTCTCGTAAGATGGAGCACATCATCGCTGGCAGTTCCTTGAAGAGCTTTGTTGAAGTGGCGAAAGTGGATCACCTGGTCTTCAAGTTCCGTATTTATCTTGGACTCTTCGGCTTGGAGTCAGTGGACCCGGCGCAGGTGGCGTCTCATACCGCGTGTCGCTTGGGTAAGTGGTACTACGAAGGAGAAGGGCGCGAATGCTTCAGTAAATTGGCAGGGTATCGTGAGATCGAATCTCCCCACATTGACGTGCACCGTTTTGGTATCGAAGCTCTGCGTGCGCGTCAGGTCGGCGACAGCGCACAGATGCTCCGGCAGGTGGAGGCCATGGAGCAGGCGAGTTTCAAGGTTCTCGACAACCTGCAACGTATGGCGGAAGTTGCTGACCGCGATCCTTCGGTACTGTGTATCGGACATTGAAAGAAAGCCCGGCATTTGCCGGGCTTGATCCGTTTACGCCTGGAAGAAAGCCTCCAGTTGCGTGAATACTGCATGGTCGGCATGGTGGCGACGGACTGTGCGAACGTCTTCCAGCTTTTCCACCTGCCGAATCATTTGTGGCAGGCGCTGGTCTTCATTGACCAGCAGCCAGATACGGCTTTGGCGACCATCGCCGACCGGTAGGCAGAGGATGCCTTCGACGTTGTAGGCGCGGCGTGAAAACAGGCCAACGACGTGCGACATCACCCCAGGATGGTTCGCGACGTCGATTTCCAGTACGGCGCGGGCGAGTGCCTTGTTTTCATTGTGGTTGATGGCGTTCATGCTTGGGCTCCGATCATGTCGCGGTTGGCGGCACCGGGCGGCACCATGGGGTAAACCTTCTGCTCGGCATCAATGCCGGCGTGGATCAGGCAGGGGCCGGGTTGGGCGAAGGCCTCTGCGAGTGCTGCGCACGGATCTGCCGCCTGGTCGAGGTCGACCGCTGCAATCCCGAGTGCGCGGGCGGCGGCGACAAAATCGGGCATGGCCTGAAATTCCGAGGCAAACAGCCGTTGACCGTAGAACAGCGTTTGCTGCTGGTGCACCAGGCCGAGCACGGCGTTGTTCATCAGCACAATCTTGACGTTGGCGCGTTGTTCAGCAGCGGTGACCAGTTCCTGAATATTCATCAGGATAGAGCCATCGCCGGTGAAGCAAACCACGGTACGCTCCGGCGCAGCGAGGGCAGCACCAATGGCTGCCGGCACACCGAAACCCATCGTGCCGAGGCCGCCAGAGGTCAGCCACTGCCGGGGGCGACGCAGCGGGTAGGCCTGTGCGGCCCACATTTGATGCTGGCCGACGTCGGTGGCGATGATGGCGTTATCGTCCAGGCAGGCAGCGACCGCCTGAATCAGGCCGAAATGCGAGCGCGGATTGTCCAGGCCTGGGAGTGGCTGCGGGTGTGCAGTTTTCAAAGTCGTGATGCGGTCAACCCAGATTTTGCGGGGATTTTCCGGGACCAGCGGCAACAGGCGCTCAAGTGCCTCCGAGACATCGGCAACAATGCCAACGTGAGCAGCTTTGATCTTGTCGAGTTCGGCGGCATCGATGTCGATATGGATGATTTTTGCTTGTGGGCAAAAAGCCGCGACCTTGCCGGTGGCACGGTCATCAAAGCGGGCGCCGACGGCGATCAGTAGATCGCACTCCTCAAGCGCGAGATTGGTGTAGGGCGCACCGTGCATGCCGAGCATGCCTAGCGACAGCGGGTGGTCGACCGGCATGGCGCCGAGCGCCATCAGCGTCATCACGGTCGGCAAATTTGCCTTTTCGGCGAGGTCGACCGCAAGATCGGCAGCGCCGGCATGGATGACGCCACCGCCGAGGTAGAGCAGGGGTTTTTTGGCGGATGCGATCAGTGAAGCGGCTTCGGCCAGCGCCATGCCGTCAGCCGGGCTTGGCATGCAGCGGCGACCGGGTTCAGGCCAGGCGTCGACCTCAATGGCGCGTGCCTGGACATCCTTCGGGATGTCGATCAACACAGGGCCTGGACGCCCAGAAGCGGCAATCTCGAAGGCGCGCGGAATCACTTCCAGTAGTTCCTCGGTCGAGGACACCAGGAAGTTGTGTTTGGTGATTGGGACCGACAGGCCGTAGGTGTCAACTTCCTGGAAGGCATCGGTCCCAATCATCGATTTAGGCACCTGACCGGTGATGGCGACCAGCGGGATCGAATCAAGTTTGGCATCGGCGATGGCGGTTAGCAGGTTGGTCGCGCCAGGACCGGAAGAGGCCATGCAGACCGCAACCTCGCCGGAGACGCGTGCCATGCCCTGAGCGATGAAGCCGGCGCCTTGTTCGTGGCGAGCGAGTACGTGGCGGATTGCGGTCGACTGCCCGAGGGCATCATAAATCGGCAGGATCGCGCCGCCGGGATAACCGGTGACCAGGCGCACGCCCTGGCGTTCCAGCAGGCGCACAGTAATCTGGGCACCGGTCAATATTTCGTTGGGGGTTTCATTCATCTGAGGCTCCATGGGTTTTGACGATTCCGGGAGGCTCAAACAAAAACCCCACCGGTTACGCCGGCGGGGTTTGGGGAAAACTGTTTGCTGCTTCTGCTTACCCGAACCGCGACGGCGTTTGCACAACGACGTCTACGACGATGACGCATACGACAACACCAGCAACAACAAATTCCTGCGAAATTGCAGGGTTTGTATCGCAGCAGAATGTCTTTGACGCGTTCATTCAGGATGATTTGAGCAGAAAAAT
>JAVEXE010000241.1:0-3506 GCA_034004105.1 Azonexus sp. | reverse complement strand
CACGCAAGCGCTCAGTTGCCCAGGGAGTTGCCTTCAACACATGGTTTACCGGCTTGACCAGCAGCGCTTCGATACGTCCCATGATGAATCTCAGAACTTGAACCCGCGATGCAAGGCAACCACCCCCATCGCCATGTTGAAATACTCAACCCGCTCCAGACCCGCAGACTCCATCATCGCTTTCAGCGTTTCTTGATCCGGATGCACACGGATCGACTCCGACAGATAGCGGTAGCTATCCGCATCCTTGGTGACCAGTTGCCCGACACGCGGGATGACCTGGAAAGAGTAAAAATCATAAACCGGTGCCAGCGGCTTCCATATCTGTGAGAACTCCAGGACCAACAGTCGCCCGCCCGGGCGTAAAACACGCCGCATTTCAGCAATCGCCTGATCCTTATGCGTCATGTTGCGTAAACCAAACGCAACGGTGACGCAATCAAACCAGTCATCCGGGAAGGGCAACTTCTCGGCGTCACACTGCGCAACTGGCAGCATGTAGCCCTTGTCGGTCAGGCGATCCCGGCCTCGTGCCAGCATGGCGTTATTAATGTCGGTGAGCCACACCTGACCAGAGGGGCCAACGCGTTTGGCAAAGGCCAGCGACAAATCGCCGGTTCCACCCGCCACGTCAAGCACCCGCGAGCCTTCGCGGACGCCACTGCGCTGAATGGTAAATGCCTTCCACAGGCGATGCATGCCGCCGGACATCAGGTCGTTCATCAAATCGTAGCGACTGGCGACCGAATCGAAAACATCGGCGACGCGTCGGGCTTTTTCCTGCTCGGCAACGGTCTCGTAGCCAAAATGGGTGGTTTTGTTATCCATGTTGATCTGCCATGTTTGTCAATGGTGATGGCTGCAGGAAGCGCCGCTGGCGCGTGGGGCATCATCGATATCTCGCGATTTACCCTGACGCTCCAGCATATCCAGATATTCCTGCCATAAAGCTTCCTGATGAATGGCGAGATTATGCAGCAGATCCCAGGAGTACAAGCCGCTGTCGTGGCCGTCAGAGAAAACCAGCCTTACCGCATAGGTGCCAACGGGCTCAATGTCGAGCAAATCAACGCTGCGTTTGCCCGTTTGCAGGGTTTCCTGGCCTGGCCCGTGCCCCCGCGCTTCAGCGGAGGGGGTATAAACCCGCAGATACTCAAAAGGCAGGCGGAAACTGTCTGCACCATAAACCAGTTCAAGCACTCGACTTTGCTTGTGCAGGCGAATTTCGTCCGGTATCGGGGTGTCCTTGTCCATGCCCGCCATGTTGTTCTCCTGTTATCGATACATTGCTTGAATTCGGGCCGCCAGATCCTGATCGCTGACCTGGTGTCGCTGGGGGGGATCGTCGCGCTGACGTTTTCCCCAGATGGGTTCCGGGAAAAACGCATCGTCCGTCCAGCGCGGAATCACGTGCCAATGCAGATGCGGTACGACATTACCGAAACTGGCCAGGTTGATTTTGTCTGGCTGGTAACACGCCCGCAGCGCCGCTTCCAGGGCCCACACAACCCGCATCAGATGATCACGGTCATTGGCAGCCAAATCGGTCATTTCGCGCACATGGGCAGTCCAGATTACCCGGCAAAAGCCGGGCAACAACGGGTCATCGACGCGAATGACCCGGCAACGATCTGTTTCCCAGACCACTGCAGCGCGATGGGTACAAAGCTCACAGTCGGGATTGCTCAGCATCCTGCCCCTATTACCAAAAACGCAGCAATCTTGCGGTCGACCGCAAAATCACAGCAAAACCCGCTCGATGCCGCCCTGATTGGCCTTGCCAACATAGTCGGCCATCCAGTTCTCACCCAGCAGATGCTTGGCCAGTTCGACCACGATGTAATCCGCCTGGGTATCCGCATCGTCATCGTAGCGCGAGAGTCCCTGCAGACAGGCCGGGCAGGACGTCAGAATCTTGACATCGCCCTGGAAGCCATCGGCGCGCAGTTTCTCGGCACCTTTCTCGATTTCCTGCTGCTTGCGGAATTTCACCTGCGTGGCGATATCCGGGCGCGAATAGGCAAACGAGCCGGAGTCGCCGCAGCAACGATCACTCAAAGGCACTTCCTGACCCATCAGCGATTTGGTTACCGACAGCGCGTTGTAGGCTTTCATCGGCGTATGACAGGGTTCGTGGTACATGTAGCGCGTCCCGGAAACGCCTTCCAGCTTGACGCCCTTTTCCATCAGATATTCGTGGATGTCGAGCACGCGACAGCCCGGGAAAATCTTCTCGAACTGGTACTTCTGCAACTGATCCATACAGGTGCCGCAGGACACAATCACCGTCTTGATATCCAGGTAATTCAGCGTATTGGCGACGCGATGGAAAAGCACCCGGTTATCGGTGGTGATTTTCTGGCCCTTTTCCTCGTCGCCCGACGAGGTCTGCGGATAGCCGCAGCACAGATAACCCGGTGGCAACACGGTCGTCGCACCAACCTCATACAACATTGCCTGCGTTGCCAAGCCCACCTGCGAGAACAGGCGCTCCGAACCGCAACCGGGGAAATAAAACACGGCATCCGAGTCGACCGCAGCTTTCTGCGGATTGCGGATGACTGGAATTACCTTGTCGTCTTCAATGTCGAGCAAAGCCCGCGAGGTGCGCTTGGGCAGGTTGCCCGGCATTGGCCGGTTCATGAAGTGAATGATCTGCGTCTTGACCGTCGGTGCGCCCAGAGAAGCCGGCGGTGCCTTGCGCGCTTCATTGAAGACGCCAAAGGACTTCAGCACCTTGTGGCCCAAACGCTGCGCCTTGAAGCCGAAATCCATCATCACGCCGCGCATCAGCTTGATCGTTGCCGGGTCTTTGACCGACAGGAAAGCCATCGACGCTGCGGTGCCGGGGCTGAAACGCTTCTTGTCCTGTTTTCTCAGAAAATTGCGCATGGCAACCGAAACATCGCCAAAATCGATGTCGACCGGGCAAGGCTTCACACAGCGGTGACAGACCGTGCAATGGTCGGCGACGTCGTTGAATTCGTCGAAATGCTGCAGCGAAATACCGCGCCGGGTCTGTTCCTCGTAAAGGAAGGCCTCAACCAGCAAGGACGTGGCCAAAATCTTGTTACGCGGCGAATAAAGCAGATTGGCACGAGGCACATGCGTGGAGCACACCGGCTTGCATTTGCCGCAGCGCAGGCAGTTCTTGATCATGTCCGAAATCTTGCCGATCTCGGACTGTTCCATGATCAGCGACTCGGTGCCCAGCAGGCTGAACGAGGGCGTGTAGGCATTGCCCATATCGCCACCGGGCATCAGCTTGCCCTTGTTGAAGCGTCCTTCCGGATCGACCTTTTGCTTGTAAGCGCGGAATGGCGCCAGTTCTTCTTCGGTGAGGAATTCCAGCTTGGTGATGCCGATACCGTGCTCGCCAGAAATGACCCCATCCAGCCCGCGCGCCAGATGCATGATGCGCTCGACCGCCTTGTGCGCGGTCTGCAACATCTCGTAATTGTCGGAGTTGACCGGAATATTGGTATGCACGTTACCGTCGCCGGCGT
>JAVEXE010000240.1:0-3524 GCA_034004105.1 Azonexus sp. | reverse complement strand
CCCGTATCGCGGGTCGCCAGCGAGCGCATGAAGATGTTCGGATGCTCGATGGCGTTCATGCGGATGCGGTCACCCAGCAGCGCACCGCCGGTACGCTTGCGCGATGGGTCAATGGAAACAATGCCGATTTTCACCGAATCGCCCTGATCGAGACGGAAACGGCGGACGATTTCATCGGTCAGCGAGGACTTGCCTGCACCGCCCGTACCAGTAATCCCCAGGACAGGAATCGTCACTTCAGCAGCCGCCTTGAGCAGCGGCTCCTTCAATTGCGGTGCCGAGCCATTTTCCAGCAGCGTAATCACGCGGGCCAGCAAGCGACGATCACCGGCACGCAAACCAGCCAACACCTGCTCGGTCGTTGGCACGCCCTGGTCGGCAACATCGTAGTCGGATTTTTCCACGACCTCGTTGATCATGCCCTGCAGCCCCATCTGCACGCCATCTTCCGGCGCGTAGATGCGGGTCACGCCGTAGGCGTGCAGTTCCTTGATTTCCGAAGGCACGATCACGCCGCCGCCACCACCGAAAACCTTGATGTGCTCGCCACCGTTGGCCTTGAGCAAATCGATCATGTACTTGAAGAACTCGACGTGGCCGCCCTGATAGCTGGTGATGCAGATGCCCTGCGCGTCTTCCTGCAAGGCGGCATTGACGATTTCCTGTACCGAACGGTTATGGCCCAAGTGAATGACCTCGGAACCGGTCGATTGCAGAATGCGCCGCATGATGTTGATCGATGCATCATGGCCGTCGAACAGCGAGGCAGCGGTGACGAAACGGACCTTGTTCTTCGGCTTGTAGGGAACGAGTTTCTTGGCGACGGACAGATCGGTCATGGCAACTCCAGTCAGTTATCTGTTTTGAGAATGTTCAGAATGGCAAGCATCTTAGGCTGCTTTCTCGGCTGCCCCATTGTCGGGATTGACGTTCATCATGCAAATTCCGCCAATCTGTTAAGCTATTGCGGTCGACCATTCAAAAACGCAGAAAATGCTGCGTCGCACCATGAACTCGCGGAATTCACGCCCCCAAGCCACGGTTGCCATGGGCTTTGTGACTGGCATGCTGGCCGGACTGAAACGGCGGCAGTTTGACGCCCAAGCGCTGCTCGCCGCCAGCGGCATTGACATTGCAGACACGGCCAGCCGGGTATCGATTGCCAGTTATGCCGATCTTTATAACCGGATCAATCGCGAACTCGATGACGAAGGCTTCGCCCTGTTTTCACAGCCGATGCGGGTCGGGAGTTTTGAATTCCTGTGTCGAAGCTGCCTGTCCGCCCCGACGCTGGCCGATGCCCTGCAGCGGGCCAGCCGCTTTCTCCGTCTGGTCCTGCCGGATCTGGCCGTCAGCATCCGCCGTCAGCGCGGGCGGGCAGAACTGGTGATCAGCGAAACCCGACGACTGGCCGAGCACCCGGAAGACCCAGGCCGCGTCTTCGCCTTCGAATGGCTGCTGCGCTTGCTGCATGGCTTGTCCTGCTGGCTGGCCGGCCGCGGGCTGGCGCTGGAAAGCGTGATTTTCCCCTACCGCAAGCCCGCACACTTTGACGATTACGCCTTGATCTTCACCGCCGATTCACGTTTCGCCCCGACCCTGCCGGGCGGCACCGGCACGCTGGTCGCCAGTTTCCAGGCCAACTTGCTGGAATTGCCCATCCGCCGCGACGAGGCGGCATTGAACAGCTTTCTCGACGGTGCACCGGGCAAGATCACCACGCTGTACCGCCGCGACCGCGAAATGGTCATCCGCGTCCGGGACTTGCTACGCGCCGCCCTGCCGCAAACGCTCAGCCTGGACAAAATCGCCAGCCAGTTGCATTTATCGTCAAGAACGGTGCATCGCCGACTGGAGGAAGAAGGCTCCAGTTTCCGCGCCATCAAGGAAGCCCTGCGCCGCGATCTCGCGCTATCGCGCCTTTCCAAAACCCGCGACCCGATCAGCCGCGTCGCCGCCGACCTGGGCTACGCCGACACCTCAGCCTTCTACCGCGCCTTTGTCGAATGGACCGGCATGGCACCAGCGCATTACCGGCAAAAAAATGCGCCTCAACAATAGTAGCCGCAACCAACTGACACAATCGTTGCCGCCCGCAGCCTTCTCAGTCACAATGCTGCAGCATTTCAAACTGCGTGGGTTTCATCATGGCATCCTTGTGTTTCACCGCCTTTCGTCGCCTTGCTGCGTTGATTTTTCTGTGCGCCGTGGCACTTGCCGGCTATGCCGAAACACGTCCGCTCAAACTCGGAATCATGCCTTTCAACAGCCCGCTGGCGCTGATCAAGACCCACGAACCACTGACTCGACATCTGGAACAAGCGCTTGGGCGAAAGGTCCAGGTTCATACGGCCACGGATTACTTCACCCACATCAATCAGTTATTAGCCGGGGATTTCGATATCGCCATTACCGGTCCGCACTTCGGCATCATGGCCGCAGAACGCGGCATGCAAATCCTTTATCGCTACGATACCGACCTGCAACCACTCTTTGTGGTTCGCCAGCATGCCCCCATCGAGACACTGGATGACCTCCGGGGCAAGAACCTGGCGCTATCCAGTCGTCTGTCGATCTCATCCATCGGCGGCATCAAATGGTTACAAGATCACGGATTGCTGCTCAACCGGGATTATCGCTTTACCGAATTCAGCTCTCACGGGGCGGCCATTGCCGCTGTGGTCAATGGCACGGCAGATGCAGCGCTGACCACGCATACGCCGTTACGTCAGGTGCCAGCCGATATTCAAGCCAAGACCCGCCTGCTAAGCAGTGAAATTCGCACCCCTCACGTGATGACCCTGGCCAACAAGCATCTTGGCAAAGGCACGATTGAACAGATTCGGACAGCGCTTGCAGAATTTCAGCAAACCCCCGCGGGGGAAAAGTTCTTTCGTGAAACCGGCTATCGCGGCTACATCGATGTCAGCCCAGCAGACTTGCAGCAGATGCGACCTTTCATCGAACTGACCACTGCGGTCATGAGACAAGCGCAATGAAAATCGCCGGCTTTTGCCGTAGCCTGCGCTTTCGCCTGCTGGCGGCCAGCCTATTCATTGAAGCGATTGTCCTTACCTTGCTGATTGGAAACGGGCTCGCCCTCATCGATCAACACCTTGGGAATCAACTTTTACGTCATAAAACAGCGATTGAGCAAGCCTACAAAGTTGCCATCGCTGTTCCCTTGATTACCCGCGATTACGCCACGCTGCGCGATATTCTGGACGGCTGGCAGCAAGCGGAAGAAATTGAATACCTCGTGCTCATGGACCCACAAGGCGAGCGCCTTGCCAGCAGCCATTGGCCGGAACAGCAAGCGCTGCCGGAAATCAACGATACCTTGTCGGATGCGACTATCCTTCATAGCCGCTTCGCGATTACGATCAGCGGACAACATTATGGTGACTTGCAATATGGCCTGTCACTCAAATTTCTCGCTTCGGCACGCCATGCCTTGCTGCTTCAAGGCGGTCTCATTGCCCTCGCCGGCATTCTCTTGACCAGCCTCGTCCTGTACTTGCTCA
>JAVEXE010000027.1:6590-16645 GCA_034004105.1 Azonexus sp. | reverse complement strand
TGCGGGATAGTCTGTTAGTGACTTTTGGGGGTGTCTTGATGCTGGCGGTGCTACTGAAATGAGGATAGCCCTTGGCCTTGAGTATTTCGGCAAGCCATTTCATGGCTGGCAGAGCCAGGCGGGCGGCGGTACGGTGCAGGACGCCCTTGAGGCCGCGTTGGCGGCGATTGCCGGTTGTCCGGTCGCTACCTTGTGTGCTGGCAGGACCGATGCAGGCGTGCATGCGACCCAGCAAGTGGCGCATTTTGATGCGCCGATTGAACGGCCGCTGAGCGCCTGGGTGCGGGGCGTCAATGCCCATTTGCCGGAGGGCGTTGCCGTGCGCTGGGCGCAACCGGTGGGCGAAGATTTTCATGCCCGCTTCAGTGCGCAAGGTCGTCGTTATCGTTATCTGTTGCTCAACCGCCCTCAGCGGCCGGGTTTGTGGCAGGGGCGGGTTGGCTGGTTTCATCTGCCGCTGGATCTGGCGGCGATGCAGGATGCTTGCGGTCGACTGCCCGGCGAGCACGATTTTTCCGCATTTCGTGCGGCCCAATGCCAGGCGAAGTCGCCGATCAAAACCATGTATTCGGCCAGTGTCCGGCAATGCGGGGCCTTGCTGGTCTTTGACTTTGCCGCGTCGGCCTTTCTGCACCATATGGTGCGCAATCTGGTGGGGGCCTTGGTTCATGTCGGCAAGGGGGCGCAGCCGCCAGACTGGATGGACGAATTGCTGCGCATGCGTGACCGTACCCAGGCCGCGCCGACCTTTTCCCCGGATGGACTCTATTTTCGTGGCCCGATTTACGATCCCGTCTGGGGCTTACCTGAAATCAGGGACGATCTTGTGGATGGACTGCTGACTGTCGATGAGGAAAATCCATGAAGACACGAATCAAGATTTGTGGTTTGACCCGCGAGTGTGATGTCGACGCGGCTGTGGCTGCCGGGGCGGATGCGATTGGTTTTGTGTTTTATCCGCCCAGCCCGCGCTATGTGACGCCGCAGCGGGCGGCCGAGCTGGCGCGACGGATTCCGCCATTCATCGATGTGGTGGGTTTGTTCGTCAATGCCGCGCCGGAAGACGTGTTGGCAATCTGTGCGCAGGTGCCGATCAACCTGTTGCAGTTCCATGGTGACGAAACACCGGAATACTGCCAACAGTTTGCCCGGCCCTGGTTGCGTGCGGCACGGGTGAGGGAAGGCCTTGATCTGATAGAATTCGCCCGCTCGTTTGCTGATGCGCGGGGCTTGTTGCTGGATGCATTTGTCGAGGGTTATGGCGGCGGCGGTCATGTGTTTGACTGGACGTTGATTCCGCCCGATCTGCCGGGGTTTTTGGTGCTCTCGGGCGGGTTGACCGCAGACAATGTCGGGCAGGCCATCGAACGTGTGCGTCCGCAGGCGGTCGACGTCTCGTCCGGTGTCGAAATCAGCGGCAAAGCGGGCAAGGGAATCAAGGATCAGGACAAAATTGCTGCCTTTGTGGCAGCCGTACGGAAAGCCGATGAGTCAATATAACTTCCCAGATACCAAGGGCCATTTCGGACCCTATGGTGGTGTATTCGTCGCCGAGACGCTGTTTGGTGCACTCGACGAGTTGAAGCAAGCCTATGCTGACGCGCAGGCTGACCCGGCATTCCGCGCCGAGTACGAGTATGAGCTCAAGCATTTCGTCGGTCGGCCGTCGCCGATTTACCACGCCAAGCGCTGGTCGGAGATGCTCGGTGGGGCGCAGATTTATCTGAAACGTGAAGATCTGAACCACACCGGCGCGCACAAGGTGAATAACTGCATCGGCCAGGCCATGCTCGCCAAACGCATGGGCAAGCCGCGTGTTATTGCCGAGACCGGTGCAGGTCAGCACGGCGTTGCGACGGCGACCGTTGCAGCCCGCTATGGCATGGAATGCGTGGTCTATATGGGTGCCGAAGACGTCAAGCGGCAAGCGGCCAACGTCTATCGCATGAAATTGCTCGGTGCTACCGTGGTGCCGGTGGAAAGCGGCTCGAAGACCTTGAAGGATGCGCTCAACGAAGCGATGCGCGACTGGGTGACCAACATCCACAACACTTTCTACATCATCGGCACGGTGGCTGGTCCGCACCCCTACCCGATGCTGGTCCGCGACTTCCAGAAGATTATCGGCGAGGAATGCCTGGAGCAGATGCCGGAAATGACCGGGCGTCAGCCGGATGCGGTGATTGCCTGTGTCGGCGGTGGTTCCAACGCCATGGGGATTTTTTACCCGTACATCAATGTCGAGGGCGTACGTCTGATTGGCGTTGAAGCTGCCGGCGATGGCATGGAAACTGGCCGCCATTCGGCTTCGTTGACCGCAGGGGTGCCCGGCGTGCTGCATGGCAACCGTACCTATCTGCTGCAGGATGAGGACGGTCAGATCATCGAGACGCATTCGGTGTCGGCGGGGCTGGATTATCCGGGCGTTGGCCCGGAACACGCCTGGCTCAAGGATCTCGGACGTGCCGAGTACCAGCCGGTGACCGACAGCGAAGCGCTGGACGCCTTCCATACCTTGTGCCGCGTCGAAGGCATCATTCCGGCGCTGGAATCAAGCCACGCGCTGGCTTATGCGGCCAAACTGGCGCCGACGCTGGCCAAGGACAAGATTCTACTGGTCAACCTCTCCGGCCGGGGGGACAAGGACATGCATACCGTGGCCGAAAAATCCGGGATTCAGTTCTGATATGTCACGTATTCAAAAAGCTTTTGACCGGCTTAATGCCGAAGGCCGCAAGGCGCTGATTCCTTTCATCACGGCAGGCGATCCCGATGCTGCCATGACCTTGCCGCTGATGCATGCACTGGTCGAGGCGGGGGCCGACGTGATCGAGCTGGGGGTGCCGTTTTCCGACCCGATGGCCGATGGGCCGACGATCCAGCGTGCGTCGGAGCGCGCCCTGGCCAAGGGCATGAGTTTGCGCAAGGTGCTGCAGCTGGTCAGCGCTTTCCGTACCGAAGATGATCGGACGCCGGTTGTGCTGATGGGTTACGCCAATCCGATTGAGGCCATGGGGCTGGAGCGCTTTGCCGAGAAGGCGGCGCAATCCGGCGTCGACGGCGTGCTGGTGGTCGATTACCCACCGGAGGAAGCGGAAAAATTCGGTGCCGCGATGAAGGCGAACGGCATGGACCCCATTTTCCTGATTGCGCCGACGTCGACCGCAGAACGCATCGCCCAGGTCGCAACGATTGCCAGTGGCTATGTGTATTACGTTTCGCTGGCTGGCGTTACGGGTTCGGGTGCCTTGAATGTGGATGCGGTGGCACAAAAGCTGCCCGCGATCCGTGAAAAAACTGGCCTGCCGGTCGGTGTCGGGTTCGGCATTCGTGATGCAGCGACCGCGGCGCGTATCGCGGCTTTTGCCGATGCGGTCGTTGTCGGCAGCCGCATTATTGAAGAAATCGAGAAGTCGACCGCAGAAACGGCTTGTGCCAACGTCAAGGCGCTGGTTGCGGATATTCGTCGCGGTGTGGATGAGGTGAAGAAATGAGCTGGTTGACCAAACTGCTGCCCCCCAAGATCAAGCGCGAGCAGGGTGCGCCGCAGCGTCGGGGCAATTTGCCGGAAGGGTTGTGGAGCAAGTGTCCGGCCTGTGAGGCGGTGCTGTATGCGACTGACCTGTTGAACAATCTGCAGGTTTGTCCGAAGTGTGGTCACCACAACCGCCTGAGTGCCCGCCAGCGTCTGGATTTGTTGTTTGATCCCGAAGGTCGCGTGGAAATCGGTGCCGAAGTTTTGCCCGTGGATACCTTGAAATTCAAAGATTCAAAAAAATACCCGGATCGTCTGATGGAGGCCAATCGCGACACAGGTGAGGGTGACTCACTGGTTGTGATGCAGGGGAGCATCAAGGCCATCCCGGCGGTGGCGGCGGCGTTCGAGTTTGACTTCATGGGCGGGTCGATGGGCTCGGTACTCGGCGAACGTTTTGTGCGTGGGGTCAACGTTGCCATTGAACAGAAAACGCCGTTCATCTGCGTGACAGCTTCCGGCGGCGCACGCATGCAGGAAGGCTTGTTTTCCCTGATGCAGATGGCCAAGACGACCGCCGCACTGACCCGGCTTTCGCAGGTTGGGCAGCCATTTATTTCCATTCTGACTGATCCAACCATGGGTGGCGTATCGGCATCGTTTGCTTTTGTGGGCGACGTGGTCATGGCCGAGCCGAATGCGCTGATTGGGTTTGCCGGTCCGCGGGTTATTGAGCAAACGGTGCGTGAAAAACTGCCGGAAGGCTTCCAGCGGGCCGAGTTCCTGCTTGAAAAGGGCGCAATCGACATGATCGTTGATCGTCGTCAGATGCGGGACCAGGTGGCGCGAACCTTGGCGCTGCTGCTCAAGATGCCGGCTGCCGCTTGAAGACGCTGAGCGACTGGCTGGCCCACCTCGAAGGGCTGCACCCGAAAGGCCAAGCGGGTATCGAGCTGGGTCTCGATCGTATTCGTCAGGTCAAGGATGCTCTCGGGCAAAGCCAGCATTGCCCGGTGATCATTGTTGGCGGTACGAACGGCAAGGGCTCAACCTGCGCCTATCTGGAAACCATCATTGATCGTGCGGGTTACAAGGTGGGCTGTTACAGCTCGCCGCACATCCTTGCCTACAACGAGCGGGTGCGCCTGAATGGTCGCCCGGTGGAGGATGCAGCCCTGTGTGCCGCTTTCGCCAAAGTTGAAGCTGCGCGCCAGGTTTCCGGTGTCGCGCTGACCTATTTCGAGTTTGGCACCCTGGCCGCCTGGGAAGTATTTGCAGCGGCAGGGGTTGAGGCGGCCGTGCTGGAAGTCGGCTTGGGTGGCCGGCTGGATGCGGTCAACGCTTACGAACCCGATGTTTCCATTGTGACCTCGATTGCCCTGGACCATACCGAGTGGCTGGGGCCCGACCGCGAGTCGATCGGCTTTGAAAAGGCGGGCATTTTCCGTCCTGGCAAACCTGCCTTCTGCGCCGATCCGCAGCCACCGCAACGCCTGCTCGATCATGCAGCGGCAATGGGCGCGGACTTGCGTCTTCTCGGGCGCGACTTCGGTTTTGAGCGACCCGCCGCAGGGGCAGCGGAGAATCGTCTGCAGTGGCGTTGGTGGTGCCGCAACGGTGCTCAAGTGATGCGTCGTTCGCTGGCCTATCCGGGGTTACGTGGTCCCACGCAGTTGCTCAATGCCAGTGTTGCGCTGGCTGCGCTTGAGGCGCTGGCGGATCGTCTGCCGGTGACCATGCAGGCCATCCGTCCGGGGCTGATTGAAACCGAATTGAGTGGCCGTTTTCAGGTGGTGCCGGGCAAGCCAGCGATTGTGCTGGATGTCGGGCACAATCCGCAGGCGGTCAAAGTGCTGGCCGACAATTTGTCGAGCATGGGCTTTTTCGATCAGACGCATGTTGTCTTGGGGATGCTGGCCGACAAGGATATTGCCGGCGCCTTGTTGCCGCTGCGCGACCGCGTCGATGTCTGGCATCTCGCCTCTTTGGCCGGGCCGCGTGGTACCACGGCGGCGGTTTTGGCTGAAATATTGCGGTCGACCGCAGTGGGCGGCGAAATTCGTTGCTACGACACGCCGCAGCAAGCCATGCTGGCTGCGCGGGATGCGGCTGCCGAAAGTGATAGAATTGTCGCCTTTGGATCTTTCCATACGGTGGCTGGGGCGCTTGAGGCGCTCGGCAGAAAAGCCTGATTCATGCAAGACAACGATGCCCAGCAACAACTGAAGAAACGTGCACGCCGCCGCTTGGTGGGTGCGGTTTTCTTCGCTTCGATTGTGGCGCTGTTGCTGCCCTTGCTGATGGATCATGATCCGCGTCCGCCTGTTCAGGATGTGGCGATTCACATTCCCGGTCAGGACGAAAAACCGTTTGCCCCGGCTTTGGTGGCGGTCCCGCTGGATGGTGTGCCGGATAAGTCTGTCGGGGCGGTGGCGAGTCCGCCTGAGGTGGCGATGAATCCACCCGTCGTGGTGCCGAAGCCTGTTGATAGGTTGCCTGAGCGGCAGATCGAAAAAGTGCCGGAAAAACTGCCAGAGAAAGCACCAGAAAAACCCAAGCCTGCGCCAGAGAAGAAGCCCGAGCCGGTAAAGGCGCCGGAGGTTTCCAGCGAGGCCAAGCGGGCCGCGGCCATACTCGCAGGCCAGTTCGTTGAGTCGGCCCCGTCTACCGCTACTGGAGCGGCCGCCAGTCAGCATGTCATTCTGATCGGTGCTTTCAGCAATGATGGCAACGTCAGGAATCTTCAGAAGAAACTTGGCGAGCTGGGGATCAAGACTTACACCGAAGCGCTCAATTCGCCGCAGGGCAATAAAACCCGGGTTCGCGCTGGTCCCTTTGCCAATCGCGCTGCGGCTGAAAAGGCCCTGGAAAAAATGAAGCGCATTGGCGTTTCCGGGGTGGTGGCACCAAGATCATGACCGGGTTTGATTACATTGCCATCGGCATCGTCGTCCTTTCGCTGGCCTTCGGTCTGTGGCGAGGCATGGTGAGCGAGTTGATTGCACTGGCGGCCTGGGGCTTGGGGATTTATGCGGCCTTCAGTTACGGCGTCGAACTTGGCGCAGTGGTCGCAGGCGGCGTCGAAGACCCCACGCTGCGGGCCTTGATTGGTTGTGCGCTGATTTTCTTTGCGGTGCTGGTGGGTATGGCCTTGATCCGCATGCTGATCCAGAAGGCGGTTCGTGCGCTGGGCCTGTCCTTGTCGGATCGCTTGCTGGGCATGTTTTTCGGTCTGGCCCGCGGCGCGGTGCTGACGCTTCTGCTGGTGGCCATTGGCGGCATGACTACGGCACCGAGCCAGCCTTGGTGGCGGGGTGCGACCTTGGCACCGCCATTGGAGACGGCAGTGTTGGCTATCAAACCCATGCTGCCAGACGATCTGGCAAAACGAATTCGATTCAGTTAATTCAGGAAACTTACTATGTGCGGGATACTTGGCGTCTTGGCGACTACACCAGTCAATCAGTTGCTCTATGACGGACTGATGGTGCTGCAGCACCGAGGTCAGGACGCGGCAGGGATTGCCACGGCCGAGGGGAATACCTTTCATCTGCATAAAGGACCGGGTCTGGTCCGCGATGTCTTCCGTACCCGCAACATGCGGGCTTTGCCGGGCAATTGCGGCATCGGGCATGTGCGTTATCCGACCGCCGGTTCGGCCTACAATTTTGCCGAGGCGCAGCCTTTCTATGTCAATTCGCCGTTTGGCATCGTCCTGGGGCACAACGGTAACCTGACTAACGCGGAACAGTTGAAAGAAGAAATGTTCCGCATGGACCGGCGGCATATCAATACCAATTCCGATTCGGAAGTCCTGCTCAACGTCCTGGCGCATGAACTGCAATCGGCGGCGCATGGTTACGAACTGGATGTAGACAGCATTTTTCAGGCGGTGGCCGGCGTGCATCGCCGTTGTCGTGGCGCCTACGCGGTCGTTGCCCTGATTGCTGGCTACGGTCTGCTGGCTTTCCGCGATCCGCACGGGATTCGCCCGCTGATCTACGGCCAGAACGAGACGCCGGAAGGCACCGAGTATCTGGTGTCGTCGGAGTCGGTGGCGCTCGATACCCTGGGTTTTCAGGTCGTGCGTGACATCGAGCCGGGTGAGGCTGTCTTCATCGATTTCAACCATCAGCTGCACAGCCGCCAGTGTGCGCAGCAGCCGATGTATGCGCCGTGTATTTTCGAGTACGTTTATCTGGCTCGTCCCGATACCGTCATCGACCGTGTTCCAGTGTATGAAGCCCGTCTGGCGATGGGTGAATTGCTGGCGGACAAGGTACGCGAGACGATTCCGGTCGACGAAATCGATGTGGTCATTCCCATCCCCGATTCCAGCCGGCCATCGGCGATGCAGCTTGCGCATGTCCTGAATATTCCCTTCCGCGAAGGCTTCGTCAAGAATCGTTACGTTGGGCGGACTTTCATCATGCCCGGCCAGGCGATGCGCAAGAAATCGGTGCGCCAGAAACTCAATACCGTAGGCCAGGAATTCAAGGGCAAGCGCGTCCTACTGGTCGATGACTCCATCGTTCGTGGCACCACCAGCCGCGAGATTGTCGAAATGGCCCGTGCTGCTGGCGCGACCAAGGTGTACTTCGCCTCTGCTGCGCCACCGGTTCGTTATCCCAACGTATATGGGATTGACATGCCAACCCGTGTCGAGTTGATTGCTACCGGGCGCACGGATGCCCAGATTGCGGCAGAAATTGGTGCCGACGCGCTGGTTTATCAGGACATCGAAGCCCTCAAGCAGTCGATCACCAAGTTGCGCGCCGATCTCACGGTTTTCGACGCCTCATGTTTTGATGGTTGCTACATCACCGGGGACATTGACGATTACTATCTGGACGCGGTGGAAGGAAAACGCAGCAAGAAGCCCGCGAAAAACGAAGACAAGAATGACGACGGTGATGATGGTCGTTCTTCGCAGCAAATGGTGCTGGGCTTGAGTAACGGTGGGCAGGACTGATGACGGACTTCAGCTATCAGCCGGAAACACTGGCGGTTCGTGCGGGGCAGGAACGTAGCCAGTTCGGCGAGCACTCGGAAGCGCTGTACCTGACTTCAAGCTTTGTCTTCGGCAGTGCCGCGCAGGCAGCCAAGCGCTTCTCCGGAGAAGAGGAAGGCAACGTTTACGCCCGCTTTTCCAACCCGACCGTGACCATGTTCGAGGAGCGTCTGGCTGCGCTCGAAGGGGCGGAGGATTGCGTGGCGACGGCAAGCGGCATGTCGGCGATCATGGCCCTGTGTCTCTCGCATCTCAAACAGGGTGACCATATCGTTGCCTCGAACAGCCTGTTTGGCGCGACGGTGCAGTTGTTCAACAACATTTTGTCGCGTACCGGCATTACGACCACCTTCGTCTCGCATACCGACCCGGCAGCCTGGGAAGCCGCGATCCGCCCGGAAACAAAGTTGTTCTTCCTCGAAACGCCCTCCAATCCGCTGACTGAAATTGCTGATCTCCGGGCGTTGACCGCAATCGCCCACGCCCATGGCATCCTGGTGGCCGTGGATAACTGCTTCTGCACCCCCATCCTGCAAAAGCCGCTGGAAATGGGTGCGGATCTGGTGGTGCATTCGGCAACCAAATATATCGATGGTCAGGGACGGGTGCTTGGCGGTGCGGTCTGCGGGCCGAAGAAACTGACCGAAGAAGTCTTCAAGTATCTGCGTACTGCCGGGCCGACGCTGTCTGCCTTCAATGCCTGGGTGCTGCTCAAGGGGCTGGAAACCCTGAAATTGCGGGTTGAGGCGCAGGCGGCCAATGCCGCTCGCCTTGCCGCCTGGCTGGAGCAACATCCGAAAGTGGCGCGGGTGTTTTATCCGGGCCTGCCATCGCACCCGCAATATGAACTGGCAAAGACGCAACAGAAGTCCGGTGGCGCAATTGTCGCCTTTGAGGTCAAGGGCGAAAGGGATGAAGCCTGGACGGTGGTTGACCACTGTCGCCTGTTGTCGATTACCGCCAATCTCGGCGACACCAAGACTACCATCACCCATCCAGCCTCGACCACCCATGGCCGGATCACGCCGGAAGCGCGTCAGGCGGCCGGGATCAACGAGGGCTTGCTGCGCATTGCCGTGGGCCTTGAGGCGGTCGAAGACTTGCAGGCCGATCTTGAGCGGGGTCTGGCCTTGCTGTCAGGATGATGCAAAAAGTTACGGTCGACCGCCTGCAACCCGGTGTTTTCATTTCGATCACTGGTCTGGGTTGGCTTGATCATCCTTTCCTGCTCAATCGTTTCCGCCTGACCAGTAGCGACCAGATCAAGGTTTTGCGCAGTCTCGGGATCAAGGAAATCGAATGGGACCCGGCGCGTAGCACCGCCCAGCCGCTACCGGAAGCGCCGGAAGCGCCGCCGGAGGAGGACTTCTCTGCCGCGGTGCTGGCGACCATGCTGGATAGCAAACGCGACCGGACAGAAAAGGTTCGGGCGCAGCGGGAAGGGCTGGCCCGGCGTGAGCGTCTGTATGAGCAGGAGGCGACCGGGGTGCATGACATCCTGCGCGACTTGTCCAGCCGTCCGGCTGAGTCTTATAGTCGGGCCAAGTCGACAGTCGGACGCATGGTTGG
>JAVEXE010000027.1:0-6490 GCA_034004105.1 Azonexus sp. | reverse complement strand
GATGTGCCGCGGAGCGAAGCCTTGTTGCTCGATCTGCGCGAGGCCGACGTCAAGATCGAGAGCGCTATCAACCCAGCGAAAATCCCGCTGGAAATGGTCGAATACCTCGCCCCGCGCGGTCGTATCGATTACTACATCGAAGGCGCACACTGAAGCCGCATCCATCACCGCGGTAGTGGCATCGTCGATTTACTGGAGTTTTCCCATGTTGTTTTCCGAACTCGGCCTGCAGGCCGATATCCAGCGTGCTGTTGCCGAACAGGGCTATGACACACCGACCCCCATCCAGCAGCAGGCCATTCCTGCCGTACTGGCGGGGCACGACCTGATGGCGACCGCCCAGACCGGTACCGGCAAGACGGCGGGGTTTACCCTGCCGATCCTGCACCGGCTGGCCAGCGGGGCCAATGACCGGCTCACACGGATCGCCAAAACCCCGCGGGTGCTGGTGCTGACGCCGACACGCGAACTGGCCATCCAGGTGGAGGAAAGTGTGCGGACTTACGGCAAGTATCTGCCGGTCAATTCGCTGGCCGTGTTTGGCGGTGTCGGCATCAATCCCCAGATTGCCAACCTGCGCCGCGGCGTCGACATCCTGGTGGCGACGCCGGGACGTTTGCTTGACCACGTCCAGCAACGTACGGTTGACCTGTCCGGGATCGAGATTTTCGTGCTCGACGAAGCCGACCGCATGCTCGACATGGGCTTCATCCGCGATATCCGCAAGATCATCGCGCTTTTGCCCAAGCAACGGCAGAACCTGCTTTTTTCGGCTACTTTCTCGCCGGAAATCCGCGAACTGGCCAGCAGCTTGCTGCACCAGCCGGTTTCGATCGATGTGGCACCGCGCAATACGGCAACCGAGATGGTGACGCAGAAGGTCATTGAAACCGACCGCGAGAAAAAGAAGGAATTGCTCTGCCACCTGTTCCAGTCGCACGGCTGGCATCAGGTTCTGGTTTTTGCCCGGACCAAGCACGGCGCCGACGCGCTGGCGCGTACCCTCGACAAGGCGGGCATCAAGGCGGCGGCGATTCATGGCGACAAGTCGCAGGGCGCACGAACCCGGGTTTTGTCCGAGTTCAAGGAAGGCAAGCTGGTGGCTTTGGTGGCGACCGACATTGCGGCGCGTGGCATCGATATTGACGCCTTGCCCTATGTGATCAACTACGAATTGCCCAATGTGCCCGAAGACTATGTGCACCGGATTGGTCGTACCGGGCGTGCCGGCATGACGGGCGAGGCGGTTTCCCTGGTTTGCCATGACGAGCGGGCGCAGTTGAAAGACATCGAAAAACTGATCAAGCGCAATCTGGAGCGGGTGGTCATTGCGGGCTTTGAGCAGTCAGCTGTCGCCAAACCCAAACCGGTTCAGCCCCCGCGCGGCGCACGCAAGCCTCAGCCGTCCCGTCCCGTGGCAGCAAAATCGCCGCAAAAACCCGGGGGACCGCAAAAACACCGCAGCGGGAGCCGGCATCACTGAGTGACGCCCACTCAGGCGTTACGGATGATTTGCAGGAGTTCCTCGCCGTAGTGCTCGATCTTCGCGCTGCCCATGCCGGAAATGCCGGCCAGCAGGCCGTGGCTGACTGGGCGGCATTCGGCGAGTTCGCGCAGGGTCTTGTCGTGGAGGATGACGTACGCCGGAACACCCTGCTCACGGGCGGTTTCGGCGCGCCATTTGCGCAAAATCTGGAACAAGGCTTCGTCGGCAGGCGCCAGTTCGCTGACGACAGCGGTGCTGCTGCTACGCGGCATTGCTGATTTGCGTTTGACCGGGCGGCGCAGTTGTACCCGGCGTTGTCCTTTGAGTACCTCGCGAGCGTCGTTGGTGAGTTGTAGCGCACCATGTTCGGCCATGTCGACATGGATCAGGCCGGCGGCGGCCAGTTGACGAAAAACACTTTTCCAGGCGTATTCGTCGAGATCATTGCCGACGCTGAAAGTCGGTAGTTTGTCGTGGCCATACTGACGGATCTTGTCGCTTACCTTGCCGCGCAGGACGTCGATCAGATGGCTGACGCCAAAGCGCATTCCGGTGCGATAAATGGCCGACAGCGCCTTTTGGGCGGCGAGCGTGCCATCCCAGAGTTCGGGCGGCTCGGCGCAGACGTCACAGTTGCCGCAGGGCTGACGTTCTTCGCCGAAGTAGTTCAACAGTACCTGGCGGCGACAGCGTGGGGCTTCGCAGTAGGCGAGTAGCGCAGTTAGGCGTTGCGACTCGAGGATTTTCTGGTTTTCGTTGGCGTTTGAGTCCGCGATGCGGGCATGTTGCAGGGCAACATCCTGCATGCCATAGGCCATCCAGGCTTCCGAAGGTTCGCCATCCCGGCCCGCCCGCCCGGTTTCCTGATAATAGGCTTCGATACTTTTGGGCAAATCGAGGTGGGCGACAAAACGCACGTCGGGCTTGTCGATGCCCATGCCAAAGGCAATCGTCGCGCAGATGATCAGCCCGTCTTCACGCAGGAATCGGCGCTGGTTGGCGGCGCGTTCCTGGACCGGCAGGCCAGCGTGGTAAGGCAGGGCCGGATAGCCTTGGGTGGTCAGCCATTCGGCCGTTTCCTCAACCTTCTTACGCGACAGGCAATAGACAATGCCTGCCTGCCCTTTGCGTCCGGCAAGAAAACCGAGCAACTGCTTCTTGGCGTTGTCCTTTTCCACGACTGTGTAGCGAATATTGGGACGGTCAAAACTTGAGAGAAAAACGCGCGCTTCGCTCAGGCCCAGGCGTTGCAAAATTTCACTGCGGGTCGCCTGATCGGCGGTCGCTGTCAGGGCAATGCGGGGAATACGCGGATAGCGTTCATGCAGTGCGGAGAGCTGCAGATATTCCGGGCGGAAATCATGGCCCCACTGCGAAACACAATGGGCTTCATCGATGGCAAAGAGCGCGAGCTTGCCCGCTTCGTCCAGGGAATCGAGCATCGCCAGCGTGCGCTCCAGCAGCAGGCGCTCGGGGGCAATATAGACGAGGTCGAGCTTGCCGGAAAAAATGGCCTGTTCGACAGCTTGAGCCGCCCGCCAGTCCAGTGTGGAGTTGAGGACAGCGGCCTTGACGCCAAGCTGGATCAAGGCATCGACCTGGTCCTGCATCAGGGCGATCAGGGGGGAAACGACGATGGCGCAGCCGGGGCGCAGCAGGGCGGGGATCTGATAGCAGAGACTTTTGCCGCCCCCAGTTGGCATCAGCACCAGTGCATCACCGCCCTGGGCGACGTGGCCGATGATTTCGGCCTGCGCGCCACGAAAGGCGGGGTAGCCAAAAACATTACGCAGGATTTCCAGCGCTTTGCTTGCGGTCGACACGATGTCAGGGGGTATTTTGTAGCGTCTGGCGCGACAGTTTTTCGCCGTCCCAGATCAGGTATTCGCCTTGGTCTTCGTGCCAGTCGGCGAGAACCCAGCGTTCGATGTGTATCCCGTCAACGATGTGGTCGTGGGTTGCCGGTTGGTGCGTGTGGCCGTGGATGAAAGTTGCGTAGCCGTGTTGACGCAGAAAATCATCGGTCGCATCGGGCGAGAGATCGGTATAAGGCTGGGGCTTGGCCCGCTGGTGTTTTTCGCTGGCCGAACGCATCTGTGCGGCAATAGCGCGGCGGGTGGCAAGCGGCTGGCGCAAGAATTCGGTTTGCCAAGCAGGGTCGCGAACCTGGGCGCGAAATTGCTGGTATTCGGTATCATCGAGACAGAGGGCGTCGCCGTGCGAGAGAACAAACTGCCATTCTGCGGTCGACAGGATATAGGGGTCGGAAATGCAGCGTACCCCGGCGGCCTGGGCGAAAACTTCACCTAGCAGGAAATCCCGGTTGCCGTGCATGACACTGATTTTTGTGCCGGATGCTGCGGTCGACCGCAGGGCGGCGACGATTTTTTGGTGATACGGGTCGTCGAGATCATCGTCACCAACCCAGGCTTCGAACAAATCGCCGAGCAGATAAAGCGCATTGGCCTGACGTGCCGGGCCGGAGAGAAAGTCGATGAACAATTGTGTCGCCCCGGTTGCCCGGGGCGACAAATGGACATCTGAGGCGAAGAGGATCAAACGACTTCGGCCTTCTCGATGATCACGTCTTCAACTGGAACATCCTGGTGGAAGCCCTTGTTGCCAGTGCGTACGGCGCGGATTTTGTCGACCACGTCCATGCCTTCGGTGACCTGGCCGAAAACGCAGTAACCCCAGCCCTGACCGGAAGGCGCACGGAAGTCGAGGAAATCATTGTCGACCACGTTGATGAAGAACTGGGCGGTGGCCGAGTGCGGGTCGTTGGTGCGTGCCATGGCGATCGTGCCGCGCTTGTTCTTCAGGCCATTGGCAGCCTCGTTTTCGACGGGGGCGCGGGTGGCCTTCTGATTCATGCCAGCGTCCATGCCGCCGCCCTGGATCATGAAATTCTTGATGACGCGGTGGAAGATGGTGTTGTCGTAATGGCCGGCTTCAACGTAGGCGATGAAGTTTTCAACCGTTTTCGGTGCCTTCTCCGCATCGAGTTCCAGGGTGATGACGCCGAAATTGGTGGTGAGCTTGATCATTGGGGGTTTTCCTTACTTTTCAGAGAGAATCTTGACGTTTTCAATCACGACCGGGGTGCGCGGTACGTTCTGGTGCATGCCGTTGTTGCCTGTGCGGACTTCGGCGATCTTGTCGACCACATCCATGCCTTCGGTGACTTTGCCGAATACGGCGTAGCCCCAGCCGTCACGGCTGGGATAGTCCAGGGGCGGGTTGTCCTTGTGGTTGATGAAAAACTGTGCTGTCGCAGAATGCGGGTCCATGGTGCGTGCCATGGCCAGCGTGCCGCGCTGATTGCGCAAACCATTCCGTGCTTCGTTCTCAATCGGCGCGCGTGGTTTTTTCTGGTTCATCGCGCTGTCAAAGCCGCCGCCCTGAATCATGAAGCCGGGAATGACGCGGTGGAAAATGGTGCCGTTGTAAAAACCGTCTTTGGCGTACTGAATGAAATTGGCACTGCTTTTAGGCGCTTTTTCACTATTCAGCTCAACGACAATCCGTCCCAGGTTGGTTTGCAGTTCCAGCGTCGGTCCGGCCCAGACACTTGCGGTCGACAAGGTCAGGGCAGCGAAAATGCCGATGATTCGTTTCATGCTTAGCCAGCTCCTTCGTAGATGATTTTCCATTGTCCTTGTTCTTTAACCCAGAACTGTCGCTTCTTCATCTTGTTACTGAGATTGTCGCTGCGATAGTCCTGATCAAACGTTACGACCGCGACTTCGTCTTTTCCGGGGTTGCGGAAAATGGCGATATTGTCGAGCCCAAGCTTGATCCATGTCTTGTTGGCATTGACTTGGCGTTTGTGGGCGGCAAAGCGCTGATAGTCCTGATCGTCGGCCTTGAATTTCTGTGAGTAGTGGCTCAGGTAGCGTTCAGTATCACGACTTTCCCAGTCGTTACGCCATGCTTCGATACGGGCAGAGAGCTCGTCACGCTCTTGTTGCCATTGTTCCGGAGATATCCACTCAATACGATTACTGATGATGACCGGTGTCAGGCCCACTTGCAGATAACTGCGCAGGGTGTCCAGGTCATGATTGGTGAGAACAACGCAACCATCGGACGCCAGTGGCGGACGAGAATAGGTGTCCGCTGGTGTGCCATGCAACCAGATGCCGCTACCCGTTCGGCCATGGCGCCGATCCCATTCGTTTGGGTAATTAATGGGAAAAGCTCCCGATCCATAAAGGTCAGGCAATTTCTGGGCAGATAGGTCTGCCGTTACGTGATAAACGCCGACGGGGGTTTTCTTGTCGCCTTCCAGCAGCTTTTCTGCCCCTGACTTGCCTTGGCTGATGTAGTAATCCGAGACAAAGCGAGGACGTCCCTCACTATCGTTCTCGTACAGATAGAGGCGTGCGCGTTCGGTATCCACAATGATCGCGTAGCGCTGATCCGGCCGAAGACGCAAGAGATAACTCGGAATATAGTCAATAGGTGGCTTGTCGCGGTAGCCACGAAGTCTGAGCAAGGCCTCGGCTTGCAGGTCGGCGATTTTTTCCTCGGGGGCGCCGGCAATCGCACCGAAACCTTGAATCGGGTGGCTGCGAGCCAGTAGCAGGTCTCCTCGGACGAGATGCGCCAAGCGGTAGTTAGGATGTTGCGCCAGCAGTGCGTCGGTCTGCTTGAGGGCTTCGTCAAGATTGCGAACTTCGATCTGGCGAAATATCTCCGCTAGACGGGATTCCGCGTTACTGACGGCGCCACGGGTAGATTCTGTCTCCGCGGCAGCACTGGCAGATGCGCTATCCACTGGCGTAGTTGGCAAAGTCGGGAAAGCGGCAGCTTCGCTGGATGGCGGCACCGGAGAGGCTGCCGGGGTATCTGGTCGTAGGATCAGGAAGGCGCTCAGCGCCAGGGCTGCCAGCCCTAACAGGCTAGGCAGCACCAACTTCGATTTAAACATCAGCGTGCTTTTTCTTCCTTGATCAACCAGCGACCATTGCTGCGCTCAAACGACAGAGTCTTGTTGCTTGA
>JAVEXE010000026.1:0-16664 GCA_034004105.1 Azonexus sp. | reverse complement strand
CCAACTCCCTTGAGGCCGCGCAGACCGCCAAGCTCGACCTCATCTGCCGCAAACTCGGACTACAGCCGGGAATGCGTCTGCTGGATATCGGTTGCGGTTGGGGCAGCCTCATGAAGTTCGCGGCAGAGAACTATGGCGTGCAATGCCTGGGCCTGACCATTTCACGCGAGCAGGCCGAGCATGGCAGCCTCCGCTGTGCCGGTTTGCCGGTCGAGTTTCGTTTGCAGGATTACCGGGAGTTCAATCGCAGTGGCCACCAGCGCTTCGAGCGGGTTGCTTCTGTGGGCATGTTCGAGCACGTGGGGCGCAAGAACCACCAGGGCTTTTTCGAGATGGTCCGGCGTAGCGTGAGTGACGACGGGGTATTTCTTTTGCACACAATTGGCAGAAACGCTGGCCGGATCCCGACCGATCCCTGGATCGATCGCCATATTTTTCCCAATTGCGAATTGCCTTCACTGAGCCAGATTTTTGATTCTTGCGAGCAAGGATTTCTCATTGAGGATGTGCAGCATTTCGGTGCCGACTACGATCCCACTCTGCTGGCTTGGCATGAGCGCTTTGAGCAGGCGTGGCCTTCCTTTGCTCCCCGTTACGGCGAGCGCTTTCGTCGTATGTGGCGCTTTTACCTGCTGGCCTGTGCAGGCAGCTTCCGGGCCCGCGTCAATCAACTCTGGCAGCTTGTCCTGTCGCCGAAAGGAGTACCCTGCGGCTATCGGCGCCAGCTTTGAACTCACTCGATGAGTTGTCTGATTTTTATATGGAACTACGTCACTTGACAGTGGCGGTAAAAATAAAATTTCGTTTTCCGTTAGCTCGCCTCGATTGTCGCCAAGGACTTGTTTAACACGCTTGCGCGATTCTGGAAAGTGTCCGAAACTTACCAATAAAGACCCCGGCATCAGAGAGTCGGGAACTGCTCGCATCTGTACTCATGCGAGCGAGGGTGCTGAGCGAATTGTGAGAGTGAGTATTTTGCCTGCCAAAGCTATTCCCAGGCGTCGCGTCAAGAGCGCCCACAGCATCGATACCAAGAATGCAAGACCCGATTCTTTAGAGCCATCCTTTCAGGAGCCTTCCTCTTCAGGGCCATGTGTCGCCGGGATCGGCGCTTCTGCAGGGGGCTATGACGCCATTCGCAAGTTGTTCAGGGTGATGCCTGCCGATACCGGCATTGCGTTTGTGGTTCTTCAGCACCTGGATCCAAGTTTTGCCAGCCTGGCGGTAGAGCTGTTCGGCAAGTGCACGAGCATGCCGGTGAAGGAAGCCGAGAACGGAATGCTGCTCGAGGCGAATCACGTGTACGTGTCGCCTTCGAACAAGGACATCGAAGTGCGCAAGGGCTGCGTGGTCCTCATCGCACGCAGCAACCTGCAGCGCCCCAGATTACCGATTGACCACCTCTTTCAAACGCTCGGCGATGACTGTGGTGCCAGGGCTATCGGCATTCTGTTGTCAGGCACGGGAACCGACGGTACGCTGGGTCTGAAAACCATCTCTGCCAATGGTGGCATTGTGCTTGTTCAAGACCCGGCGACAGCCCAGTTCGACGGGATGCCACGCAGTGCGATCGGCTCCGGCATGACCAACTACGTGTTGCCGGTAGAGAAAATGCCTGAGGTGCTGGTGCGCTATGCCCGGCACCCCTACGCCACAAGCCCGGAGTCACCCACTCAGGAAGGCAGTGGCGGCAGTGCATTGCTGGACATGCTCGCCATCGTCAAGGGACAGCGCGGTTACGATTTTTCAGGCTACAAGCGCGGCACCTTGCGACGGAGAATCCAGCGCAGGATGAGTTTGCGCGGTGTGCTGCACGAGGCCGACTATGCACAGGTCCTGAAAAATGAACCAGGTGAGGTCGACGCACTGTTTCGTGACCTGCTGATTGGCGTAACGGAGTTTTTCCGGGACGCCGAAGCCTGGAAAATCCTTGAGACGGAGGTCATTGCTCCGCTCGTGGCCGGCAAGAATCGGGACGAGCCGATCCGCATCTGGATTCCGGGGACATCGAGCGGAGAAGAGGCCTACTCGATGGCCATGCTGGTGCTCGACAATCTGCGCCAGGCGCGCAAGACGTGCCCTGTACAGATTTTTGCTACCGACACCAGTGACGAAGCGCTGGAGATAGGCCGTCGCGGTCGTTATCCGATGGGGATTGCCACGCAGATTTCGCCGGCACGGCTGCGCCGCTACTTCGTGGAAGTCCCGGACCATCAGTGCTTCCAGGTCAGCCAGACGCTGCGCGAGGCGGTTGTCTTCGGCGTTCAGAACCTGTTTGCCGACCCGCCTTTTGCGCGGGTGGACTTGATCAGTTGCCGGAATGTCCTGATTTACCTGGAGCCCGAGATCCAGCGCCGCATCATCGGCATCTTTCATTTTGCCTTGCGGCCAGAGGCCTGCCTTTTTCTGGGGAGTGCCGAGTCGATTGGCGGGCATAACGAGCTTTTCAAGACGATATCCGCAACGTGGCGCATTTACCGGCGCGAGGGCAGGGCACGCAGTATTGCGCCAGCCTTGACGCCGCAAGCCGGCGAAGTGCGTGCCGGTAGCCCATTCACATCGCCACGCAGCGCGCCACGTCTGACCCAGGCGAGCAGCATCGCCCAGCAATTGATCCTTGATCGCTTCGCGCCTGCCTCCGTGCTGGTCAACAGCAATTACGAAGCGCTGTACTTTTGTGGCCCGACCGAAGAGTTCCTGGTTCGTCCGCGGGGAACGCCGACTCAGGATTTGCTGGCCATGGTGCGTGATGGCTTGCGTTCCCGGGTGCGTTCCGCGCTGCGCGAAGCCGCCTTGCGGGATGCACCGGTCACGGTTGCCGATGCGCGCATGAAACGTGGCGACGGCTTTGAGCCCCTGCAGGTGACGGTCACTCCTGCTCCGGGGGGGGATCTGGGAGCCCTGTTTCTGGTGGTTTTTCAGCGTGAGCCGAAGCCCGCCCTGATCCCTGGAGACAAAAGCGCTGAAGGGGCGCTGGTTCGCCAGCTCGAGGATGATTTGCGGGCGACCCGCGACGATCTCCAGAGTACGATCGAGTGCCTTGAGGTCTCCAATGAGGATCTCACCATCTCCAACGAAGAGGTGGTTTCCGTCAACGAGGAGTTGAGATCCCTCAACGAAGAGCTGGAAAGCTCCAAGGAAGAGCTGCAGTCGCTCAATGAGGAACTGACCACGGTCAATCAGCAGCTCCAGGCGAAACTCCATGAACTGGAGATTTCCAACGACGATCTCGAGAACCTGCTGGCCAGCAGTGACATCGCCACGATCTGCCTGGACCTGGAGTTCCGGATCAAATGGTTTTCGCCAGCTACACAGAAGCTGTTCAATTTTATTCCCAGCGACATCGGCCGGCCGATCCGCAACTTTTCTTCGTCCTTTGGCGGTGCCGACCTGATCGAGGTGGCAGAAAAGGTGCTTGTGAATGCGGTGTCGATACAGTCTGAATTCCAGACAGAACAGGGGCGTTGGTATCTCCGCTGCGTGATGCCTTATCGCACCGAGGAGACGCGGATCAGTGGCGTCATCATGACTTACACAGACATCACTGAAAGCCGTGTGGCAGCTGAAACTGCGCGGGTGACCAGCAGCAACCTCGACGAAGCGCACGAACGGGAGCGGGAGTTGCGCGAGCGTTCCGAAAAGCTTCGGGCACTCGCCGCCGCTCTGGCCATGGCGGAGGAACGGGAACGCCGCCTGCTGGCGCAGGATCTGCACGACGATCTTGGGCAACTGATCGCGGTGATCAAGCTGAAACTGTCTACGCTGGGCGCGATGGATCTGTCTGCCGCCCAGCGTCAGGCGCTGGACGACAGCCTGACCGTGGTTGAGCAGGCCGTGCGGACCTTGCGAACCATGTCCTTCAAGCTGAGTCCACCGATGCTCTACGATCTTGGACTGGTTTCGGCGCTTGAGTGGCTGGCTGACGAGATTCGCTACGTCTACAAGCTCGAGGTGCACATCGAGGATGACGGCGCCGCCAAGCCGCTGGATCCTGCCGTGGGTGCGACGCTGTTCCGGGCTGTGCGCGAACTGCTGATCAACGTTGTCAAGCACGCCAAAGTGACTGCTGCGACGATCAGTGCGAAAGTGGAAAATGGCCAGCGCCTGATCGTCGAAGTCAGTGATGCGGGTGTCGGTTTTGACATCGATGCGTTGCCCGTCACTAACGGTGGGCCACGCTTCGGGCTCCTCAGCTTGCGTGAGCGTCTGGGTTACCTGGATGGAACGGTAGGTGTCCGCAGCATCCCCGGCGACGGCACCTCTGTAACCCTTAACGTTCCCTTGCAGGGAACCACGACCAACGCAGACCAACGCATTACACAGGAGTGGCAGAAATGAGTATTCGAGTGCTGTTGGTTGACGATCACGTAATGATCCGAGAGGCTCTGCGAACCCTGTTGGAAAGAACTCCCGACATCGAGGTTGTGGGTGAAGCAAGTGATGGGGGAGAAGTTGAGGAGCTGGTACTGGCCTTGTCACCCGACGTGGTGGTCATGGATGTCAGCCTGCCCACCATCAGTGGTATTGAAGCTACCCGTGAGCTGCTTGCCCATCACACAAAGGTGCAGGTCGTTGGTTTGTCGGCATTTGTCTACAAGCGCTTTGTGCTTGAAATGATGTCGGCTGGTGCCCTGGGCTATGTGGCCAAGTCCGCAGCCTGTGATGAACTGGTGCGCGCCATCAAGAACGTCGCCCAGGGCAAGACCTATATTTGCCCAGAAGCCGCCGCGACACTCGTCGACGCCACCCGACGTGACGAAAGGGCTCCCCGTGGTCCGTCCAAGGACAGCCGTCTGGGCCGGCGCGAACGCGAGGTGCTGTGCCTGCTGGCCGAAGGCAAGACGGCCCCGCAAATCGCCCAGGTGCTGTTCATCGCGCCAACCACCGTCAATGTGCACCGTCGCAACATCATGCGAAAACTCAATCTCCATGGTGTGGCAGAGCTGACCAAGTACGCGATTCGTGAGGGCCTTATTTCAACCTGAATTCCGCGAGCGCGCACCGTTTGCTCCCTTCGAAACTACCCTGTTCAGGGTAGAAAAAATACCGATCACCGGTATTTTCATGACATCTCCCGGTCCTTAATCTTGACCTTGTAGCCTTCTAAAAGCGCTTCCTGCCTACGCGTGGGAAACGACATAAGGCCTGGACATAAAGTCGGTATGGAAATTCATATGAAGTATTTTTCATATTTATCATTTTTCTCAAAAGTCATAAAAACAGGATTTTTCTGTGAAATATCTGTGTGACTTATGGGTTAATTAATAGTTTTTAAGTATTTCTGGCGGAATACTCCTGCGGTAACTTGGACAAGGTGTTGCTCTTATAAGTACTTAACAAGACCACGTTGCCAGGGGTTCAGAAGGATGGAAACCAAACTCGATCCGATGCATGCCTTGTTCCGAGAGGGCAACTTGTCCTTCGTAAGAGGGGATGTAGACTCTGCATCCAGATCTTCAGATGCAGAGCGGCCGATGGTCTTGCTGGACAAGCATGGTGTCGTCAGATTCTGCAATCCGTCCATGGAGCTACTTTTCAACTGCAGAAAAGGTGAGCTGGATGGATGCGATGTCGCGAAACTGCTCCCATCCTTGCCCCTGCGCAAAAAAACACCTGGTTACAACCTTGCCTTCGCTACCTTCTGGGAGCAGGAGGCCTTGCAGTTGAATCTCAATGGACATACGACCACGGGTGGAAGTCTTCTTCTGACCGTTTCGGTCAGAAGAGTCAGTGTTGAGCGGCACCACTTCATTCTCCTGAGTCTTTTCCGCGCCACTCAGCACCTGGGGCAGGACAGGGAGCTGGAATCACTGATGGCTGCCGCCGAGGTGAAGAGCGACATGGTGATCGTGACCGACACAGAAGGTACTATTTGCTATGTGAATGCGGCCTTTGAGCGGATCAGCGGCTATTCGCGCAACGAAGTGCTTGGACAGCCCGCCAGAATCATGAGATCGGGTCTTCACGATGCCGACTTCTACAAGCATCTCTGGGCAACGGTAAAAAGCGGAAATGATTTCCGCGCAGTCTTCTTCAACCGGCGCAAGAACGGTGAAATCTTCAATGAAGACAAGCATATTCGTCCCTTCATGAACCGGCAGGGCAAGGCAACCCATTTTGTTGCAACGAGTCGGGAACTGGACGAACCTTTACGCAGCACCCTGTTGCGACTACAGCACGAGGCCAATCACGACGCGCTGACCGGCTTGCCAAACAGGAATCTCTTTATGGATCGGCTGGGCCAGGCCTTGTTCATGGCATCACGCAAGAACGCCGGTTTTGCTGTCGTGTTTGTCGATCTGGACGGCTTCAAGGCAATCAACGACAACCACGGCCATGCTGCTGGCGATGCCGTTTTGTGCGCGGCCGCCGAGCATATGCGCAATAGCGTTCGCGACCAGGACACCGTGGCCCGTCTGGGCGGTGACGAGTTCGCACTCATTTTGCTGGATATTCAACATCGGGAGGATGTCCAGACGGTTCTTGGCAAGTTGTTGAGTGTATTTGCCACCGGCACCACCTTTGAAAAGAAGCATTTCTCCATCAATGCAAGTCTGGGGGCTGACATTTATCCGGCTGGGGGAGGGGATATTGAAACCCTCATAAGGCATGCCGATCTCGCCATGTATGGCGCCAAGGCTGCAGGAGGCGCGTGCCTGCACTTCTTCAAGGAGCAGGATCAGCGTGATGCACCGCTGTCCGACAAGACGGCAAGCCGGAGGTGCTCCAGCAAGACTGCAAGGTTAATGATGCCCCGATCTTCATCGCTCAGGTCAAGCTAGCAGGTATTGTTTTGTAGATTCAATCAAAAGGAGTCAATGATGTTTGTAATCAACAATCCGTTTTCGATGACCAGCGATGTCGGTTTTGAAACCATTACATCCCTCGCACACTACGCATTCGAAGCGACCGAGCGGCTGACCGAGCTCAATACCAGTTCTGCCCGCTCCCTTCTGGAAAACACCGTGTCCAACACACGTGCGTTGATGAACGTGAAGACCCCCGAGGATCTGCTGTCCTTTCCCTCGAAACTGAGCAAGCCGTTGATTAGTCAATCGCTGGACTACACCCGTGACTTCTGCGACATCACCTTCAAGAATAATGAAGAGCTTTTGGCGCTCCTGGATCGCGAGATGGTCTCGTTCAAGAAGAACTTCTCCAGCAGTTTCGACAAGTTCATGAAAGCGAGCCCCTTGAATTCGGATGTCAGCGCTGCAGCAAGCAAATCCTTGATTGCTGTCACGAACAGCGTTTGCGAGAGCATGGCAAAAACTGCTCAACAGCTTTCCGATATGGCCAACGCCAACCATGCGGCAATCGCCAGCTCAGTCTCGGCGACCCGCAGTAAAAAGGCCGCGTAGTTCGTCGTCGCTGTTTGTGAAAGATGGCGACTATGCAAAAAGCCGGCTGCAAGAGCCGGCTTTTTGCATAGAGGGGAGCCGATAGCCCCAAACAAAACGAGCTAGCCCTGGCCGGAATTTACCGGCGGGAGAATTTCTCGGAAAGCTTGGTCAGTTTTTCTGCGCGTTCGCGCTCTGCTGCCTCGGCAGCGGCGGCGGCTTGTTTCTCGGCTTCTTTTTCCTTGCGCTTGGCTGCCAGTTGCTTGAAATGCTCGCGTAGTGTCTGTGCCGCCAGAGCCTTGTGTTCTGCACTCACTGCATCGGCCGGGCTGCCATCCAGGTTAAAGCGTGTCGCCGCGTTTTGCAGCACCTTGAGGTAGGGCACTGAGCGAGTGTGCATACCGAGGGTGGATCTCAGCACTTTCTTGCTGAGATCAGGCCGCAGCAGCAAGAGTTGCTTGTCGATGCCGATAGCCAACGGCAGGAAATCATGAAAAACCGGGAAGGCGCCTTGAAGCTCCGAGAGCAAACCCTTTGCGGTCTGTGCGGGAGCTACGCTCTTGTCTGATTCAACCATTGAAAATACCGATGCTTTTTTTGAGAAGGCGATGATCTTAGCACTGACTACGGCTTGTGCCGGACTATGGTCGTTCTCTCAAGGGCTCAAAGTCCCTATTTAAGTGATGAGGACCAACTTGCAGAGCATTTCCACATCAGCGGTTTATGTGCTCATCCACAGCATCGACGCTTTGCGCGCGCTCTTCGTCCTGGATATGTACATAGTAGTTGGCCGTGGTCCTGGGATCCTTGTGGCGCAGTTGATCCGCTGTGGTGGCGATGGGAATGTTGGCAAGCGCAAAATGCGTGCCGCGGGTGTGCCTCAAGGCGTGGGAGGCTGCGCGGCGCAAGTGCGCTTCCCATTCCGGGTCGACCTGGCCAGCAAAGGGCGCGGCGTAGTGAAAATAGCGTTGCAGTTCCTTGTTCAGATGATCGGCGCTGACGCCGGGTCCGGTCGCTAACTGGCGATTTTTACGGATGCGCAGAGGCGTCAGCTTGGCAATCAGCGGTACGTCCTTCTCTGTGCTGTCCGGGTAGGCAGGTAATCCTCGGGCGATCCGGTAACGCATCAAGGCATTCATCGCCGCTTCATTCAGTGTCACGCGATCGGGCGCGTCGACGGCTTTTCTTCCCTTGCCAACAACCTTCCAGACCCAGCGCTGACCGCTTCGAACAACTGCGTTCATTGTTGTCTCGGCAAGTTCGGCGCGGCGCCCGGCCGAGGCGTAACCAAAAAGCAGCATGCAGCGGAGTCTTTCCTGGCGCTCAATGGGCCAGCGGGGTAGGGGAGGCATGTCGTCTCGTTTGCCAGTCTCGCCCGGATCAGGAATCCGCCAGTCGTTTTCGGGTGCATCGAGAAAGCCTGTCAGCCACCGCCACATATCTGGCGAAAACGCCTTGTCTGCCTTGCTGTTATCCCGGGCGATGGCCTCCTGTCGTTGCTGACGGGTGTAAGCCTCGGGCGTCAACGCCAGGCTCTGCAAGGCCTCCTGGCTGATTTCCTCTCCGGTCAGCTTACCCAGGCGCAGGTAAGGATTCATGGCCAGGTAGCCACCTTCATGGAGGTACTTGAAAAAGCCCTTGATAGTGCTGTCGGCCCGTTGGCGACTGCCGATGGCCAGCCCCTGCAGCACCCGCAAGCCGGAACCCGGTGGGGTTTCCATCAGCTTGAACGGAAGGTAATCGGCAGGCCAGCCTTGCGTGGGTAATTCCGGGTTCGTGAGCCAGACCCGGAAAGCTTCGAGATCACCGTCGGTGGCACTCGAAATCGCCCGCCCGCGAATCCACACCATGAATGCCAGAAAGCGTCTTATTTCAAGCAGATAGGCCCGTCGGGTGTGGTTGTTTTTGGCTTTGGTACTCAACCATATCAGGATGGCCTGCACATCGTTGTCAGCCCCCAGGGAGTTCGTCGTCGGCAGGCCGCGCTGGGTCCCGTTTGCACCGATGAGGGCTTCAGGCAAGCCGGCAAACCAATGTCCGGCTTGGTCTGGATCAACAGTCAGGGCGCAGGAGGGCATATGAGGCTTGATGTGTGCATTCTTCTATTTTACAGGTGCAGCTCGGATATGGCTAAAAATTCTGATAATAACGATACTCACTATTATTTATTACATAAGCGCAATTAAATTGCGCAATGGCGCAAATTTATGGACAATCCATGCAAAATTAAATTAATGAACCAAGGCGGCTGGAAAACGATGGCAAGCGCAATCACTTACGAAATGGTCGAAAAGGCCTGCAACGATCTTCAGGCGGCCGGTGAAAAAGTGACCTACCTGAAAATTCATGAACACCTCGGGCAAGGTTCGACCCGAATCGTGACGGCGCATATGCGGCGCTGGCGCGAGGCACACATGACTGCAGCGCGTGCCGGCGAGGACCTGCTTTTCCAGGAGTGGCCCGAGGCGCTCAAGCTGCGTGCGAAAAGCCTCTTCGATGCTTTGCGGGAGGTATCGGCCGATGCCGCAACGGCCTGCATAGAGACGGCACAGGCCCAGATGGTGTTGAAGGAGGCTGAGTTGCGCACGTGTGTCGTTGACGCAGAGGTCCAGCGCGAGCAAGCGCTGGACCAGTTGCGGTCAGAGCAGGCCAATTCCAGCCGGCTGCAGGCAGAGCTGGAGTCGGTCAGGGAAACGCTGGATGTGCAGCGCGCCACTATTGATGACCTGCTTGGTCAGCGGGAACGCATGGTGGCCAACGAGCGTGCGCTGAAGGAGCATCTGGAAAGCGTTCAGCGGGAACATGAAGGGCACATCCGCGAACTTGGCGAGCAAACCCGTGTTGAGCGGGAGCGCCTGATCGACGAAGTCCGCAAGGAGCAGGAGCGCGCTGCCGGAGAGCGGGAGCACCTGATGCGTCAGACCGACCGGCTGCGCCAGGACTACGCAACCCAGGTTCAGGAGTTTCGCGGAAAGCTGCTGGCCATTGAAACAAAGGAAATCAAAACGCGGGAGCAACTCGCTGATGCCAGCGGACTCAACCGTGAACGCCTGGCCACGATTCGTCAGTTTGAAACCCGGGTCGCCGAATTGAGCGCAAGCGTCGAGAAGCTTCAGGCCGAAGCCGGCACCCTGGCACAGACACGGACGGCCGATACCGCCAGGTTGTACGCGCTGGAAATGCAGCTGGTTTTGCAGGAGAAGGCGTTATCCCGCGAAACCGAGCGTGCCAACCGTGCCGAAGAGCGCTTGCAGCAAGTCACCCTGCAGCGGATTCAAGCACAGGATTCGACACCGGACGTGTAGTTCAGTCCTTCACCACGCGAGGCGGTGTTTCTCCTCGGTATCCTTGTGGCGGCGGTCATCTTCGGAATGCAGGTATTTGCTGGTCGTGGAGATCGACTCGTGCCCGAGGTTGTCGCGCACATGCCGCAGATCCATTGCTGCGCTCAGCATGTTCGATCCCGCCGTGTGGCGCAGCCAGTGCGCCGACGCGGCGCGCAGCCGTTGGGCGCGCTCGGTGGATTCAATCCTGCCGTCGTCTTCGATGCGCCGCGCCGCGCTTTCAAAGACCTGCTTGACGATCAGATGCACCGCGCTACGGGTCATGGCGCGCTGTTTGCTGCCAATCGGCAAAAGAAGCGGCGTCGATTCGCCGGCCAGTGGATAGGGTGTCAGGCCGTTTTCGCGGCGAAAGCGGGCCAACTCAATCATGAGCTCGGCGGTGGCCGGAAGAATTCGCGTCTTGTCGCCCTTGCCGACGATCTCCAGCCACCAGCGCTGTTCGCCGTCCGTGTCCGTGCGGCCAAAAAAGCCGCCCATAGTGTTGCCGATGACCTCCGAAATGCGCATCCCGGTGAGATAGAGCAGTGAAAACAGCCAGCGCACGCGAAAATAGTGCTGGCGCTCCCGGTCTGTTTCCCGGGGCATGCTGTCAATGCTGGTTTTGACCGCCTGCCACAAGTCCTGATCGAGGTAGCGGGTGATGCGTGGCTGGGCCTTGCGCTGGCGCTGTCGGGACAGGGACAAGGGATTGCCGGCCAGATAACCTGCATGAACCAGCCAGCCGAACAGCGAATTCAGGATAATGATGGCCTGACGCTGGCTGGTAGGGGCCAGAGGGCCGGCGAAGGGGCGCCATTCGGGTTCGGAGCGCGCCCATTTTCGGCCGGTTTTCATGACCCAGTGCTCGGCGGGTTGAGGGTCGGCGAGAAAGCGCTGATACACGAGCAGATCTTCGTGGGTAAGCGAGGAGAGAGGTTTGCCGAGTTCAACCACCGACCACAGCAGGAGCCGTTCGGCTTCCTTCCGGTAGCTGTCGAAGGTGGTCTTCTTGTCGGCAAAGCGTGCCAGCCAGGCGCGAAGGGCGTCCACGTCATGCTGTGCAGCGATTTGCGGGTGGGTACCTGTGCCGCGGTTACTGCCGTTGCGGCCATCAAGATCCTCGGACAAATCAAGGGATTCGATGGGCACCGGCGCCATAAGTCGTGTGAGCTTGCTCAAGGTTGTGTCTACCGGGTTTGTGGACAAGCTTGTCCGCCAAGAAGGCTGTATATTTCGACAGTATAGGGATAATGTCGAAAGTTATGCAGATTTCTGAAGCGGGGTATGCGCACCTGTGAGCCTGGATGAACGCGGAGCGCCCGATTCCTTGGTTTTCAGCCGCAACCCGTTGTTTGCGCTACCATTTTCAGCAATACCGTACATACGCAAGTGAATCGACCGTGTGCGTGCCCGGCTCAATCAACCCTGATTTGCCCTGACGCAAACACTTTGCAGGGTTGCTGAGATCGGCTCCTCCGAAGGCTTTGATGCGCCAGATGGGGAGAAAAGTATCAGCCCACTTAGCATCAAGACTCTTTCCCGTATCGACCTTGACCGTACCCCGCTTGGGGAACGTGGAACGGGTCAAACAGCGGCCTTATCAAGGCCGGGAAGACGCCTCTTCGCCGAGTACGGTTTGTCGTCGATCTGGCGGCGTGCGCCAATCTACCGGGATCCTGAGCATCCTCCCCGATACTGCTGACGTGTGAAGCCAGCTTGCTCAAGGACCAGGTGTGAGGACAACTCATAAAGGCTACAGAGCACCAAACGTCGGACTACCGTGCTTCTACCGTCAGCAAGGCTCAATTTCATGCATTATATGAACTTCTGAAAATTACTGTTTTCAGAAGTTGGAAAAGCCGTATCGGTGCGGGGATTCACTGGCCCTCCACTGCCTGCAAGTTCTGACAATTCCACGTTCAGCGCCCTGGCCATCCGCCACAGGGCAAAAGCCGGAATGCGCCGGCCCTGCCTGATGTAGCCGTACAGTGTGCAGTACGGTATCCCCGAAATCCTCGCCAGGTCAGACAGATTCAACCGGCGACGGTTCAGCAGCACAAGAACACGACCGACCACGCTCCCGAGCCATACCGCTTCATCCTGCCAGGTCGTCCCCACACATCCCCCAGTCTGCAGCTAGAGCCCGATCACCAGGCCGGCAAGTATCGCGCGCCGCTGGCGCGAGGATCGACCGGGCGCGCGCTGATGCCCTTGATTGTTTGGCAGCAGCTCATTGCACGACCCGCCCGCGCCCGATTCCCTGAGCTTGGTTAATCACCGGGCCGGCGACCTGGTCGGCGGCAACCGCGCCGCCAGACGCCGCACCGCCGTAGCTGCGGTCGAAGGACAGGACCGGCGGGCCGCCCTTAACACCGATGTAGTTATCGAACTCGGGGAGGCCTCGTGCGCCTGACGGCCCATGGTCGGCGTGATTGGAGTCGCCGGCTTGGTACGTGCGGACGCCGCCCGCGTCGTCCGCCCGCCCAAGACGGCGAGCGCCTTCGGCGGCTCCCGACGGGTCGAAGGCGTAGAAAATCCCTCCCCCGGCGATCTCACGACACATGGTTTCGTCAATGTCGTATCCGGTCGCATCTTGCGTATAGCACTTGCACTTGGTCGCCGATGCGACGCAGGCGGCCGGAATCGGGACGCGGCGGGGTTTGGTCAGTGCGTCATACACCGGAGCCGTGTGAACGAGTTTCGCAAGGCGCGGCTGAAACTGTTGCAAGTAGTTTTCCTTGGTCAGGACCGGAAGGCCCGCCGTTGCGTTGCCTGCCTTTGCCGCCACACCGTCCAGGCCCTTGGCGACCTTGGCGCCATCCTTGGACGACGACCACCAGGAATAAAGCGTCGTTCCGCAGAAGATGAGCAGAAACGGCAACACGACCAGGATAAAGACGCGCCAGGGAATTTTCCGTTTGTGGGTATGGACCTCGGCCGACTTGTAAAGCGCAAACGCTTCTTTGGGATAGGCGAATTGCGTTTTGAGGGATTCGCCCCGCGATTTGTCGCATTGTTCCTTTACCTGGCTCCATTCATGGACAACGGCGTATTTAGCACCGAAGGCCCGCATTACGTGGCGATGCGTGCCGGTAAGGCGGCGGACGTTGGAATCGATCAGCATCGGGTGTTGCGTGATGATTACCAGGTCAATGCCCAGGTGCCGGTGCGTTTCCAGTTTGGCGACGTGCTCGGGGACCGTTGCGCCATTTCCCCGCGTCCGGAAAATCCGCTGCGCTTCGTCCAAGATGATGATGGAGTTCGGCGGGCAATCGAACCATTTTAGCGGGTCGTCCAATTCGATCCAGCCGGGAACCTTGCATTCAGGGATTCCGTTGTAATAGACGGGCCGCTGATCCTTTTCCGCCCATTGCTTGACGCTCCACACGGTATAGAGCGTTTTCCCCGCGCCAGGCTGGCCTGTATGCAGGTAAATCATCCGTTGAGCCTCCCGAGGATGAATCGGACAGCGACGAAGGAGATCATGGTCGAGTAGGCACTGAAGCAGATATTCAGGGCGTCGAACAGGCCGGCGTGAGCGGCATACTGAAGCATGATTGGCCCGAGACTGCCGCCACCAGGTAGCGCGCCGCCCGCCGCCTGCAATCCACTGGTGATGGTGGAAATGTCCTGAATGAATGTGCCCAAGAGCACTTCAAATCCCTTGACGCCAATAAAGGTGAGCCCTAGGCCCGCAAGGATAAGGCCGGCACGGCTGGCGAAAAATTGCGTGAGGCCGCCAACGATTGAGCCAAGAGCGGTTGCGGCAAGTAAAGGGAGTGCCATTTTTGCCCCTTAGAAAACGGTACGTTGGAATAGACGGAGCGCGAACATATACGCCGCCATGTGCATGAGCACTTTCACGAATTCGCCGATTGTGCAAACGATGGAAAGGTCGAACGTGAAGGTCTGGCCATTTAGCGTAAATGACCGTTCAGTGACGGGGCAGCCGTTGGCGAAGCTCAAATAGGTTTGCCGCTTGGATTCCCATATCTCGTTGAGCTTTAAATCCTTGGAGCCATCCTTATTTAAGGCCGCATCCGCTTTAGCCTGATCAAACTTGATAAGGTTTTCGTCAGCGTGATCCTTTAGGGCTTCGGCAGCTTTCGATTGTTCGCACTTATGCTCCTGAAGTGCTTTTGCAGACGCGCACGCGGCGGGGTCGCCATCACAGGTGAAGCCCGACGAGCAAGAGCCGGAGAAAGCGCCTTCCTTGCACATGGGGGACGCGGGATTTTGCACACAGAACGGATCCGATTTATCCAGACCGGCACCATTGCCATTACCGCCGCCCGCTTTTGTTGTGCTTTCAGTCTTTGTATCCGTGGCGCCCCTAGAGCCATCCGAATTAATGGTGGTCGTGGTGGTCGTGGTGGTCGTGGTACAAGAACCGTCGCCGGAACAGGAAACGGAGGAATTGGTCTTGGTCTCGGTCTTAGTCCCGTCCGAGTTGTCTTTTGTAGCGGTCGAAGTCTTGCCTTTACCCTCGGTCGGTGTAGTCGGGTCGGTGCACATGACAGCACCATTTACCGTGCCAAAACCCTTTCCAGCTTTAGCGCAATCATATTCCGGGCTGTTCTTGGGAACCGTTTTGTAATCGGGGACAGGGTTAGGAGTGCCGACGCCACAAGACGACCCCGTATATTTAGGATTGCCTTGAAGAACGTATGAGCCATCTTTATTGACCGCACCCGAAAAGTTATAACCTGCGCGCGGGTCAGCTTCGCATTTATCAATGCAAATCTTTGACGGTATCTTGCCGGCCTGTGCGGCACCAGTATAAACAGCGTCCGGCCCGGATAGCTGGACGATATCAGGAGCGCCCCCATTGTCAAATTGACCGGCCTTAGACTCGCAAGGCTCCGGCTTGATACATTTAGCACCATCCCATTTAGGAGTCACGTCGGGGCAATAGCTGTTAAGTGACTGAAAATTTTTCGTATTCTGGCCCATGGAAGTACCGTTAGGCCAATTCATATGGTATTTGCGTTGATAGACAGACAAACACGAGCCGCCATTTTGAGAGACTGGACAGGAATCGGCTTTTACGCATGCGGAATCCCAGTAAATAGGCTCCACTTGAAAATTAATGACGTAATTATTGCAAGCATCAAAAGCCGAAACAGCTCCCGAGGGGGTATAGCTCTCACCGGCAAGCGAAAGCACCGAGAAGGCCGACAGCCCCACGCCCAGGAGGAACCAGAGGAAGAGACGAACCGAACGGGCCATCATCGAAAAATAATCCAGGCAGCACCGAGGACCGCAACCAGCAGCCAGAAACCCATGAGAACCCCCTACACGCGAAAAAAAGGGAGAGGGAGGCCCCCTCCCCCCTGTATCGGCCGAAATTGGCTTACATGGCCCGGCGGACCCACTTGTAAACCTTGATGCCGACCATCACGACAAGGACAGCACCGCCGATGGTGGCAATCGGGGTGGCCGCGCCCTTGATCTCGGTGACGACTTCGGACACATCGACGGCCGCGAAGGCGGGACTGGTGACGAGCGCGGCACCAGCCACGACGGCGAGACGGCGAATCTTCAGAAGGCCGGTTTGAATTTGCTTGGTCATTTCATTTGCTCCTTAGTAATGCCGGTGAGGGACCGGCGACCCGTTAAGAAACTTTTAATCGGCTTTCGGCTCGTTATCGTCATCGTTCAGGATGCGATAAATGGATTTGAAACCGAATGCAATTGCCCATATACCGAGAATGGAAGCTGCCAGGGTTTGGGCATCGGCCACGGACATGGAAAGCGGGACTAGCTCAGAAACTCCGGAGCCACCACCAGAGCCGGCAACGCCGCCGGTTGTTTGGACGGTTGAGCCGCAGGCGGAAACGGTGCCGGGATCACTGCCATACCAGGGCGAAGGCTGGGCGCGCTCTAGACTGAAGTGCAACACCCCGATTTGGTAGGGTGTATGCATGGGAAATCACTACAGCCAGTTGTCGATGGACGAACGCAATCAAATTCACCGATGCAGAAACGAGGGATGGAGTCT
>JAVEXE010000025.1:3350-16896 GCA_034004105.1 Azonexus sp. | reverse complement strand
TGAGTTGCTCTGTTCGTTCGTCGACCAGGGCTTCCAGTTTTTCCCGATACTGCGCCAGTTCGGTCTGACTACGCTCAAGTGTGCTTAGGGTTTCGCGCAAATTGGCTTCGCTTTGCGCCAGCGCTTGCTGGGAGCGTAGTCTGCCAATACCGATGCCAAGCTCGCTGGCAAAATCTGCGAGCAATTCTTGCTCTTCAAGGTCAACAATTTGTCCTGGAGCGAGTTGAAGAACGATCTGGCCGATTTCGTTACCATCGTAGTGAATTGGCAGACAGTATGTTTTCCCTGGGCAATCTGTCTCTTGGTATGCCACTTCATTCGTCTTGGGCAGGTAAGTGGCATTCGCATATTGCGCGGCGTTTTCGAGCAAATTGCAAGCATTCCGGATCAGTGCTGATTCCTGGGTTTCGCGAACGACACTGCGTGCAATTTCTGCCAACAGCTTGAGTGAGCGGTTCTGTCGCTCGATTCGCAGACGGTTGCGTCGTCGTTGATCGATATCCGTGATGATTCCGCTAATCACCCTCGCTTGCTTTTTATCGTCGAATTCGGTGATGCAACCCCGGTCCTCGACCCAGAACCAATGGCCGTTCCTGTGCCGAATGCGATAGTCCATCTGATGCTGCGGACGCTGATCCTGCAAGACGGATTCGGTGATCTGGTCAAACAGCGGTCGATCTTGTGGGTGAATTCGCTCGCGCCATTCGGCCTTTGTCTTTGGTGCGCCGTCTTCGTCCTCACCAAGCAGAGCCAGGAAGCTTTCGCTGCAAATCACCCTGTCATCTTGTGTACGGTATTCCCAAGTGCCGGCGCTGGCTGCAGACAGGGTGAGATGGAGGTGTGCCTGCAGTCGCAGGCGCTCTTTTTCTTCGCTCAAACGGGCAAGCGTGGTTTCGATGTCCCGTAAGGCAAGTTGCTCAAGCAAGCGGTGCTGGCTGATGATGCCAGCTGTTGAGCCATCGTGAGCACGAACAATCATGTGCCTGACGCGATACTGGCTCATGGCTTCCAGCGCGGCGTTAACGGGTTGGTTGATCCCGATGAAATGAATTTCGCTCAGCGGTAATCCGCTGATGGGCAAATCGCTGGCGTTTGCGTACAAACTCAGGAGTCGTGGCAGATCCCTTTCCGTCAGTAAGCCAATTGTCTTGTCGGCTTCCTGGATTACAACATAATCGGTGGCAAGCTGGAGCATCTTGCTCAGTGCGCTGGCAAGATCGGCACTCGACTGCAGGTACGGGATTTCCCGATCCATTGAACCTTCCAGCGAATGCAGATGGCTAAAAGCGAGTGCGCCAAGGTGACGGCGGAAATCGGTTTCGCTGACGATACCCATCACTTCATGATCTGGATTGGTAACAACGAGGTGACGAATCTGATGCGTTTCCAGCAACAGGCGCGCATGCAGGAGATCCAGTTCGGGTGGCGCGGAGACCAATGGTCGGGAGGCGACATCAAGGATCGGGGTGGATGCGGGTAATCGCCAGTAGAGCGCCCGCAAGAGGTTGCTCTCCGTCACAATCCCCAGGGCTTGCTGCGTATCGCCTACGAGCAGGCTTGAAATACCGGCTTCCATCATCTGTTCTGCCGCTTCGTGCAGACTGGCCTCGGGGGCGATGCAACGCACCCGGCTAGTCATGATATCGGCGAGGGTGATGGTCAGCGGAGGATTCATGGCCTGAGGGTCCAGTCAGAAATTGAACGCAAGACCGGACCGAGGACGGGGCTACTCGGCGTAGGTTGCGGCGATGCGTTTGAAGGTATCGAATTCGTGGATGAAAGCTGCAACGACATCAGGATCAAAGTGTTTGCCACTGCCACTGACGATGATTTCGTAAGCTTCGCTCATCGGAAATGCGGGTTTATAGACGCGCGCGCAAATGAGCGCGTCAAAGACATCGGCGAGTGCCATCAGGCGGGCAGATACTGGTATTTCTTCGCCTTTCAGTCCAGCAGGATAACCGCTGCCATCCCATTTTTCATGGTGTCCGCGGGCGATCTCCTGCGCAATCCGCAAAAACTCCACGGGACGCGGAACATCGGATTCTGCTTGAGCAATGGCCTGTGCACCAATTTCGGCGTGGGTCTTCATGATTTCCCACTCCGCATCGGTCAGTTTGCCTGGTTTGAGCAGAATATGATCCGGAATGCCGACTTTGCCAATATCGTGAAGTGGTGCGGATTGGGCTAATGCTTCAATCGTTCGATCATCGAGATAGGCGGAGAAGCGGGGGTGATGTTGCAGGGCTCGCGCCAAGGTACGGACATATTCCTGAGTTCGGCGCAAATGGTTGCCAGTTTCAGGGTCGCGAGTTTCCGCCAGGTGTGCCAGGGCATGAATGCTGACTTCCTGGATTAGCTGGTTTTCCGCCATTCTGTGCGCTACTTCGCGCTCCAGGTAAGCGTTATGGTCACTGAGAATGTCGCGGGCCCGTTTCAGTTCCAGTTGAGCGCGAACGCGAGCCAGAACAATGGCCGGACGAATCGGCTTGGTGATGTAATCCACGGCACCGCAATCCAGGCCGCGTTCTTCGTCATCGGTGCCATCCATGGCGGTGACAAAAATCACTGGTATGTCACGAGTCGCGGCGCTTTTGCGCAATTCTGCGAGGACACCGTAACCATCCATCTCGGGCATCATTACGTCGAGCAGAATCAGGTCGGGCGGTGGATTCGCATTGGCCAGTTGCAATGCACGTCGACCGGAGTTGGCTGCACGAACATGGTAGATTGGTTGCAGCAATTCGCCGAGAACGCTGAGATTTTCGGGAACGTCATCGACAATGAGAATGCTGGGTTGGGACTGAATCTTTATTCTCCCCGCAGAAGGATCAACGGCTGCAATTATGGATGTTTGACGCGATTGTGGCTACTCTTTGTCTTGAAAATGTTTTATTTAACGATATTGGTATTTGTGTTGGTTTGTAAAGTTTTTTGTTTCGGACTCCGGGAGCGCGGAAAGCGGCGTGTTAGAATCGGCGCCCATCTTGGAATGCTGATGAGGAAACGAAATGGGTGTTGTCGACAGCGGTTATGTATCTGATCACACGCAATGGATGAATGAACAGCTGGCCAAAAATCCTCAATGGGTAGAAGACCAGAAAGCGGGTCGCGCTTTGTGGTGGGATAAGAAACAGGCGCCGGAGTCCACGCTGCGAAATGAGGCGTCCAAAGTGGCGCAGAAGCCTTATCCTTATGACGTCAATTTTTTTGGCGAGTGATTGTTGAGCAACTTACGCAACAAAAGCCGGGTATTGCCCGGCTTTTTGCTGTTGAGATTCTTTGTTTTTTGTAGAGCCAGACGATGATTTATGAAACCGTTGCTGCGGTCGACCTGGGTTCAAACAGTTTTCGTCTTCAGGTTGGGCGCGTTGTTGATGAGCAGATTTATCCGCTGGACACCCTCAAAGAGCCGGTCCGGCTGGCCTCCGGGTTGACCCCCGACAAGCACCTCGATTCAGACGCTCAGGCAAGGGCACTCAACGCCTTACGATTTTTCGGTGAGCGATTGCGTGGGCTGGATCAAGGTGCTGTTCGGGTTGTTGCAACCAATACCTTGCGGGTTGCCAAGAATGCCGCGCAGTTCCTGGTGCAGGCCGAAGAGGCTTTGGGTTTCCCGATTGAAGTCATTGCCGGTCGTGAAGAGGCTCGCCTGATTTATATTGGGGCATCACACTCCCTGCCAACTGCGGGCTATAAACGTCTGGTTGTTGATATTGGGGGTGGGTCGACCGAGTTCATTATTGGTAAGCGTCATGAACCGATGCTGATGGAGTCCTTGTATATGGGCTGCGTCAGTTTCACGATGCGTTACTTTCCGGATGGCAAGGTCGATAAACGTCGTTTGCGTGAGGCACAGGTTGCTGCTGCAAAAGAAATTGAACTGATTGCCCATGATTACCAGCGTCTGGGTTGGAAGGAGGCAGTAGGCTCATCCGGGTCAGCACGGGCCATTGCCGATATTCTCGAGATGAACGATCTGAATCCCGATGGGGAAAGCGGCATCACTCGTACTGGTCTTGAGCGCCTTTGCTCCATGTTGATCAAGGCTGGGTCGGCCGAGGCCCTGGACCTGAAAGGTGTGAAAGGCGACCGCATGCCGGTTTTGCCAGGTGGAATCGCGATCATGTCCGCTGTTTTCGAGGAACTTGGTCTGGAGCGCATGACTTACGCGGATGGTGCTTTGCGGTTGGGTGTTTTATACGACTTGCTGGGGCGTTTTCATCATCACGACTTGCGAGATGCAACCGTTAGCAGCTTTCGCAAACGCTATCAGGTTGAACGTGATCAAGTGAAGCGTGTCGAGGCCACGGCCTTGTCGGCATTGACACAGCTCTCTCGAGGCTCTCCTGATGAAACGGATTTGCAGTTCCTTTCCTGGGCTTGTCGTTTGCATGAGATCGGTATCTCGATTGCGCATAATGGCTATCACAAACATGGGGCTTATATCCTGACCTATGCTGACATGCCGGGTTTCTCAAAGAAGGATCAGGCACGTCTTGCCATGCTGGTGCTTGGTCATCGGGGTAAACTGGAAAAGCTGGGTGGCTTGTCTGCGGTCGACGGCATCTGGCGGTTGATTTTCTGTTTGCGTCTGGCGGTGTTGTTGCATCGCACTCGGGATGATCGCGACCTGCCGGCATGGCGGGTTGCCGAAACCGAGCGCGGATTCCGGCTTGACATCCCGGAACGGTGGCTGGATAAAAATCCTTGGACAGCAGCAGCATTGAATGAAGAAGCCATTGTCTGGGGGCAAATCGGGCGAGAACTTTCGCTGCGCCCGTTAAACTGAATACTGCGCGTTGCCGGACTGATCGTGGACAGGCCGTTCAGCCGGCCACGATCCTTTCAGCAATTCGTTGTTTCAAGTCGTTGAGGTTATCGTCGAAGTGGGTGTAATGCATCAGCGACAGGCCAAACACGCAGGCGTATAGCAGCAAGCTGCGGCTTTTGGCTTCAGCATCCGACATCCCGCTGGCTACGAAGAGTCGGCGGGTGCACTCAAGGCGGTAAAGGTCAACGGATTCGACGATGCTGGCAGCGCGACTGTCGTGTCGTGCCCAGTCTCGAATGGCCAGTTCGATTGACATGCCTTTCTGATTACGGCTGGCACCATAAACCTCAATGGCGTAATGAAGCTGCTCACGCTCCCTTCCTGGAGCAACCGCGGTTGTCTTTTCGATATCGCGAATGCGTCCTTCGCGCCAGCGTTCCAGAACCGCATCAAGAAGGGCTTGACGGTCCTTGAAGTGCCAGTAGAAACTTCCTTTTGTGACGCCACAGCGTTTGGCTAAAACTTCAACTCGCAAGCCGGCAACGCCTTCTCGGGCAAGGACGTCAATCGCCGTATCGACCCAGCTGGCCGGGTCGAGTTGCGTTCGAGGATTGACCGCCTTGCTTCTACGGGCAGGCGGTTTTGTGGGTGAGGGCTTGACAGTTTTGTTTTCCATACGCTACCGTATGCTTTTCCATACGAATCAGTATGGAGATTGTCCGGTTTGCCAAGGCGTCTGTCAAACGACGATTGGTGCGGTAAAGATTGCGAAGAACGATTAATCAATACAAGGAGAAACCAGTGAAAATTCTCGTTCCCGTCAAACGGGTTGTGGACTACAACGTGAAAGTCCGCGTCAAGGCCGATGGTAGTGGCGTCGATCTGGCCAATGTCAAAATGAGCATGAACCCATTTGACGAAATTGCGATTGAAGAAGCGGTTCGTCTGAAAGAGGCCGGTGTGGCGACGGAAGTTGTCGCGGTATCCTGTGGTCCTGCTGCCTGTCAGGAAACCTTGCGTACCGCTATGGCGATTGGTGCCGATCGCGGCATCCTGGTGGAAACGGATGCAGAACTGCAGCCTTTGGCAGTCGCCAAATTGCTCAAGGCAATTTGTGACAAGGAACAGCCGCAACTGGTTGTCTGCGGCAAACAAGCGATTGACGACGACGCCAACCAGACCGGGCAGATGCTGGCTGCGCTGGCCGGCTGGCCGCAGGCAACCTTTGCCTCCAAAGTTGTTGTGGCGGCTGGCAAGGTAGCGGTTACCCGCGAAATCGATGGTGGGCTGGAAACTTTGGAGATGGCCCTGCCTGCCGTGGTGACGACGGATTTGCGCTTGAACGAGCCGCGCTACGCCACCCTCCCGAATATCATGAAAGCCAAGAAAAAGCCGCTGGAAACCGTCAAGCCCGATGCGCTTGCGGTCGACGTTACGCCGCGCCTGAAAACCCTTAAAGTTGTCGAGCCTGCAAAACGGTCGGCGGGTATCAAGGTGGCCGATGTGGCCGAACTGGTTAACAAACTGAAAAATGAAGCCAAGGTGATCTGACATGACCATTCTCGTTATTGCTGAACACGACCATCAGAATCTGAAGGCGGCAACGCTGAATACGGTTACAGCAGCCAATTGCATTGGCGGTGATGTCCATGTTTTGGTGGCTGGATCTGGCTGTGCCTCGGTTGCTGCTGAAGCGGCTGCCCTGCAGGGCGTTGCCAAAGTGTTGCTGGTTGAGGCCGATCATTATCAAGCGCAAACGGCAGAAGAACTGACGGTTTTGGTCGTTGCACAGGCCGCTTCCTGTTCGCATGTGCTCGCGCCGGCGACTACCTTTGGCAAAAACCTTCTGCCACGCGTTGCCGCATTGCTGGATGTGGCGCAGATTTCCGAGATTACCGCGGTCGAGTCCCCGGATACTTTTGTCCGTCCGATATACGCAGGCAATGCCATGGCGACGGTACAGAGTGCCGATGCTGTCAAGGTCATCACGGTTCGCACCACGGCATTCGATGCGGTGGCAGCCGGTAACAGTGCTCCCATTGAGGCTGTTGCGGCAAGTGCAGCCTTGGGCACGGTACAGTTGCAGGGGCGTGAGTTGACCAAATCGGAGCGTCCTGAACTCGGGGCTGCCAAAGTCATCGTCTCCGGTGGTCGCGGTTTGGGTAGCGGCGAAAATTACCATAAATTGCTCGAACCGCTAGCAGACAAGCTGGGGGCAGCATTGGGCGCTAGTCGTGCTGCGGTCGACGCGGGTTTTGTGCCCAATGACTATCAGGTTGGTCAAACTGGCAAAGTCGTGGCGCCTCAGTTGTACTTGGCGATCGGTATTTCCGGTGCGATTCAGCATTTGGCCGGTATGAAGGATTCCAAAGTGATTGTGGCTATCAACAAGGATCCTGATGCACCTATCTTCCAGGTTGCCGATTATGGCTTGGTGGCAGATTTGTTCGAGGTGGTGCCGCAACTGGAGGCGGCACTCGGCTAAAATAGCCGCGTGAATTTAACTGATAACCTGTTGGGCGAAATGTGGTTCTGGGCGGCGTGGGCCATCTGGCTGCCACTTTTCGCCCGCAGTATTTGGTTGGCACCCTGGAAACGGTTTCGCGAATCTGAACAGTCCAATCTTTGGTTGGGTATGGTTGTTCTGCTGACCCTGGTTTGGAGCCTTAAAGCCGGGGTCAAACCGGGCTTGGCATTGCATCTACTTGGGGCCAATGTCTTTACCTTGGCTTTTGGTCCGCATCTGGCCTTCATTGGCCTGTCTTTGGTGACCTTGGGCATTACGCTCAATGGTGCTGCCGGAGGCTTTGCTTTTGCGGCGAACGCGCTCCTGCTGGCGGGGTCTGCGGTATGGCTAAGTCATCATTTGTTCCGCTTTCTATCGGCATCTTTGCCGAAGCATTTCTTTATCTATATATTCATTAATGGCTTCCTGTCGGCAGGTTTGGTCGTTATTGGGGTGGGATTGTTATCCACGCTGGTGCTCGGCATGGCTGGCGCGTATGCTTGGGATTATCTGTTCGAAGAGTTTTTTCTTTATTATTTTCTGCTGGCATTCTCAGAGTCCTGGTTATCTGGCATGCTGATTACCTTGTTTGTCATCTATCGGCCACAATGGATTGCCACATTTGACGATAAGGTTTATTTATCCGGTAAGTAGCACAGAGGTCGCTGTAAAATTGCGATTCATTCGTATTTCTGCGAGGGTGTGTTGAGGCTCAGGTCAAGGGATTTTGCGCTGGGATTGGGTTTGTCACTTGTGGCTGGAGGTGTTTGTGCCATTGGTCTGGGTGACGCTCAAGGCGATGCGGTCATTGGCCAGCGACTCGAATTGTCCATCTCCTTACTGGGTGTTGATTCGCCGCTCCCAGAGGTGGCCTGTTTTCGTCTGGTGCAGCCAACGGATGCTAACGACGATTTGCCTTGGGTAAAGAATGCAACCTTGTTCCTGAGAGGAGGGGGGCAGCCGGCGCTTGTGCTGCGTACCGTGGATGTGATTCGTGAGCCGGTAGTGCGTTTGGTTGTTGATCTGAATTGTGGTCACGCATTGCGGCGCGAGTACCTGCTATTGGCATCGCCACCCAAAAATCATGGGGGACGTAACCAGGAAGCGTCGATAGTCGGCAAGGCAGCCTCAGGTGCTGAGCGTCAGAGCGATCCTCCGTCGCGAGAGGCCTCTGTTAGCGCCGAAAACAAGAAATCTCCGAATGCGTCGGCGGGTCGCGTGGAAAAGCCGCGCTCAGTAGCTGCTGCAGAAAAGGCGACGAAGAAGCCAAGCGCAATACGTAGTGCTTTGCCTTCGGGCGAGGCGCTGCCAGATAGACTGATGCTGAGTGCTGGCGATGGCAATTCGGAGCCTGTTCTGCAGATGTCTTCCGTTTTGGGAGAGCATCTTCTGGTTGATGATCTTGCCGAAGCGCGGCGAGATGTGCTCCGGGCTGAGTATCGCGTCTTGATGTCTCTGCTTGATCAAGCGACGACGCAATTGGCGGCTGCGGAAAAAATCCGTCAAATGGAAGGCGGTTTACAGGCTTTGCAGCAGCTTGTTGTGCCGCCACCGGTGACTGAACCGGTAGCGGCAACCGTGGCAGTGATTCAGGATGCCTCGCAGGTGCCGGCTGAATCTGCACCCAAGACCATATCGGCAGATGCTGTCGAGCGGAGTTTTTGGCTGGATTGGGGGCTGTATCTGATGCTGATCCTGGTCTTGCTGGTACTGAGCGCATGGCTGTTCTGGCGATACTATCGGGAGTCTCGAGATCGTCAGCATTTGAATGACTACTTTACCGTTTCTCCTGTTTTGCAGGAGGTGCCACAAAACACAGTCAAAAACGCAGCGAAGGGCGAGCTTGAGAAATCTGATCCGCTGCTGTCTCAGGATGCGCAGCGCTCGGATGCATCGTTGGATCTCGATTTGGGGATGCCTGCGACTTCGTCTCCACGTGCTGTTGCGGATCTGGATCTGGACCTCGGTTTTTCTGCCGAGCCCGAAGTGCCGATGATCTCTGCCGGGCTTGAGGCTGCACCCGCCTCCGGGGCGGGTGTTGCTATCCCGGGATTCACTGAGCCTAATCCCGTTATGGAGCTTGCGGATATCATGCTGTCCTTCGGCCGGGTCAAGGGGGCGGCCCAGGCGCTACAGGAGTATATCGATAACAATCCTCAGGAAGCGTTACAGCCATGGATTCGTCTGATGGATGTCTATCGATTGGCGGGTATGCGTGATGAATTTGAAACGGTGGCTAGAAACCTGAATCAGCATTTCAATGTTGAGGTGCAATCCTGGGATGCACAGCGTACGCCTCAGGTGCTGGACTTCGTCCTCGATGCGGGTACCGCTTCGGTTGTCGACGACAAGCAGGATCGTGTGCAAGACAATAATTTTGTCGAGCCTGGTCTGGAAGATATGTCGCGCATAATGGAATGTATTGTTCGACTTTGGCCGGATGATGAGTACCTCCTTGAATACCTTAATCAGTTGTTGCGTGACAATCGGGGGGGTCAGCGTCAGGGGTTTGCGTTGGCGGTTGTCGATGACATCCTTTTTCTGATTGAGCTAAAGGAAACCATCATCAGTCTTGCCAAGGATGCTGAGGCCGCGGAGCGCTGATTGCAAGATTTCCCGGGTTTTAGTGTTTTCTCCTGAGGCTACGTGCTATAATCGAGAGCTTTTCCACCTTGCCCTACCGTTAACGCATGACGGAGGGTTTATCCCAAAAGGAGTTTGCATGCGCCATTATGAAATTTGCTTCATCGTCCATCCGGACCAAAGCGAACAAGTGCCTGGTATGGTCGAGCGCTATCGTGCTTTGGTAACCACCAAGGGTGGTTCTGTGCACCGTCTGGAAGATTGGGGTCGTCGTCAGTTGGCCTACCCGATCCAGAAGATTCACAAGGCTCACTATGTGCTGATGAACATCGAGTGTGACGGCGACACGCTGAACGAACTCGAACATTCCTTCAAATTCAATGATGCCGTGTTGCGTCATCTGACCATCAAGATGAAGTCTGCTGTGACGACGCCTTCTCCGATGATGAAGGAAGAGAAGTCCAAGTCCCTGCTGGCTGGCGAAAACGTCGCTGCGGCTGACGCCGCTGCCTGATCCGGGTTTTACGGGAAAGCGTACTGAATCAGATTACCCTGTCCGGTCAATTGGTTGAGCGAAAAGCCTTGCGCTATACGCCAGCCGGTGTTCCGGTCAGTGAAGCGAGGTTGTTACACCAATCTTCCCTGACTGAAAACGGAATGCTTCGAGCGGTTGAGCTTGAAATTGCTGTGGTGGCTTTGGGTGATACAGCACGCTGGATGCATGCGGTTGCCGTGGGTGGTTCGGTGAAAGTCTCAGGATTTCTCGCCGCCCGTAGCCGAAACAGTCGAACTCCCGTAATTCACGCGAACACTATCGAATATTTGGAAGGAAACGAAAATGGCACGATTCTTCAAAAAGAAGATTGATGACAAGAAAAAGCGTCGCGGCAATAGCCTGTTCAAGCGTCGCAAGTTCTGCCGCTTCACGGCTGAAAAGGTCGAACAGATCGATTACAAGGACGTTGACGTCCTCAAGGAATACATCCAGGAAAACGCCAAGATCATGCCGGCTCGTCTGACCGGCACCAAGGCCGGCTATCAGCGCCAGCTGGGCACCGCGATCAAGCGTGCTCGCTTCCTGGCCCTGCTGCCTTACACCGACAACCATCAATAATTTCCGGGGAGACGAAACATGCAAATCATTCTGCTCGAGAAAGTTGTCAACCTGGGTAACCTGGGTGATGTGGTCAAGGTCAAGGACGGTTACGCCCGTAACTTCCTGATTCCGCAACGCATGGCAAAGCGTGCCACGCCGGCTGCCATGGCTGAATTCGAAGCCCGCCGTGCTGAGCTGGAAAAAGCAGCTGCTGAGAAGCTTGCCGCTGCACAGGGCGTAGCCGAAAAGATGAACGGGGTTTCCGTTTCCGTTGCCCGCAAGGCTGGCATGGACGGTCGTTTGTTCGGTTCGGTGGGGAATGCAGACATTGCAGAAGCACTGGCTGTGGCTGGTTTTACAGTCGACAAGGCTGCTGTTCGTATGCCTGAGGGTCCGTTGAAGGCAATCGGCGAGTTCCCGATTGACGTCGCGCTGCACACCGACGTGCTGGCGAACATCACGGTTGCTGTTGTTGCCGAATAAAGCGCTTTAACTTACGCTTTCCGGGCCTCGCATTGCGAGGCCCTTTTTACTTGAGCTGATCCAATGAAAAACTGGCAGAACAAACCCCGGAATCCTGATCCTTCGCTGGATGGCCTGCGTGTTCCACCGCATTCGATTGAGGCGGAACAGTCTGTGCTCGGTGGTTTGCTGCTGGATAACAATGCGTGGGACCGGATCGGTGACCAAGTTGCCGAGACCGATTTTTATCGAGACGAGCATCGGCGTATCTTTCGCCAGATACGCAATTTGCTCGAAAAAGCGCGACCTGCTGATGTGGTTACCGTGGCCGAGGCACTGGATGCGGCTGGAGAGAGCGAGCAAACGGGTGGTTTGGCTTATCTTGGCGAATTGGCGGCAAATACACCGTCGGCAGCGAACATTCGTCGTTACGCCGAGATTGTTCGTGAACGGGCGGTGCTGCGTCAGTTGGTGGCGACCGCTGATGAGATTGCTTCGGATGCCCTGAATCCGCTCGGGCGCGATGCGGCTTCCCTGCTTGATGAAGCCGAGTCAAAAATTTTCAAGATTGCCGAGGCGGGTGCCGGACACGCCGAGGGCTTTGTGCACATCAACCCCTTGTTAACTCAAGTGGTGGAACGGATCCAGGAACTGCACGATCGGGATAATCCATCGGATATCACCGGCGTTCCGACAGGATTCATCGATCTGGATCAGAAAACCTCTGGTTTCCAACCTGGAGATCTGATCATTGTTGCCGGGCGGCCATCGATGGGAAAAACGGCTTTCGCGTTGAACATTGCCGAGAATGTTGCAGTTGATACGGGGCTGCCGGTTGGTGTTTTTTCCATGGAAATGGGGGGCGCCCAGCTGGCTACTCGTATGCTGGCGTCTATTGGGCGACTGAACTCGCAAAGTTTGCGCACAGGCCGGATGAATGATGATGAATGGTCAAGATTGTCTTTCGCGCTGGGCAAGTTGCACGAAGCGCCGATCTATATTGATGAGACTGGCGGCTTGAGTCCGGCCAACTTGCGTGCCAGAGCACGTCGTTTGGCGCGTCAGTATGGTGGCAAGCTGGGTTTGTTGGTCATTGACTATATTCAGCTGATGAGCGGTAACAAGCAGGGGGAGAATCGAGCGACTGAAGTATCGGAAATTTCCCGTTCCATCAAGTCGCTGGCCAAGGAGCTTCAAGTACCGATCGTCGCCTTGTCCCAGCTTTCCCGCAAGGTTGAGGAAAGAACCGACAAGCGTCCGATGATGTCCGATTTGCGAGAATCGGGTGCTATCGAGCAGGATGCTGATGTGATTTTGATGATGTATCGAGAGGAATATTACAAACCCGATACTCCGGATAAGGGCATGGCCGAAGTCATTATTGGCAAACAGCGTAATGGCCCGACGGGTACGGTTAGGCTCGCTTTCCTCGGCGAATATACGCGCTTTGAAAATCTGGCGAGTGGAGGATTCCAGGAAGCACGCGAGTAATATTGCGGTCGACCCGTAAAAAAGGGTTTTTTTATTGGTGTCAGAGTTCGATCTGACGGCTGTGGATGCTCAACTTGATACCTGGAAAGTCACGTGCTTCACGAAGCTGTTGATCGAACCAGACAGTCGGCGTAATGAAGAAAGGGCGCTGGCTATCTGGTGCGTAGCGGTCCACGCCGGGCAGGTGAATTTCGTTTCCTGTGTGAAACGCCACCCAGTTCATTTCCCAAACACCGAATAGAACCCGCTTGATCGAGTTGAAGCGCGGGTCCTGTTCGGAAAGCACTTCGAGTGCGACGGCTCGTCGAACATCACTGGGATCTACCGGAATCCAGCCGTACCCAGGCAAATAAAATTCCGCACGGACATGTTGCGCATTGCTTGCCTCGTCCGAGCTGAGTCCCAAGCTACGAAATAGTCGGGATGGGCCTGTGCGGATACCATAAACACAGCGTGCGGGTATGCCCATGCTGCGACAGACCGAAACAAACAGACTGTTGATATCGGCAGAGCGGCCGCCATACTCGCCGCGAATCAGTTGCTGATTGACGTCACCGGTGCCGCAACCCGAGGCGGCGGGGTCGTAAATCGCATTTTCACAAATCCAGTCATAAATGGCTTTGACCTGGGCCAG
>JAVEXE010000025.1:0-3250 GCA_034004105.1 Azonexus sp. | reverse complement strand
TTTTTCTTCGCTTTGGCGGGTTTTGTTTGCGGTGAGGCCAGTGAGTCACCCGCAAACAGGGAAAAAAGTGCGGAGGCAGCCAGGAAATCTCGACGTTTCAACGGGGTCTCGGGCAGGTTTGAGGCCAATGAAAAGGCCGTGTTCAACGACACGGCCCCAACGAATGGCTAAAACTATAGCACGTCAGCCGCGTGGTCAGCCAGACGCGAACGTTCGCCTCTTTGTAACGTCACGTGACCGGAATGTGCCCAACCTTTGAAGCGGTCGACGACGTAGGTCAGCCCTGAACTACCTTCGGTCAGGTAAGGCGTATCAATCTGCGCGATGTTGCCCAGACAGACCACCTTGGTGCCCGGGCCTGCGCGTGTCACCAGGGTTTTCATCTGCTTTGGCGTCAGATTTTGCGCTTCATCGATGATGAGGAATTTCTTCAGGAAAGTGCGGCCACGCATGAAATTGAGCGACTTGACCTTGATTCTGGAACGAATGATGTCGTGAGTTGCTGCTTTCCCCCAATCGCCGCCATAAGGGCTACTGTCGTCGGTGTGAGTCAGCACTTCGAGGTTATCTTCCAGAGCACCCATCCAGGGTGCCATCTTTTCTTCTTCACTGCCAGGCAAGAAACCGATATCTTCACCCACCGGCACTGTGACGCGGGTCATGATGATTTCGGAAAACTGTTTGCTTTCCAGGGTTTGCGTCAGACTGGCGGCAAGGGTGAGCAAAGTTTTTCCGGTACCAGCTTGACCCAGCAAAGTGACAAAATCAATCTCCGGGTTCATCAGCAGGTTGAGCGCGAAATTCTGTTCGCGATTGCGCGCTGTGATACCCCAGACGGCATTTTTCGGATGGGTGTAGTCAATCAGGGTTTCGAGAATGGCGGTCTTGCCGGACACTTCTTTGACGATGGCGCTGAAATTGTCTTTTTCGAGCCAGACAAATTCGTTGACCAGTAATTGCGGGCACAGCGGGCCGGTGACTTTGTAGTAAGTCCGGGCTTCCTTTTTCCAGGACTCCATGCCTTTGCCGTGCTTGTCCCAGAAATCCTCTGGCAGTGCGCACGTTCCGGCATAGAGGATATCCGTGTCTTCCAGTACCTTGTCGTTGAAATAATCTTCGGCCAGGAGATTGAGCGCCCGGGATTTGATTCGCATGTTGATGTCTTTCGACACCAGGATGACCGGACGCTTGGGAAACTTTTTCTGCAGGTGGATGACCACCGAAAGGATCTGATTATCGACTTTCGAAGTCGGCAGCCCCTGAGGCAATTCCGTACTGATGGCTTCGGTCTGGAGAAAGAGGCGACCCGTTGCCAGCTTGCTTGATGGCCCTTTGAGGTCAATGCCTTCTTCGATATCGACATTCTCGCCGGCCAGCATCTCGTCCAGGGTTCGCGAGGCCTGACGCGCATTGCGCGCGATTTCCGACATCCCTTTCTTGTGATTGTCCAGTTCTTCCAGCGTCATGATCGGCAGGAAGACATCGTGCTCTTCGAAGCGAAACAGGCAGCTTGGGTCGTGCATCAGCACGTTGGTGTCGAGAACGAAAATCTTGGTCTGGGTGCTTTTTCTGCGCGTAGATTGGCGTGGCATGGCGGTTTCTCGTCAAGGCGGGTAGGGGATCAGGCGAGAGATTTCACGAAATTCAGGACCTCTTGAGCGTGTCCTGGCACTTTTAGTCCGCGCCAGGCACGGCGCAAAACGCCTGCACGGTCGATGACAAAGGTGCTTCGTTCAATCCCGCGAACCTGTTTGCCATACATGTTTTTCATTTTCATGACACCAAACAATTCACAAACTGCTTCATCAGGATCAGAGCCCAGTTCGAAAGGGAAATTTTGTTTGGCCTTGAAGTTTTCGTGAGACTTCAGAGTGTCGCGGGAAATTCCCAGAATGATGGCGTCGACCGCAAGAAACTCATCGTGCAGATCCCGGAAATTCTGTCCTTCCGTGGTGCAGCCGGGTGTGCTGTCCTTGGGGTAGAAATAAATGACGAGTAGCTTGCCGGTATGTTCCGACAGGGTGAAGCGCTGATTACCGGTGGTTTGAATGGAGAAATCGGGGACCTGGGTGTCGAGCATGGCGGCTTCCTGTGGTTGTTTTTGCTCCATTGTGTGTGGATGGCGTCGGCTGGGTCAAGCCTTTGATACACTCACGGCCATGGCAAAACTCCTTCTCAGCTTACTGATTTGTCTCTCTTTGACGGGTTGCATCGACGCCTGGAATTCGCCGTATCCGCCAGAGGACGCGACGCGGAACATTCTCTATTCGGCTTTCACGGACCGTCCAAAGCACCTTGATCCGGCGCAGTCCTATACCGAAGATGAAATCACCTTTACAGCCCAGATTTATCAGCCGCCACTGCAATATCACTATTTGAAGCGCCCTTACGAGCTGATTCCGGCTACGGTCGAGGCCTTGCCGCATCCCCGTTATCTGGCCGCGGATGGGCGCGTGCTGCCCGATGATGCACCGGTGGAAAGTATTGCCGAAAGTGTCTACGAGTTGCGCCTGAAGCCGGGTATTCGCTACCAACCTCATCCGGCGTTTGCGCTGGACTCCAGCGGTCGACCGCAATATTTCGGTGGAAACGCTGCTGCCGGTCGACAAGTAATCGCTGACTTTCCTGAAGTCGGAACGCGTGAATTGATTGCCGATGATTACATCTACCAGATCAAGCGCCTGGCCCATCCGCGCCTGCATTCACCGATCTTCGGCATGATGGCAGACAAGATCGTCGGCTTGAAGGAACTCGGCGAGACTTTGCGTAATGCTGCCAAAGATTTGCCGCAGGAGGCCTGGCTGGACCTGGACGCCTATCCTTTGGCCGGTGTCGAGCGTGTCGATGCGTACACCTGGCGAATCCGGATTCGTGGCAAGTATCCGCAATTTGCCTATTGGCTGGCCATGCCATTTTTCGCGCCGGTGCCGCGCGAAGTGGATCGGTTCTTTGCCCAGCCGGGCATGCGGGAGAAAAATCTGACCCTCGACTGGTGGCCGGTCGGTACAGGGCCTTACATGCTGACGGAAAATGATCCAAATCGGCGCATGGTGCTCAGCCGAAATCCCAATTTTCAGGGTGAAACCTATCCCTGCGAGGGTGAGCCGGGTGATGCGGCGGCGGGTTTGCTGGAGGATTGTGGGAAGCCTTTACCCTTCATCGATCAGGCCGTATTTACCCGCGAGAAAGAAGCCATTCCTTACTGGAACAAGTTTCTGCAGGGCTATTACGATGCCTCGGGGATTTCCTC
>JAVEXE010000239.1:0-3584 GCA_034004105.1 Azonexus sp. | reverse complement strand
TGACGCTGAGGCGAGATTGCGCGAAACCGGCCGCAATTCACGCTCCAGCAAGGCCTTGCTGGATGCTGTCGCGGCTCAACTCATTCTTCAAACCTGGTTCGAAAGTTCATCCCATGTCTCCCAATGATCCCTTGCCCGATGCCGAGGTGCAGTGCCGGCAACTGGCTGATTACTTACGCCCGATGCTCGACAAAAAGCCGGCGCTGGTTGGTATTTACAGTGGTGGTGCCTGGATTGCCGAACGTTTGCAATCCTTGCTTGGTCTCAGCGAAACCCTGGGCCTCATTGACGTGTCGTTTTACCGCGACGATTTTGCCGAGAAGGGTTTGCATCCCCAGGTGAAGCCGACGCTGATTCCCTTCGATGTCGAAGGGCGACACATCATTCTGGTCGATGATGTTTTATACACCGGGCGCACGACGCGGGCGGCGATCAACGAGTTGTTCGATTATGGTCGTCCGGCATCAGTGTCGCTGGTCGTGCTCGCGGATCGTGGCGGGCGTGAGTTGCCGGTGGCGGCGAGCTGGAAGGTCTGGGATGTGAATCTGGCTGCCGGTCAAAGCCTGGTGCTGGAGAAAAAGGATTGCGGTCAACTTGCCTGGAGGCTGGAAAATGCATAACCCGCAGTTGAACAAGGATGGCGAGCTGACACATTTGTTGTCGATTGAAGGCTTGCCGCAGCGGATACTGAATCAGATTCTCGATACCGCAGCATCCTTCATGGAAGTTTCGGCACGCGAAGTCAAGAAAGTCCCGTTGCTGCGGGGCAAGAGTGTGTTCAACCTGTTCTTCGAGAACTCCACGCGCACACGCACGACCTTTGAAATCGCCGCCAAGCGTTTGTCGGCGGACGTCATCAATCTCGATATTGGTCGCTCATCCACGGCCAAGGGCGAAACGCTGCTCGACACCATCGACAATCTTTGCGCCATGCACGCCAATCTGTTCGTCGTGCGTCACGCCTCTTCAGGTGCGCCCTACCTGATTGCCGAGCACCTGCAGCGCATTGGCCGCGACGATATTCATGTCGTGAATGCCGGTGACGGGCGGCATGCCCATCCGACGCAGGGGCTGCTCGATATGTACACGATCCGCCACTTCAAGAAAGACTTCACGCAATTGCGGGTGGCGATTGTGGGTGACATCCTGCATTCGCGCGTTGCTCGTTCCGATATCCATGCCCTGACGACCCTCGGCGTTCCCGAGGTTCGTGCCATTGGCCCAGCGACCTTGCTGCCCAAGCATCTGGACAAGCTTGGGGTGCATGTCTATCACGATATGGAGGCTGGGCTGAAGGATTGCGACGTGGTGATCATGCTGCGTTTGCAGAACGAACGGATGACCGGTGCCCTGCTGCCGTCGGCGGGCGAGTATTTCCGTCACTATGGCCTGACGCCGCAGAAACTGGCGCTGGCCAAGCCGGACGCCATCGTGATGCATCCGGGACCCATGAACCGCGGGGTTGAAATTCACTCTGCGGTGGCGGATGGTCCGCAAGCGGTCATTCTGGATCAGGTGACCTTCGGGATCGCCGTTCGGATGGCGGTCATGAGTATTGTCGCAGGGAACTGAGAGCATGCAGATCGAAATCAGAAATGGTCGGGTGATTGATCCGAAATTTGCGGTCGACCGCGAAAATACCTCCGTTTTCATCGTTGACCGCAAGATTGCCGCGCTGGGTGAGGCACCTGCCGGCTTTTCTGCCGATGAAGTGATTGACGCCAGTGGCTGTATCGTTTGTCCGGGCTTGATTGATCTGGGGGCGCGCCTGAATTCCATCGAGGCTGAGCTGGCGGCTGCGGTCGCGGGTGGTGTGACCAGCGTGGTCGTGCCGCCGGATGCCGATCCACCGCTTGATGAGCCGGAACTGGCCGACCGTTTGGTGCATCGTGGTGAGGAAATTGGCAAGGCACGGGTGTTTCCGCTGGGTGCCTTGACCCTGGGCCTTAAGGGTGAGCGTTTGTCGGAGTTGGCGGGCTTGAAAAAGGCGGGTTGTGTGGCCTTTTCGCAAGCCAAAGTGCCGGTGGTGGATACTGAGGCGCTGTTGCGCTCACTGGAGTACGCGGCGACCTTCGGTTTTCCGGTGTTTCTGCATCCTCAGGATTACTGGCTTTCGCGCAATGGCATTGCCCATGACGGCGAGGTCTCTGCCCGTCTGGGGCTGGCGGGTATTCCGGTCGCTGCCGAGACAATTGCGATTGCGACCATCGTCCAACTGGTTCGCGACACGGGGTGCCGGGTGCATTTGACGCGCTTGTCGTCTGCTGCCGGTGTTGCTTTGGTTCAGGCAGCCATGGGTGAGGGCTTGCCGGTGAGTTTTGATGTCGGGATTCATCATCTGCTAATGACAGAAAAGGACATTGGTTTTTTTGATGCACATGCCCGTTTTGCCCCGCCGCTGCGTACCGAGGATGACCGCATCGCCCTCTCCCGTGCAGCCGCCGCCGGATTGGCGGCAATCTGCTCGGACCACACGCCCGTCGGCGCTGATGACAAATTGGTGCCGTTTGGTGAGGCCAAACCCGGTGCAACAGGTCTGGAGGTTTTGCTGCCTCTGACGCTGAAATGGGCCGAGCAGGAAGGAGTTGAATTGTCAGCAGCGCTGGCGCGCATTACCAGCGCACCGGCGGAGATTCTGGGTCTTGAGGGCGGATCCCTTGCGGTTGGGGCGGCGGCAGATGTTTGTATTTTCAATCCGGATCAGGTCTGGCAACTCACGCCGGATCAGCTGCGTAGCCGTGGGAAAAATTCGCCGTGGTCGGGCTATATGATGTCGGGCAGGGTCTGTCGTACGCTGGTTGATGGGCGTACGGTCTTCTGATTGGCATCCGAGCGTCTGCAGGCGGCCAGAAAGGCCGCCTTTATTTTCTTGATAAAAACATTGTCATATTGATATAGAATATTATGGCGTTCTGGCTGGAGCGCAACCACAATCTCTTTTCTGGAGGAAATGACAATGAAACGCTTGATGATGATCGCCTTGGCGATGCTTGGCAGTATTGGTGTTGCGATGGCGGCAGTGAATTTGAATACAGCCAGCGTGGCTGAGCTCGATCAGTTGAAGGGAGTGGGGCCGGGTAAGGCCAAGGCAATTGTTGATTACCGTACCAAAAACGGGCCGTTCAAATCCGTTGACGATTTGGGGAATGTCAAAGGCTTCGGGCCGAAGACTCTGGATAAACTGCGGGCCGATCTGACCGTGGGAACGGTGGCGGCACCGAAAAAGGCCAAGTGATACTGCCTTACTGGCTGTCCGTGTTTGGTGCCAGACGCTCAAGTTGGGCTGGACTGATGCCATTGACGAGCACCCGCTTGAGGCGGGCCGTGTGCCCGCTTTTGATGGCTAGATCGGTTTTGGCGACTTTCAGTTGCTCGGCAAGGAATGCAATGAGGGCAGCATTGGCTTTACCGTCAACCGGTGGTGCTGCGAGGCGTATCTTGAGGGCGTCGCCGTGTCGCCCGCAGACCTGTGTTTTTTTTGCACCTGGTTGAATATGCAGTAACAGGCAGTGCGTTCCGTCACTGCCTGTCTGGTACCAGTCTGGCATTCCTGGTTTCAAACAAACATCAGAACCACCTGTAAC
>JAVEXE010000238.1:0-3592 GCA_034004105.1 Azonexus sp. | reverse complement strand
CACCGCCGTCACTAGAGCCATCTCCCGAGTCACCGGCGCAACCGCTGCTGCACCCGATGTGGCTGGCGCAGTAGCCACCGCTCCCGGTGCCGCCGGCAGCCAGGCAGTCAATCTGATAGACGAAACCACCAGCAATCCCGAGCCGGGCGTCGAGGGCGAACAGTCGGGGCAGCCGGTCGGGCGCTTTGGGATCAATGCCTTCATGCGCACAGGCCAGTCGCCAGGCGCGTTTGATTCCGTCACCGGCCTGGGTCGGCGAGGTCATGGCTTCGGCGGGCGTATGGTGCAGGAAGCGCCCGAAAGCCCGGTGACAGAACTGCTCGTACTGGCGGGTGAACAAAATGAACTCGTGCCAGGCATCGTCTACCGCCTGTGAGGGCATGGCGACCATGCGCCGGCCTGCGGTGTTGCTGATCAGGAAATAGTCGCGCAATCCCTCCAGAACCTCCGCCCGCTGCGTTGCATCGAGTTCTGGCCGGCGCGCAGCCAAGCGACGATCCAGGCGCTCCTGCAACGGGAAACGCTCGATGAACAGTGTCTGCCCGGCCTGACGCCATTTACGCCAGACCAGCCAGAACAATGCCAACAGGAGGGCGGCGAAGATAAATTTGATCATTGAATATCAAAGCACAGGTATTTGATTTCGAGGTATTCCTCAATCCCGTGTCGTGAGCCTTCGCGTCCAAGGCCAGACTGCTTGATACCACCAAAGGGGGCGACCTCGTTCGAAATCATGCCGGTATTGATGCCGACCATCCCGTACTCCAATGCCTCGCCCATGCGCCAGCTGCGTCCAACGTCACGGGTGTAGCAATAGGCGGCCAGTCCGTATTCGGTGTCGTTGGCCATCTGGATGGCTTCTTCCTCCGTTTCGAAGCGGAACAGCGGGGCCAGGGGACCGAAGGTTTCTTCACGGGCAACACGCATGTCGGTCGTGACATCGGCCAGCACCGTCGGCTGGTAAAAATTGCCGCCGCGTTCGTGGCGCTGACCGCCGCAGAGGACGCGAGCGCCTTTGGCGAGAGCATCGGCAACATGGGCTTCGACTTTCGCCAAACCTGCCGTGTTGATCAAAGGCCCCTGGACAACCCCCGGCTCATCGCCCGCGCCGACCTTCATCAAGGCGCTTTTTTCGGCCAGCTTTTCGGCAAAGCGTTCGTAAATACCGGACTGGATCAGGAAGCGGTTGGCGCAGACACAGGTCTGGCCGGTGTTGCGGTATTTTGCCGCCAGCGCACCGTCGACCGCAGCATCCACATCGGCATCGTCAAAGACGATGAAGGGCGCATTGCCGCCCAGTTCCAGCGACAGCTTTTTGATGGTTGGGGCACACTGCGCCATCAGCAGGCGGCCGACTGCGGTCGACCCGGTAAATGACAATTTTCTGACCACCGGGCTGGCACACAGGGTGGTGCCGATTTCTGCCGGATTGCCGGTGACAACGTTGAAAACTCCGGCGGGAAAGCCGGCCTTTTCAGCCAGCACCGCCAGCGCCAGCGCCGTGAGGGGGGTTGCCTCCGCAGGTTTGACGACGACGGTGCAGCCTGCTGCAAGGGCCGGTGCCACCTTGCGGGTAATCATTGCCAGGGGAAAATTCCATGGCGTGATGGCCGCGCAGACGCCAATGGGTTGCTTGATGACCAATAAACGGCTGGAGGACATCGGGCTGGGGATGGTCTCGCCGTAGGTACGCTTGGCTTCTTCGGCGAACCATTCGATGAAGGAGGCACCGTAGATGCTCTCACCCTTGGCTTCGACAAACGGCTTGCCGCCTTCGGCAGTAATCAGACGGGCGAGATCATCGACATTGGCGAGAATCAGGTCGTTCCAGGCCTTGAGCAATTGAGCCCGGCGACGGGCGGTCAGGTTGCGCCATGCAGGTAAGGCGGCTTCGGCGGCGGCGATGGCGCGCTCGGTTTCGCTTGCGCCGCAGCACGGTACCTTGCCGAGGGTGTTGCCATTGGCCGGGTTGATCACGTCAAGTGTCGCACCGCTGTCGGCGCCGACCCATTTTCCATCAATCAGGTTGGTCGACCGCAGAAGTTCCAGGTTTTGCAGGTTCATGGTCTTGAAATATCCTGTAAAAACGTTAAGTTAAGCACTGTTTCTCGAAAAAGGATCAAAGATGCCTGCTGTTCGAACGACGAATTCGATCCTGCTTTTTGCCTTGTTGTTGACGGCTTGCGGTAGTCCAGTACCGCGTTCTCCAGTTGAGGTACAGACTATACCGCGCTCAGCGGCTGCTGCCAGCCCTTCCCCCGCGGGAGGAGAAGTGGTGATGTATGCCATGTCCCTCATCGACACCGGCTACCGCTTTGGTGGCAAAAACCCGGAAGCCGGTCTGGATTGCAGTGGAATGGTCAGCTATATCTATGAGCAAGCGCTTGGGCTGAAAGTGCAGGGCAGTGCTGCGGATATGGCCCGATTAGGGCGCTCTATCCCGCGTCAGGCCTTACGGCCGGGTGACCTGGTGTTTTTCAATACCCGGAACAAGCCGAATTCCCATGTTGGTATTTACATTGGAAACGACCGCTTCATTCATGCCCCATCAAGCCGGGGGCGGGTCAGGATTGAGGCGCTGAGCAAGCCCTACTTTGCCCAGCGCTTTGAAGCGGCGCGTACCCTGCTTGACTGAGGTATTTACTCAAGCCGTTTCGAGCAATAACTCGCGAATGGCTTCCTGGAGGCGATCCAGGTCATCTACCGACAGCCCCAGGTGCTCGGTTGCCTTGTTGAACAGGAAATCTCCGACTTCAATATCAACTTCATCCTGAATTTCGGTGAGCAAGTGTTCTGCCACCTGCGTGACGGCGATCAGGGATAGTGCGGTAGCCGGGAGGGTGCTTTCGGGAATCGAGTACGCCTCCTTGTCGTGATGGAAGCGGATCGCCTGCCCGATCGCACGTGGCAAGCCCCAGTTTCGGGTCAGCAGCGACCCCACCACGGGGTGGGTACAGGGAAACTGAGCAGCCTCCGCTTCAGCCAGCATCCGGCCTTCCTGGTGGCAGGTCGTCAAAAACGACTGGTACTCTGGAAAACGTTTCATGATCAGTGGGATGGCTGCATCATGAAACAAAGTGTAGGTGTAAGCCAGATCAGGAGACAGGCCGTATTGTTTGCGGGCAACCAGCGCTGCAGCCGTTGCGAGAGTGCTGTTGCGCCGCCAGAAGTGTTCCAGCCAGGCCGCCGGCAGACCGGTGATGCTGTTACGGAGGGCTGAAGCAACTACGACGCAGACGATGTTTTTTGTGCCCAGGCGTTCAACAGCCCGCGGCACACTGGTAATCTCCACGCGACCGCCAAATGCTGGCGAGTTTGCCAGCTTGAGTGCGGTTGCCGACATGCCCGGATCGTTACTGATCAGACGACCCAGAATCTTGATATCTGGCACATCCTTTTGAGCCTCGCTCATTGTTTCTGTGAGAGTTGCCGGACAAGCGGGAATATCCACGCTGGCCATGACCTTGTTCAACTCTTCAAGACTCAATTCCTGCATTGTTTCGTTTGGCATTGGTGTTTTTGGGTTTTGTGGACGAGTTAACAATATGCCAATTGTCGGCATGGACGCAAGCGATAAATAAAGGGTACAATG
>JAVEXE010000237.1:0-3605 GCA_034004105.1 Azonexus sp. | reverse complement strand
GCGACTGAGGATTGCACGCTGAGTGGTGCTTGTCAGCGGGTCTATGGTGTGGGGCACGGTATTGTTGACCCCGATGTTTCTCGGCCTTTGCTTGAGCGACAGCTGGAAGCCATTCGCGCGGCGCGGGTTGATGCCTTGCGGGCCCTGGCTGAGCAGGCAAAAGGGGTTCATGTTGAGTCGGTCAGTCAGGGGGACGCCAATCGATTGTCGGCTGACAAGGCTTTTGTCAGGGTTGATACACAGTTGCAGGGTGTGCGTTATTTGAAGGTGGAGCCCGTACAGTCCGGGCTTTACCAGGCAATTGTTGAAATGGATGTTTACCGTTAATCCTTTTTTTACAGGGAGTGAAAATAATGAAAAAAGTCTCACTGATCGCTGCCATGGCAGTTGTTGCCATGCTTTCCGGGTGTGCGAGTTGCTGTGCGCCGATGGAGGTCACCTATGTTGATAAGCCAATCATGGAATGCACACGGGCGGTGCAAAAAATCGAACAGGTCACTCCTTGTTCTCGGTGCAGCAATTTTCCAGTGATGGCGCGTGCAGCGACGCCGTGTATGAATTGAGGATCCGGCCATGAAATTAAAGCCTTTGATTGGAGTGTTGAGTGCCTTGGCTGTTGCTGGCACGCCTGCCATTGCTTCGGCGTTTGACGCCGGCTTTTTGACCCCATTTGTTACCGTTGGTGGTGGTTCGTCACCTGCAACTCTGAATCAGGTTGGTGGCTTTCTGGCCAATCAGTTGACGAATAACCGCAACCTGAAAAACGTCAGTGCCAGCCGTATTGCCGTTGCATCGTTTGTGAATGTCAGCAATCTGGATGAAACCGACCGCATGGGCATGCAACTGGCCGAAAACATGATGCATGAAATGCATATTCGGGGGTTTGGTGTCGTCGATTTCAAGACCCGTGAGCATCTCAAGGTGCGCAATAACGGTGATTTTGTTTTCAGCCGGGATATCAATGAACTGCGCCGGCAGTACAACATTCACTATTTCCTGTCCGGTACGGTCAGTCATAGTGCAGATGGTGCCGTAATTAATGCTCGGCTGGTCGAGGCAGAATCTGGTCTGGTGGTTTCGACAGCGCAGGCTTTCCTGACTCAGCGTGATGTGTCCCGCCTACTGGCGGATGACAAGCGGGCAAAGCCGGAAAAAGTGGTGATTGAACGGCCTATCGTGCCCTCGTTGTCGCCAAATACGGTCAATCTTCGCTGACTTATTGCAGAATCACGAATCCCCCCGGTGTCAAACCGGGGTTTTTCTTTGAGCTATCCGGAAAAATGTAGAGATTTTCCGGATCTGCTGCGTGAATGGTCAGAATGCCATCAATGCGTAGTGGATCGATACGAGCGTTGGTGCCAACCGGGAAGTCCCGGCTGTAAAAGGCAAAGGCAGGTGAGCCATGCGCTTTACCTTGGCTTGTTCCTGAAATCCGTAAGGTGTCGTCTGAAAAGTCTGCTGGGACGACAACAACGATGGGCAAGCAATCGAGTATCTCGGCAATATCCTGCGCAATCTCGCTGGACAACTGTTCACCATGGCGCGTCAGTCCCAGCTTTTTTAAATTGGCGTAGCCCAGCGAAACCGTTTGCCGACTGGCCAGCGTTTCCTTGCCCAAGGCGTAATTAAGGGTGGTGATCGTTTTACCGTCGGCACCGGCCAGACGAAAGGCCCAGTTCGGGTCAAGTCGAGAATCTTTCGGAATGGTCACGTCCAGGGTGTAGCTGGGATTTTCTGCGACCGCCTGATTGGGCCACAGGGTGGCGGAGCGATAAAGCAAGTGTTCGGACAAGCGATTGAGGAAGAGGCGAGCGGATTCGCCATTTTCGCCCCGCGGCAGCGAGTTGAGCGCGTTGCTGAACGCAAGCGCTGTTTGTCTGGTGACAAAGGGGGGCGAACAGGTGCTTGGGGGTTTGCTGTCCAGCGAAAGCTCCAGGGTCAGGGTCAGGACATCCTCAGCTTGGTTTTCCGAGATTACGCGTATTTCCCGGATGCGACTCTGGCTAGTAACCAGCGTGCGCTGCTTGAATTGCTGACCGATTTGAGCACTGGCAGCAACAACGTCAATGTGCCCGGTGAGGCTGGCATTGTTGAGAATTTGCCGAAGGGCGAACTGCCGGGCCTGGGTCAAATCACCATCGATGATGGGCGCCTGCGCAGAAAAAATTTCTGCCCGACACGTCAGAGAACTCAAGAGGAAAAACAGTGGCCAGATTCGGTGGAACGGAAAGATCTGCATGAGGCGGCGGTCAGTCAGTGATCAGCCCCTATTCTAGCCCGCAGCAAGCGCAGTTATTGAGGCGCGATCAAGATTCAGAGGTCCCGGCCTTCAAGGGCTGCCAGTAGCTTGAGTGCGCGTTCCCGGTTTTTGGCAATGGCTTCCTGACGTGCTTCAATATTTGCTGCGTCAGCCAGCGATGCCTGGATCAGGGCCTCGTGCGGCGTCAGGCCACCCAGGGCGGCATGCAGCATGCGGTCGACGTCTGCGTCGTCAATATTTTCCGGCATTAAAATTTTCCGATGGATGGCAATAAAAAGGCCCCGCACAGAGGCGGGGCCAGCGAAAAAAGCGTTTCGCTTACTTGCCTTGCTTCATGGCAGCAGCAAAATTCTTTTGTGCGGCATCGGTGAATTGCTTGGCAACGGCGTTCATGTTGCCGAAGGCAGAATTGGCGGCGGCGATGGCGTTTTGCACAGCGGCAACAGCACCTTCAGAGCCAGCCGGGGCAGACTTGGCAGCCAGTTCAACCATATTGCTGATCGATTTCTGGAATTCACCAAACTGGGCTTCAACCATCTTGGCCAGTTCTTGCTGGGTCTGGGTGGAAATTTCCACGACCGAACGCGAGTAGGCAACAGCCTTTTCAACAGCCGGCTGGGCCAGGGCTTGCTGAGCGGCGATAGCGGCTTGCGGGTCTTTGGCTTCCATGACCGACTTGACGCCAGCGGCGGTGTCTTCCAGGGCAGCGCGGGCGGTGTTCAGGTTCAGGGCAGCGATACGCTCGGCAGAGGCCAGGGCGGTATTGGCGACGGACAACAGGGAGTCAACGGTGGCTTTGTTGGCGGCGGCGAATTGTTCTGGGGTAACGGACATGAGAGTCTCCTGAGGAAAAGGGGTGTAATGACGACGAAGCGAAGTATAACGTAACGAAAACAAATATTGTGCACCGCAGCAAAATTCTTTTTGCGGAATGTTGCGCCAGAATCCGCGTGAATGAAACTCTGGAGTGATAGGCTGTTGCGAAAAATTAAGCTGCTTGTTGCACTGGCTTGGTGCATTGCCCATTGCTGGTGCTTTTGTAATGGCGACTTGAGAAAACATACCGCATGAAAACAGATTGTTAGGGGCTGGTTCGTCTTTTGCTTACATGTTGTCCATCTTTCTTCTGGAGTTGATCCGTGTCTATCCATGTTGCGCTCAGTCACGTTACGAAATATTCCTATGATCGCCTGATCAATCTTGGTCCTCAGGTCATCCGCTTGCGTCCCTGTCCGCATTCGCGCACCCGCATCCTGTCGTATTCGCTGAAAGTCGGGCCGGACAAGCATTTCATTAACTGGCAGCAGGACCCGCAGGGTAACTATCTGGCTCGCCTGGTTTTTCC
>JAVEXE010000236.1:0-3624 GCA_034004105.1 Azonexus sp. | reverse complement strand
GCATTTCGCCTGGAATTGACGGTGATGCTGGAAGCGGATCGCATTGATCTGGAACTGTGTGTCGCCAATACCGGCGACAGTGCATTCGACTTCACGACAGCCCTGCATACCTATCTGCGCGTGGTCCAGGTTGAGGATGTCTCGCTCGAAGGTTTGTATGGCCACGACTATCGTGACGCAGTCCTCGATAATGCGGTGAAACGCGAAACCGGGACAGAATTGACGGTCGACCGCGAAATCGACCGGGTTTACCGCAACATTCGCCGCCCGCAGTTGCTGCACGCCGCCAACCTCAGCCTGGCCGTCCAGCAGCAGGGTTTCCCGGATACCGTGGTTTGGAATCCCTGGGTTGATCAGTGCGCCAATCTGTCCGACATGCCGGCAGATGGCTGGCGGCACATGCTTTGTATTGAAGCTGCCGCCGCCGACACGCCGCAGCAATTGGCTGCGGGTGATGAGTGGTACGGGCGGCAGACCTTAGTGCTCGTTTGAGTTTCCGTTATCCCCCAGTGCTGTCCGCAGCGAATCGATCAGCGCCGGTAAGCGTTGGCTGAGTGGGGGGAGGGCAGATTCGATGGCGGCCTTGTCCGCCTGCATCAAGGCCTTGTTGAGATCGGCGGCCAGGAAATGGATGGGCATGGCGCCAATGTTTCCTGCGACGCCTTTCAGCGCATGGGCGATCTTGCTGGCCGCGACATAGTCGTTTTGGGCAATGAATTCCAGAATGCGCTGCGTGTCTGCGCCATGTTCGGTGACGAAAATCCCGAGAATGCGCTGATATTTTTCCAGCTTCCCGCGGACCAGTTGCAAACCGGCTTCCGAGTCGAGGTCGGGAACTGCGGCCAATCGTTGCCGTAGCCCGTTGTCAGCGGGAGTTGGGACAACAGGCCGGTGGGTGATGCTTGTGGGTGGCGTGAAACGCGTGTCGCCCGCGGGCTTGGGCTGGCTTTCCGGCAGCCACCTGAGCAAGGTGCTGAACAAGGCTTCCGGATCAACGGGTTTGGCGATGTGGTCATTCATGCCGGCTTGGCGGGCTGCTTCCCTGTCTTCGGCGAAAGCATTGGCGGTCATGGCGAGAATGGGGATGTGTTGCCAGCCGGGCAGGGCGCGAATGGCGCGTGTGGCATCGTGGCCGTCCAGGTTGGGCATCTGGATATCCATCAGCACCAGATCGTACCGAGTCTGACGGGCCAGCGCCAAGGCTTCAACGCCATCGGTGGCGACATCGGCAACCAGACCAACGCTGTGCAGGAGTTCCAGCGCGACTTCACGGTTGATCGGGTTGTCTTCGGCAAGCAGCAAATGGGCTGGCGAAGGGCGGGCGCGCAATTGATGTTCGGCATCAGCGCTGGTATCTACGTGCAGCGACACGCCATGACCGCGTTGCAGGCGTGCCGTGAACCAGAATTTGCTGCCTTTTCCCGGTGTGCTCTCAGCACCCGCGGTCCCTCCCATCAGTTCCGCAAGCCGGCGGGTAATGACCAGACCGAGGCCGGAGCCACCGTATTGGCGCGTTGTTGATGCGTCAGCCTGGGTAAAGGATTGGAACAGTGTCGAGAGCTTGCCGGGTTCGATACCAATGCCGGTATCGCTGACCTCGAAGCGTACGAGTAGGTCGTCTCCTTGTGTATCCAGCATGCTCGCTGCGAGCGTGATATGGCCGTGCTCGGTGAATTTGAGCGCATTACTGGCGTAATTCAGTACCCCTTGGCGCAGTCGCATCACATCGCCTCGTAACCAGAGGGGTACCGCGTCAGTGTCGATACGAATATCGACGCCTTTTGCACGGGCAGCTTCGGCCAGTAGGGAGCTGACATGGTCAAGCACGGCAGACAGGGCAAAATCGCAATGCTCAAGCTGGAGTTTCCCCGCTTCAATCTTGGAAATATCCAGAATGTCGTTGAGGATGGAAAGCAGATGCTTGCCGGCGGCATCAATTTTGTCCAGGCGCTCGCTTTGTCTGGGTGTTGCACCGCTGCGCAGCAGGTGGGTGAGGCCAAGCATGGCGTTCATGGGGGTGCGAATTTCGTGCGACATATTCGCCAGGAAGGTGCTTTTTGCACGGCTGGCGGCTTCGGCAGCGGCTGTGGCTGTTGCCAGTTCCCGGGTGCGAGTGTCGACTAATTCTTCGAGGTTCTGCCGATGATGTTCCAGTTCGGTGGTACGTTGCTCGACCAGTTCTTCCAGATGGTTCTGATAACGAAGCAGCTCTGCGGTGATGCGTTTCTTTTCGGTAATGTCATCTTGCACAGCCACGTAGTGGGTGATTCTGCCATCGGCCTGTCGCACCGGACCGATGACAGCCGCTCCGACGTACTCGCTGCCATCCTTGCGGCGGTTGATGAACTCTCCGTGCCAGATTTTCCCCGCTTGCAGGGTTTGCCACAGTTCGCGGTATGTTTCGGGCGGTGTTTTGCCCGAACGCAGTACACGCATGTTGGTGCCCAAGGCTTCGGATTGCGGGTAGCCGGTAATCTTGCTGACGGCCGCATTGACATACTCGATATTGCCGTCCAGGTCGGTGATCAGGATGATGTTGGGGCTTTGCTCAACGGCTTGTGAAAGTTTGCGCATCTTTTCTTCGGCAGCCAGGCGTTCGCCAATATCGCGCATCCTGCGATGAGCAAGGAAGGAGAGGGCGAGCGTCAGCACGAGGGCAATCCCCCCCAGCAGATAACGCTGTCTGCTGCTCTGGGCAGCATCTTGAGCGAGTCCTTGGTCAGCCAGGGTACGGATGTGTTCGAGCTGCGTTTGTCTTTCGCTACCCAGGAGTGTTCGCGTCAAGGTGCGCAGCTCGGGCAGGCCTGACTCGATGCGTTGTACATGCTGGGCCAGACGCTTGAAGGTGGCGGCTTCAGCCGGGATATTTTCGGCTGCCGCGTGCAGGTCGGCATCAAATCCGGGGAAGGATATCGCCAGCGTCTCAGGGCGCTCGTTATCGCGCAGACGGAAGGTGTCGAGTGAGAATCGCTGTAGTTTGATTTTCAGGGACCGGTTTTTATCGCTGTCTGGCAGCATTTCAATCAATCGCCAGGATTCGAATTGGTAGTAACGCGTCGCATTGCGCAAGGCGGCATTCAGTGATTTGAAGGTTTCAAGCTGTTCGGCGTTTTCTGTCAGCGTGCTGGCATATTTTTCCACGGCAGCATGAATGTCATCGGGTAGATGCAGGCTTTGAAAATTTGCCAGACCCTGTTGCAGGGCATCGTGCTGAGCCACCAGCGTGTCGTAGTTGAGGTCGACGCCAAAGCGCATGCGCAGCAGGGATTCCCGAAATTGGCTGTCAATCAGCAACTGTTGTGCGGTCAACGTGCGCAGGAACTGCAAATCCTTTGCCGAGGGTTGCATGGCTGCGAGAAACAACAACGCCAAGGCCGACAACAAGGCCAGCAAGCCAACAGTGAGCCCTTTGAGGCTACGGGTTGCGGTAGGCATGTTCTTGCTCCGGCAGTTGTCCGGTCAGACTTTCCAGAAAGGCGACAATGGCAGCACGCTGTTCTGGTGAAAGTTGAACACCCAGTTGGCTGCGTGCAATACGCTCGACAGCTTCGGGCAAGGTGGCAACGGCCCCATCGTGAAAATAGGGGGCGGTCTGTGCGACGTTGCGCAGGCTGGGTACTTTAA
>JAVEXE010000235.1:0-3635 GCA_034004105.1 Azonexus sp. | reverse complement strand
GCTTCCATTTCTTCCTTGTCCTTGTAGAGCGTCGAGTTGGCATACACTTCAACCTTGACCTTGCCCTTGGTCAGTTCAGCAGCCTTTTGAGCGAAATAATCCGCAGCCTTGCCCTTGGGGGTATCGTTGGCGACAACGTGGCTGAACTTGATGACGATTGGCTGCTGAGCATAAGCACCGAGAGAGACGGCACAGGCAAACAGGCCGACGAGAAGCTTGGAAACTTTCATTGATTTCTCCTCCAGAGTTTTAAGGGCCGCAAAACCGAATTGCGACTGGATGAAAGTATTACGAAAGATGTAACCGCTGCGTATTGTGGATATCCACATTCGCGCACTCGGGTTAACATTGGTCCATGACCCAGAACACCCTTCCCTCCCCGCCAGCAAGGCAGCGCATTTCCTGGCTGCTGGCCCTGCCCAAGTTTGGCATCGTGCTGCTGATGCTGGCGCTGATGGCCCTGCTCTGGCTACTCCAGCACTCGGAGAAAGAGGAGCAGCGTAACCTGCTGATCAAGGACGTATTGTGGCTGGAGCAAAACCTTCGCTTCCACATGGAGGGCAACCGGGATTTACTGCAGCAAATTGCAGTCGACATGAGCGATAGTGAAGACAAGGGAAACCTGTTTCGCGTCCGCTCGGCACACTTGCTGAAAAACAGCCCGGAAATTTCCCAGATACGCTGGCTGGACAAAGCGCAAAAAACCCTGATTTCGTTGCCCGCCAATCAGCCCGCTGAACAGGCCATGTTGCCCAATTCAGCAAGGGCCTTCGACACCGCCAAACGGCTTGGGAAACCCGCTTACAGTGAGGCCTATTTCAACGAAGCCCGTGAGGGGCAGGTCGAGATGCACGTCCCGATTTTCAAATCTGGCCAACTGAGCGGAATGCTGGTCGCAACCTATCCACTAAATGATCTGCTCAACAGCCAGGTCCCCTGGTGGTTTACCGAGAAATACAAAGTCGAAATCATTGACACCAATGATGTTCTTTTTGCCAGCAAAACCCATCTCGAAGGCATCAGCGCCGACAATTACCAGATTCCGCTTGAACCCCCTGGCCAGGGACTCCGACTACAGATCAGTAATTACCCCAACGACCAGAACATCCTGCAGCGTCTGTTGACCTTTGCCATCCTCTTGCTGGCAGGGGGCGTTTTCTGGAGTTTATGGCTGATCCGGGACCTGATGCAGAAAAGCAGCCGGACCGAAGAAGCCTTGCGGGCCGAGCACGCCTTCCGCACAGCCATGGAAGACTCACTCACTGTCGGCATGCGCGCCAGGGACTTGGATGGCAAAGTAATTTACGTCAATCCAGCCTTTTGTCGCATGACCGGTTTTTCTGCTGAAGAACTGGTCGACCGCGCCCCACCCATGCCCTACTGGGCACCAGAGCACCTGGAAGACACACAGGCCATGCACCGCGCCGTGATGGCTGGACAGGCACCGGACGAAGGTTTCGAGATCACCTTCATGCGAAAAAGTGGGGAGCGCTTTCAGGCACTCGTCTACGAGGCCAAACTGATCGACGGCCATGGTCAACACACAGGCTGGATGGCCTCCATCCTCGACATTACCGAGCGCAAGCATGCCGAAGAAATGGCACGCCAGCAGCAAGAACAACTGCAATTCACCGCCCGACTGATCACACTGGGAGAAATGGCCTCCACCCTGGCACACGAATTGAACCAGCCGCTGGCCGCCATCGCCAGTTACAACACGGGTTGCCAGAACTTGCTTGCCCGCAACGCACTTTCTTGTGAAGAGCTCAAGCCAGCCCTGGAAAAAATCGGCCTGCAAGCCCAACGCGCCGGGAAAATCATCCGTCGCGTCCATGATTTCGTTCGCAAAAGCGAACCCAAGCGTGCGCCTTGCGCCCTTCAGGAAGTTATCGATGACTGCCTGGGGTTCATTGAACCCGAGGCACGCAAGCGTCAGGTTCGGATTGAAGAAAGCATCCCGGACTTGCCCATGCTGCCAGCCGACCGACTGATGCTCGAACAGGTCCTGCTCAACCTGATGCGCAATGCCATGGACGCCATGAATGACACACCACTGGCCTACCGGCTACTGACGTTGACCGTCGAGCGGGATGAAACCGAAGTTCGGATCAGTGTCGGTGATTACGGTTGCGGCATCGCACCAGAAATCGCTGACAAACTCTACACTGCGTTTTTTACCACCAAGCAGGAAGGCATGGGCGTCGGCCTGTCGATTTGCCGCTCGATCATCGAATTTCACCGAGGGCGCTTATGGGCAGAAGCCCAGCCGGCCTCACCAACGGGCAGTGGCACCCGCTTTCACTTTACCCTACCCCTGGAGTCCGTATGAGTCTGGCGCAAGCCCATTTGGTTGACGACGATGAAGCCATCCGTGATGCGCTCGGCTGGCTGTTGAAATCCCGCAGTCTGCCATTTTCAACCTATGCTTCGGCAGAGGAGTTTCTTGATGCCTGGAGCCCTGGTACCAAGGGCTGTGTTGTGCTCGACATGCGAATGTCCGGCATGAGCGGCCTGGATTGTTTCGACGCCCTGTTGCACCGTGGCTCAACCTTGCCCGTCATTTTTTTGACCGGCCACGGAGACGTTCCATTAGCCGTCGCGACATTGAAGCGGGGTGCTTTTGACTTTTTCGAAAAACCACTCAATGACAATGCTCTGGTTACCCGGATCGAAGAGGCCATCGCTCTCGACTCCCGGCAACGCCAGGAAAATGCTACGGTCGACTCAGTCAATGCCCGTGTTTCCCGACTGACCAGCCGTGAAAAACAGATCATGGAACTGGTACTTGCCGGCAAATACAATAAAGTGATTGCTGACGAATTAAACATCAGCATGCGCACCGTCGAGGTGCATCGCGCCAATCTTTTCAACAAAATGCAGGTGAAAACAGCCGTCGAACTGGCAAATCTTTTCAAGAAGAGCGTTTGACGCCTCCCCGGAGCGCGTTTTTTTTGCTAGCATCACGGCACATTTTATAAGGCATTCTGCCTTTCAATCGAATATACCCCCTGAGACAAGAGGCCATCATGAGCGAGCACATCCATTACGTCACCGACGCGACCTTCGAAGCCGACGTGCTGCAAGCGCAGCAACCGGTTCTCGTCGATTACTGGGCCGAATGGTGCGGCCCCTGCAAGATGATCGCGCCCATTCTTGACGAGATCGCCGCCGAATACGCCGGCAAGCTGAAAGTCGCCAAAGTCAATATCGATGAAAACCAGGCCACCCCGGCCAAGTACGGTATTCGTGGTATTCCGACCCTGATGATTTTCAAGAATGGCAATGTCGAAGCCACCAAGGTTGGCGCACTTTCCAAGTCGCAACTCGCCGCTTTTATTGACAGCACGCTGTAATCTCCGTAGTCTGCTGACCTGAAGACGTCAGAGACGTCTTCAGGCTGACACCACGCATTGACCTCCTGGTGTCTATTTCCCCCCCAAGCATATAGCTCCCGCGCACCGATTCCCGGATTGTCGCCCGCGCTTTAAGTCCAGCGCCATTTATTCTCCAATGCAACTTTCAGAACTCAAGACCTTACACGTCAGCAAATTGCTCGACATGGCGATTGATCTCGCCATTGAAAACGCCAACCGCATGCGCAAGCAGGAGTTGATCTACGCGATCCTCAAAGCTAA
>JAVEXE010000234.1:1464-3637 GCA_034004105.1 Azonexus sp. | reverse complement strand
GATGCTGCGCAGGCCGTGCGGGCCATAGCCTCAGCAGGGCAAAATGGCATTTTGCCCACGCTGCAGCCGTTGACCGCAGCACGCAACCTTTACTTGCCCAATGATCCCCTGGCCTCCTTGCCAGCGGATGCCAAGGTTCGCTTGCTCGAACGCTTCGAGGGTTTTGCGCGTGCCATCGACTCGCGCGTTCAGCAGGTCAATGCCTCGCTGGCGGGCGAATATGAAGTCATTCTCGTGGCTGGCTCGGATGGCCGTCTGGCTGCCGACATCAGGCCGCTGGTGCGTTGCTCGATTTCGGTCATTGTCGAAGAAAAGGGCAAGCGCGAGCAGGGCTCTGCGGGCGGCGGCGGGCGTGTTGATTTTGCCTACTTTAGCGATGCCGTATTGCAGCAGTACGCCGCGGACGCGGTGCATCAGGCGCTGATCAATCTGCACGCCGACCCCGCGCCTGCCGGGCAGATGACGGTTGTTCTCGGGCCGGGCTGGCCAGGCATCCTGTTGCATGAAGCTGTCGGGCATGGACTGGAAGGCGACTTCAACCGCAAGGGCAGTTCCACCTTTGCCGGGCGGATTGGTGAGCGCGTCGCATCGCCCGGCGTGACGGTCATCGACGATGGCACCATTGCCGATCGTCGCGGATCGCTCAATATCGATGATGAGGGTAATCCGACTCAGCGTACGGTGCTGATTGAAGATGGCATTCTCAAGGCTTACATGCAGGACAGTCTGAATGCTCGTCTGATGGGCGTTGCCCCGACGGGCAACGGGCGACGTGAATCCTTTGCCCATTTGCCGCTGCCGCGCATGACCAATACCATGATGCTGGCCGGGCAGCACGACCCGGCTGAAATCATCGCTTCGGTGGATAAAGGCATCTACGCCGTCAATTTTGGTGGCGGGCAGGTCGATATCACCAGTGGCAAGTTCGTTTTTTCGATGAGCGAAGCGTATTTGATTGAAGGCGGCAAGGTCACCCGGCCCATCAAGGGCGCAACGCTGATCGGCAATGGCCCGGAGGCCATGAACCGCGTTTCCATGATCGGCAATGACCTGAAACTTGATCCGGGCGTCGGGACGTGTGGCAAGGAAGGTCAGAGCGTTCCAGTCGGTGTTGGTCAGCCAACCTTGCGCCTGGATGGACTCACGGTTGGCGGTACGTCATAATTCGGAAAACCCTAGGAAAAACACGGTCATGTGCAAACTGCTTCGTCATTCATTTATCGCCGCCCTCGTCGCGCTGTTCCTGCCGGTCGCCATTGCCCAGCCCACGGCAGTTGAACGGATGAAATCCGTGCAGGCCGACACGGCGGCCTTGCCCGCAGCCGTGGAGGCTGGCAAGAAGGCGGCATTTTTCTGTGCCAATTGCCACGGCGACGCCGGGTCGAGCAAGTTGCCTGAAGTGCCGAATCTGGCTGGGCAAAATCCCGAGTACCTGCTCGAACAGATGCGCAAGTTTGTTTCGGGGGAGCGCAAGGACGCCTTCATGCAGGGCTTGATCAAAGTCCTGAAAGAGGAAGAGCGTGTCAATATTGCCCTGTTTTATGCCAATACCCCGGTTGTTGCCGGGCGGGCAGATGCCGGGCAGGTCAAGCAAGGTCAGCAGATGTTCGAAAAGCTCTGTGTCCGCTGCCATGGCGACAAGGCCCACGGCGACAAGATGATTCCTCGTCTGGCCGGGCAGCAGGTGACCTATCTTGAGCAGTCGGTGCGCCGTTACCGCGACAAGACCGGGGAGCGTCTCGATCCGCTGATGGCAATCGCGACTGCCACCCTGAAAAACGAAGACATCAAGGCAATTGCCAATTACCTGACCCAGTTGCCCTGAGTTTTTCCGCGCTTCCGGTAGAATCCTCGCCTTCATGCAATTACGAAATGGTTGAGCATCATGGCAGCGAGTGTGACTCCGGCAGCGAAGCCGGTTACCGACGACGTGAGAATCCGGGAAATCAAGGAATTGGTTCCTCCCGCCCACGTTTTTCGTGAATATCCTGTGTCCTCCCGAGCCGCGCAGACAACGTACGCGGCGCGGCAGGCGATACACCGCGTACTGCATGGTGCCGATGATCGGCTGCTCGTCGTTATCGGCCCCTGTTCCATCCACGATTACGATGCTGCGATGGATTACGCCCGTCGGCTGGCGCATGAGGCAGAAAAATACGCCGACGATCTGATC
>JAVEXE010000234.1:0-1364 GCA_034004105.1 Azonexus sp. | reverse complement strand
TTGGCCGCTGCCGTGCGTGCCCGCCGTCTGGCCGAAGCTGCCGAGTAAGGTCAGGGCTCAAAGTTTCAGGAAGGTGCCGATTTCATCGGCCCTTGCCTGAGCGTCGGCGTAGCCAAGATCAATCAGGGCGCGGGTGAAGGGCTTCTCGAAAAGCAGATAGCTGGTCAACGCACCGCCATTACGGTTCATCGCCCCGATGCTGCCCAGCAGCAACTTGATCGACAAAGGCAAGGCCGCGGCATGACTGGCGGCAATTTTCTCGATGCTTTCGGAAGGCGTGATGACCAGCGTATCGATAGGCCGCAATTTGACGCCGGCAGTGTTGCGAATATTTTCCGGGATGGCGTTCAATGTGCGGTTGATGCGCTGCACCCGCTCAATATCCACCGCCAGACCGTCCAGAAAAATGCTCGACATCGCGTGTCCCGCAATCTGCGCCAGCGTCGGGTAATCATGGGCTTCCTGTCGTTCCGGTTGCAGGCTGCTGCGGCTGGTGCCAATCACCAGCAAACGTTCGCCGCCCAGATGAATGGCCGGAGAAAGCGGGGCCAGCTGGCGCATTGAACCATCGCCGAAGTATTCCCGGTTGATGCGGACGGCAGGAAAGATGAACGGAATGGCACTGGATGCCAATAAGTGCTCGACGGTGAGTCGAGTCTTGAAGCCAATTCGCTGGTGCCGATGCCACGGCTGCACCGCTGGGCTGCCCTGAAAAAAATTGATGTTCTGCCCAGTCTCGTAACCCGAGGCCGAAATGCTGACCGCGCGCAGCTTTCCCCGTGCAATGGCCCGCTCGATGCCGCCCAGATCCATGTGCCGGCTCAGCAGTGTCGCCAGTGGTGTGTTGTCCAGCAGGGAGCGCGGCGCACGTCGGATCAGCCAACCCAAAGCCAGTGCCGACAACCAGCGCGCACCAGTGACGCCGATTCCCAGCGGGTCGGTACGGTAAATCTCACCGGCCTGCATATTGCGCCAGAAAACGGCCAGCGTATTCACCGCCTTGCGGAAATGCTCCGCCTGACAAGCCAGACCAACGGCGTTAATGGCACCCGCCGAGGTTCCACAAATGATCGGGAAAGGGTTGTCCCGACGCCTGCCTTGCAATCGGGCAATGGCCAGCAGTACGCCAACCTGATACGCCGCACGGGCACCGCCGCCAGTCAGTACCAGCGCAGTCGGTGATTGTTGGCTCAAAATGTCTCTCCCCTTTCGAAACATCGCCCGTCCTGATTATACAATCGCCCCATGCTACGAACCGACGACCACAGCCGCGACAGCGCCGGCCTGCGCTATGTGTACCCTGTTATCTCCCGCCGCGCCGGCGGTGTTTCCGTGGGGATCAACCTCAACCCGAACAATGCCTG
>JAVEXE010000233.1:0-3639 GCA_034004105.1 Azonexus sp. | reverse complement strand
ATTTTGCCGGATTGAGCCCCTTCAGCAGTCGACCATCGCCGAGGATTTCCTTGATCGGTTTTTTCAGGTCGACGATGATTTTTTCGACCACCGGGTAGGCTTCCGGATGGACGGCGGAGGCGTCGAGGGGGTTGTCGCCCTGGGTGATGCGCAGGAAGCCTGCGGCTTGTTCAAAGGTCTTTTCGCCCAGACGCGGCACTTTTTTCAAGGCGCTGCGCGATTTGAACGGGCCGTTGGCGTCACGATAATTGACTATATTATTGGCCAGCGTGGTGTTCAGGCCGGAAATCCGGGTCAGCAGCGGCACCGAGGCGGTGTTGACATCAACGCCGACTGCATTGACGCAATCTTCGACGACGGCATCGAGATTTTTGGCCAGTTTGCTCTGTGAAACGTCGTGCTGGAACTGGCCGACGCCGATGGATTTGGGTTCAATCTTGACCAGTTCGGCGAGCGGGTCCTGCAGGCGGCGGGCAATCGATACTGCGCCACGGATCGAGACGTCGAGATCAGGGAATTCCTTGGCGGCCAGTTCCGAGGCCGAATAGACCGAAGCGCCGGCTTCTGACACCACGATTTTCTGCAGCCGGGCTTCCGGGTATTTTTTCATCACATCTTGCACCAGCTTGTCGGTTTCGCGGCTGGCGGTGCCGTTGCCGATGGCAACTAATGTCACGCCGTGCTGGGATGACAGACGGGCAATGGTCGAGATCGAACCACCCCAGTCGTTGCGCGGCTCGTGCGGGTAGATGGTGGCGGTGTCGAGCAGCTTGCCGGTGGCGTCGACGACGGCGATCTTGCAGCCGGTACGGATGCCGGGGTCGATGCCCATGGTCACATGCTGGCCGGCAGGGGCGGCGAGGAGCAGGTCTTTCAGGTTCTTGCCGAAAATCCGGATGGCTTCTTCCTCCGCCCGTTCGCGCAATTCGCCGACCAGTTCCAGTTCGAGGTGGGTGTAGATCTTGATTTTCCATGCCCAGCGAACGGTGTCCTGCAGCCATTTATCCGCCGGGCGGTTTTTCTGGCTGATGCCGAAACGGGCGGCGATACGTTGTTCACAGGCATTCGGGCCGGGTTTCACGGCGTCTTCTGTCAGCTCGCTGTCTAGGATCAGCGAAACGTTGAGGAAACCCTCGTTACGTCCACGCAGCAGTGCCAACGCACGGTGCGAGGGCATGTCGACAATCGATTCAGAAAAATCGAACCAGTCGCGGAACTTGGCGCCTTCCTGTTCCTTGCCTTCTATCACGGTCGACCGCAATAAACCGTGTTCTTTCAAATAGTCGCGCAGGGTTTGCAGGAGTTGGGCGTCTTCGGCAAATTTCTCCATCAAAATCTGCCGGGCACCATCGAGCACTGCCTTGGTGTCGGCGAAACCGGCGTCGGCGTTGAGGAATTTTTCGGCTTCTTCTTCCGGCGTCAGGCCCGGATTTTCCAGCAACGCCAGTGCCAGGGGTTCGATGCCAGCTTCACGGGCGATCTGGGCCTTGGTCCGACGTTTCTGTTTGTAAGGTAAATACAGATCTTCGAGGCGTTGCTTGGTTTCCGCGTTCTCGATTTCAGCTTTCAGCTCGGGCGTCAGCTTGCCTTGTTCTTCGATACTGGCGAGTACGGCACCGCGACGGTCTTCCAGTTCACGCAGGTAGCCCAGGCGCTCTTCCAGCGTACGCAAATGTGTGTCGTCAAGCTCTCCGGTGACTTCCTTGCGGTAGCGGGCGATGAAGGGGACGGTTGCGCCCTCATCAAGTAGCTGGATGGCGGCGATGACCTGAGCCGGGCGGACATTGAGTTCGAGGGCGATGCGGTGTTCGATGGGTGCGAGCATGGGTGCGGCAGTGCAGCAAAAAAAGGGCTTGAATGATGCGGAATCTACGCAAAAATTACAACCGTCAATGAGTGGTGTAGGATGTGCCTGTAGCGTTCCAATATCAGAGGAGGATACCCATGCAAGTCGAGACTTATCTATTTGGCACCGTTGAAGTTTCACCGGAAAAGACCATCACCTTTCCCAATGGCCTGATTGCTTTCGAGGATATGAAAACTTTCATGTTGGCGCATGAAGAAGATCAGGAAACCCCGAGCAGCTTCACCTTGCAGTCGCTCGAAGATCCGGCGCTGGCGTTCCAGATCATGGACCCGGCAGCCTTTGGCTTCAACTATGAACTGGCCTTGTCGGACGAGGAAAACGCGCTGTTGCAGACCCCAGCAGCCGAAGATGTGGTCGTGATGATTCTCCTGTACAAGCAGGAAGAGGGCGGCAAGGGCGTCAATCCCAGCCTGCGCGCTCCATTGATCATCAACCTCAAGGCCCGCGTCGGCCTGCAGAAGGTGCTAACCAAAGTAGTGACTAACGTCACCCTGTCGAATCTGGTTAGCGAAGTGTGATTTTTTCGGGTTTGCCCGCGTTTTTGAAAAATCCGGTCTCTTCTTAAAGGACCGGATTTTTTCTTGGGAAGTTGGAATGGGTTTGATTGGTAGCGTCTTGGTCGCAAAAAAATTTCAAAAAAACGGCGCCTGTTTATTTGGCGCCATAATTCTTACTTTAGGGTTGCTGGCGAGATCTTAGTCGTTTGCCAAACCCAAGTGCTTAGGTAGGGCTGACGCTACCACCACCGCCACCGCCTGTTGTGGAACCTGGCGTTTGGCCAAATCCCTGCCCCGCCGTTCCTGTTCCTGCTGTTGGCCCAGGTGCAGTGTCACCGGTATTTTGTTGACCAGCAGTTTGTTGGTCAGCATTAGCGGTGTTTGTGGTGTTGTTTCCAGACCCTGCGGCGGATGCCTGCGTCACCGTTCCTGGATCAGCGCCGGCACCAATCGCTGCTGCCTGAATGTTGGCGGTTTGCGTCGGTGCGGCGGTGGTGGCGGCAGACACGATTGCAGCAGCCTGCGACGGTACTGCGGTGATAGCGGCAGTAACGACGGCTGCGACTTGTGAGGGGGCTACAGTGCTGACGACCGTTGTGGCTGCAGTTACGATTGCGGCGACTTGAGTCTGTGCTACTGTCACAGCGGCAGTTACAATTGCAGCGGCTTCTGCTGGTGCTGCAGTTGTAGCAGCAGTAACAGCTGCACTTACGCTATCGGCACTTTGGTTACCAGAAACAATGGCTGCGCTTACAACAGACTCAGCACGATAACCCGCTTGGATGGCTGCGCTCACTGCATTGGAAATTGCTGCAGGAGTATTGCCTGATTGAATTACAACGGCGCTTATCAGCGCTGATTCTGGAATGCCAGCAGCGAATGCGGCTGCGGCAATCGATTCGAGAGAGTTTCCTGCAGCCAAGCGTTGCTGTACTTCGGTGTCCACATCGCTTGCAGTCATTCCACTGGTGAAAGCCGCTACGGCAGCAACGCCGGAGAAGGCAAGGCTCACTGCGAAAGCAATTTTAGTCAGCGATTTCATGACGCGACTCCTAAAGATTGAGATGTGCTTAAGATAACATCGGCATCCATCGTGAAGCAAGGGAAATTTTGTTGTTGGTGCGCAATTAATTTGCATTTTTTTCTGGGTGTTGCAAATTTCCCAAAGGCACAGGTTTGGTGCCTGATTTTTGCAGGTATCATTGCTCCCGGTTGGCAAGCGTCCTGAGGCGTTATTGCTCTGATTAACCTCATTTACTGATCCTGAACCCATGA
>JAVEXE010000232.1:0-3650 GCA_034004105.1 Azonexus sp. | reverse complement strand
GAAATTTGCATCGAACGGCCGGTTTTTGCGACCGTTCTGTCGCTGGTTGTGATGCTTTTGGGCTTGGTTTCGTACGATCGCTTGTCGGTGCGCGAATACCCCAAAATTGACGAACCGGTGGTGACGGTGACCAGCGATTATCGCGGGGCGTCAGCGGACATTATCGAGTCGCAGGTGACCAAGCCGCTGGAGGACTCCCTGGCCGGGATTGAAGGGGTTGAGGTTATCACTTCGATTTCGCGGGCTGAGCGTAGCCAGATTTCGGTGCGTTTCAAGCTCGAACGCGAACCTGACTCGGCGGCGGCTGATGTGCGTGATCGGGTTTCACGGGCCCGCAATCGTCTTCCGGACGAAGTGGACGAACCCGTGATAGCCAAGGTCGAGGCCGATGCCAATCCGGTCATCTGGCTGGCTTTCTCGTCGGAAAAACATAGCCCGCTGGAAGTGACGGATGTGGCCAACCGTTTCGTCAAGCCAAAACTCCAGACCTTGCCGGGGGCCGCTGATGTGCGAATCTACGGCGAGCGTAAGTTCGCCATGCGGATCTGGCTGGACAAGCAGCGTCTTGCGGCTTACCGCCTGACCCCAGCCGACGTGGAAGATGCCTTGCGGCGGCAAAATGTCGAAGTTCCGGCGGGGCGGATCGAGAGCATCGAGCGTGAATTCTCGGTGGTGGCGACGACCGATCTGCGTACGACGGAAGACTTTGAAGCGGTCGTGCTGCGCAATGTCGATGGCTACCCGGTGCGTATCCGTGATGTGGCGCGGGTGGAAATCGGTGCGGCGGCGGAACGGACTTCGGTTCGCTTCAAGGGCCGTTCTGCCGTTGCTTTGGGGGTTATCAAGCAGGCGACAGCCAATCCCCTGGAACTCTCCAAAGCCTTACGTAGTGCGTTGCCGAAAATTTCCGAAGAATTGCCGGATGGCATGCGGGTGGATATTTCCTACGATTCGTCGGTGTTTATCGACCGTTCGATCAAGTCGGTATTTACCACCATCGGCGAGGCGATCATTCTGGTGTTGGCGATCATTTTCTTCTTCCTGCGCAATTTGCGCGCCACATTGATTCCGCTGGTGACGATCCCCGTCTCGTTGATTGGCGCTTTCGCCATCATGTTCGTACTGGGCTTTTCGATCAATACCTTGACCTTGCTTGCGCTGGTGCTGGCGATTGGTCTGGTCGTGGATGATGCGATCGTGGTGCTAGAGAACATATATCGCCATATCGAAGAAGGCATGCCCAGACGTGAGGCGGCGTTCAAGGGAGCAAAGGAAATTGGTTTTGCCGTGGTGGCGATGACTCTGACCCTGGCAGCGGTTTATGCGCCGGTTGCCTTCATGACCGGGCGAACAGGCAAGTTATTTATCGAATTCGCGCTCACCTTGGCTGGCGCGGTATTGGTGTCCGGTTTTGTGGCGCTGACCTTGTCGCCGATGATGTGCTCGGTGTTACTCAAGCATGAAGAAAAACACTCGAAAGGATTTACCCTGATCGAGAATTTCCTGACACGGCTGAATTCTGGTTATCGCCGGGTGTTGACCGCAGCATTGGAACGACGCTGGATGGTTTTGCTTGGTTTTGTCGTGATTGCTGCCTCTTGTGTCGTCCTGCTTAAAGCCTTGAAGTCGGAACTGGCACCGGTTGAGGACCGCGGTGTGATCCTGGGGGTTTTCAATGGCCCGGATGGTGCCACCCTTGATTACACCGAGAAATACGCACGTCAGCTGGAAGCAATCTACAGCCAGACCCCTGACATTGAGCGTTATTTCGTGGTTTCCGGTAACCCGACGGTGAATCAGGGGATTTCTTTTGTTGGCTTGAATGACTGGAGCGAGCGCGACCGACGCTCTACGGAAATTGCCAAGGCCTTGTTCCCGAAATTTTCAGCCGTTCCTGGTGTCATGGCTTTCCCTGTCACGCCGCCCTCGCTCGGGCAAAGCCCGCGCGAACGGCCGATCAACTTTGTTATCGTGACTTCGGCACCTTACGAGGAATTGCAGCAGGTGACCCAGCAATTTCTGGCTGAACTGGCAAAAAATCCGGGCCTGACCAACGTCGATACTGATCTTAAACTCAACAAACCGGAATTGTCTGTTGTTGTACGCCGCGATAAAGCCAGCGATCTGGGTATTCCTATTGACACCATTGGCCGAACGCTGGAGACCTTCCTGGGGGGGCGGCAGGTGACCCGTTTCAAGCGTGACGGCGAACAATACGATGTGATTGTTCAGGTGGCCGATGTTGATCGTCGTTCGCCGGATGATATTCGCGATATCTACGTGCGAGCAGCCAATGGCAGCATGATTTCGCTGGACAACTTGCTGGATGTGAAAGAAACCATCGCGCCGCGTGAACTGAATCATTTCGGGCAACGGCGCGCGGTGACAATCACCGCCAATCTGGCACCGAGTTATACGATGGGTGAGGCCTTGCAGGCGATGGACAGTATCGCCGCACAAGTGCTGAAACCGGGCTATGCGGTCGATTACAACGGTCAGACACGTGAATTCCGGCAGTCGTCTTCATCCCTGGCGATCACGTTCGCGCTGGCGCTGGCCTTCATTTATCTTGTGCTGGCGGCGCAGTTTGAAAGTTTCCGTGATCCTTTCATCATCATGCTGACCGTCCCGTTATCGATGGCGGGTGCCCTGCTGGCGCTGTGGGCAACCAACGGAACCTTGAACGTCTATAGCCAGATTGGTCTGGTCACGCTGGTTGGCCTGATCACCAAACACGGTATCCTGATTGTCGAATTCGCCAATCAGCTGCAGGAAAAAGGCATGGCAATTCGTGAAGCGGTCATTCAGGCAGCGGAATTGCGCTTGCGCCCCATCCTGATGACCACCGGTGCGATGGTGCTCGGCGCGGTCCCGTTGGCACTGGCGACGGGCGCCGGCGCAGAGTCACGGCAGCAGATTGGCTGGGTCATCGTGGGTGGTTTGCTGCTTGGGACTTTCCTGACTTTATTTGTCGTTCCTGCGGTCTACACCTTGCTGGCAGCAAAAAAGACGCTTGCTGCGGTCGACGGGAATAATGCCGGCAATTCGATCTCTTCTCTTTGATTTTTCGAGTACCTCGTTCATGAAGCTGTTTTCTCCGCTGTACCGCCGCGCCATGACCTGGTCGCGACATCCCCACGCGCCCTGGTATCTCGGGGGCTTGAGTTTTGCGGAATCCTCTTTTTTTCCTGTACCGCCCGACGTCATGCTAGCACCAATGGCACTGGCCAATCCAAGTCGTTGGTGGTGGCTCGCCTTGATTACAACCCTGACCTCGGTGGCCGGAGGGGTGGCAGGATATCTGATCGGTTATTTTGCGATGGATGCCATTCTGCCCTGGCTGCAGGAAAGTCGTTACTGGCCAGCCTACCAGACGGCGGTTGATTGGTTCGGCCAGTGGGGATTCTGGGCGGTGTTCGTGGCCGGGTTTTCACCCATCCCTTACAAAGTATTCACCATTGCCGCCGGTGCCCTGTCGATGGCCTTGTTCCCCTTCGTGTTGGCATCCATTATCGGCCGTGGCCTGCGTTTTTTCCTGGTCGCCGGCCTGATGGCCTGGGGCGGTGCAAAAATGGAAGAAGCACTGCACCGCTACATCGACCGCCTGGGCTGGGCAACCGTCGCGCTGGTTGTAATTGGTGGCGTGTGGT
>JAVEXE010000231.1:0-3656 GCA_034004105.1 Azonexus sp. | reverse complement strand
TCCGGCGCAATATCCAGTCGATTTCCGCGCTGTCGCCGGAGTGGTAGGCACGTGGCTGGTGATTTAACTCGCCGGAGCAGCCGCGAAAATGCGGCAGCACCAGTCGCCAGCCCAGTTTGCGGCAGGCTAGGGTGGTGGAGATGGCGTAGTGACTGCGCGAACTGCCTTCCAGACCATGGAAAAGTACCAGGGTTGGGGCGTCGACCGCAGCATCAAGAAAGTCGACGTCGATGAAATCGCCGTCCGGCGTGTCCCAGCGCTCCCGGCGCAGCGGCAGTGGTTTGGGCTTGATCAGCAGCGGCCACAGGGTCTGCGCGTGGCCGCCGGGTAGCCAGGCGGGCGCGTGGTAAACGGGTGGCTTGGGGTTCAATGCAGCGTGTGCGGCATGGCGTCCGCCATGGCCTGATGACCATCATCGGCGGCGGAGGTGTGCCGGCAGGCCAGCCGCCAGCCGTGTGCGCCGAGCAGGTAGGTGTGGGTGACATGCAAGGGGCCGTGCGGTGTCGGGTCATCACCGACAAACAGCAGTTCAGTCAGGTGATGAACCGCCATGACCGTACTCTGCCAGCCGACGACCAGGTGACCTTCAATGCGAATCGGCGTATTGGCAAAAATGGCCCGCCAGCTTTCGCGTATCGGCACGATCCCGGTCAGTCGGACACCCGTGGGATGAACGCAGAGCGTTTCCTCTTCTTCCGACCAGTAATGCATCAACTGATCGGCATCGCCCCGGTTGATGGCCTGATAAAAAGCCGCTTCAAGTTCTTCCGGCGAGGCAAAGGTCAGCACTTGGCTCATGGGGCTATCCACTTCTGGCAGGCATCGGCCACCTGCATCGGCGAAAGCTTCTGCAGGCAATCGAGGTGGCCTTGCGGGCAGTCGCGTTTGAAACAGGGGCTGCAATCAAGTTTGAGGCTGAGGACGTCGGCGCGATCCGACAAGGGGGGGGTGAAGCCGGGGGATGATGAGCCGTAAATGGCGACAATCGGTCGGTCGACCGCAGCCGCGACGTGCATCAGCCCGGAATCATTGCAGACCACGCAATCGGCCATGGCGAGCAGATCAACGGCCTGGCTGAGTGAAGTTGCACCGCAGAAATTGCGCGTCAGGCCAGGGGCCAGTTGGGCGATTTCTTCCGCAATCGGATGGTCCTTGGGCGAGCCGAACAGCCAGATGGCACAGCCTTGCGCGGCAAGCATTTTTGCCAGGGCGGCGAAATGGGCAGCAGGCCAGCGTTTGGCCGGGCCGTATTCGGCACCGGGGCAGAAGGCGACCAGTTTGTTCGGGCGTTCAATGCCGAGTTCAGTGCGCGATTTTTGCTGGTCTGCTGCGGTCGACCGCAGAATCGGGTAAGAAACGGGACGCGGCAATGCCGCCCCTGGCATTTCGGCCAGTTGCGCAAATCGCTCGACCATCAAGGGCAGGGCGACTTTGTCGAGATGGTGGCGGATGTTGATCAGCCCGTAACGCGATTCGCCAGTGAAACCGACGCGTCGTGGAATGCCGGCGAGGAAAGGGACCAGTGCCGATTTCAACGAATTGGGCAGCACATACACCGTGTCGTAATGCCGGGCCGCCAATTCGCGGGCGAGCCGCCAGCGGGCTTTCAGCGACACCTGGCCATGGCCGAAGGGGCTGTCGACCACGTCGTGGATTTCGGCCATACGCTGCAATACGGGAGCTACCCAGCGTGGGGCCAGGGCATCGAGTTGCAAGCCGGGGTGTTTTTGCTGCAGGCGCGCGAATAATGGCTGCGCCATGATGGTGTCGCCGATCCAGGACGGGGCGACGATCAGGGCTTTTTTCATGGAAAAACCACGGACGGATTCGCGCTCGTCGAATCCGTCCTCGCTGTTAGGCAATTGGGTCGCAGAATGCCTCTGCTACTGGCGTTAATGGTGACCCTTGGGCGCTTCGCCCTGAAAGACATACTTGGTGCTGCAGTATGGGCAAACCACTTCGCCGGTTTTCAGGACATCGAGGAAGACACGCGGATGCTGGCTCCACAAGGCACTACCCGGCTGCGGGCAATGCAGTGGCAGGTCATGTGCGGTGACTTCAACGGTTTTTTGTTCAGCCATGATGTTTTCCCTGAATTTTCCTCAAACGACAGCCAGCCAGTCGCGATGGGCTTCGGAGCGGCCATAAACCACATCGAAATATTTTTCCTGCAAGGCCTGGGTAATCGGGCCACGGTGGCCGGGGCCGATCTGGCGGTTGTCGAGTTCGCGGATCGGCGTGACTTCGGCGGCGGTGCCGGTGAAGAAGGCTTCGTCGGCGCAGTAGATTTCATCGCGGGTGATGCGTTTCTCAATGACTTCAATGCCCAGTTCGCCAGCCAACTGCATGACGGTAGCGCGGGTGATGCCTTCCAGGCAAGCGGTCAGGTCCGGGGTGTAGAGCTTGCCCTTCTTGACGATGAACAGGTTCTCGCCGGCGCCTTCGCAGGCGTAGCCTTCCGGATCGAGCAGCAGGGCTTCGTCGTAACCGTCGGCAGTCGCCTCGTTGTTGGCGAGGATGGAATTCATGTAGTTGCCCGACGCCTTGGCGCGCACCATGGTGATGTTCACGTGATGGCGGGTGTAGGACGAGGTCTTGATGCGGATACCGCGCTGCATGCCTTCTTCGCCGAGGTACGCACCCCAGGGCCAGGCGGCGATGATGACGTGCACCTTGGCACCCTTGGGCGAGACACCCATTTTTTCGGAGCCGTAGAAAGCCAGCGGGCGCAGATAGCCGGATTCGAGCTTGTTGGCGCGGATCACTTCTTTCTGCGCTTCGTTCAGTTCTTCAACGCTGTAGGGCATCTGCATCTGGAAGATGTGCGCCGAGCGGAACAGGCGCTCGGTGTGTTCCTGCAGGCGGAAAATGGCTGTGCCAATTTCAGTCTTGTAAGCGCGTACACCTTCGAAGACGCCCATGCCATAGTGCAAAGAGTGGGTGAGGACGTGGGTGGTTGCCTCGCGCCAGGGCACGAGCTTGCCATCCTGCCAAATAAAACCGTCGCGATCCGACATGGACATGGTGGGAGTCTCCGAGTTGCTTACCAGTAAAGCGGACGATTTTAGCTGAAATCCGCAGGTAAAATAACGGCTTTTGACGCGGAATAACGCTTATGGTCTGGAAGCCGAACGTAACGGTCGCTGCTGTGATTCATCGCGATGGAAAATTCCTGCTGGTCGAGGAGGAAACGGAAGCTGGATTGGCGTTCAATCAGCCAGCCGGCCACCTGGAAGAAGGGGAGTCGCTGGTGCATGCAGTCGCTCGCGAAGCGCTGGAGGAAACGGCGTACCATTTCCGCCCGACGCATCTGGTCGGCGTGTATCAATGGCGGCATCCGACCAAGGAACTTACTTATCTACGCTTTGCTTTTGCCGGTGATTTGTATGGCTGGGAGCCGGAACGACCGCTGGACGAGGGCATTGTTGCGGCGCGCTGGCTGACCCTGGATCAGATCAGGGCGTCTCAGGCGCGGCATCGTAGTCCGTTGATTTTGCGTTGCTGCGAGGATTATCTGGCCGGGCAGCGTTTTCCGCTGGATTTGCTGGTGCATTACGGCTGATGTTGCGGTCGACGGCTTTTCTGGCGCTTTTTTGTGGCTTGATCGGGCTGAGTCCGAGCGTGTTTGCCGATGGCAGCCAGGGGCAGCGGGTCAA
>JAVEXE010000230.1:0-3661 GCA_034004105.1 Azonexus sp. | reverse complement strand
TTGGCTGCCACGGTGATTTCCTTGGCAATTTTGGAAAAGGCAGCGCCGCGTTTCTCGTCCTGACGACCCTTGCGGTGCTGGATGTTGGCCCATTTGGAATGACCTGCCATGGTGGTTCCTGCATTCGGAAAACAAAGAAGGCGAGATTTTACTCGTCTGCTTGCTTCTCGTCAGGGCCGATGCGTGCCTGCTGCGTTAAATGCCTGCTTTACCTTGCTAGAATCTCCCTCGTCCCGCATTTCCATCAGAGAGTTCACCATGTCCGAGCCGCTTTACCTTGCCAAGTCCGCTGATGACTTTCCCGCCTTGTTGCCGCAAATGGCCAATCGCCATGGTCTGATTACCGGCGCGACCGGGACGGGTAAGACCGTGACCTTGCAGACGCTGGCCGAGCGCCTGTCGTACATCGGCGTGCCGGTGTTCATGGCCGACGTGAAAGGGGATCTGTCCGGCATGGCGGCGGCCGGAACCATCAGCCCGAAGATGCAGAAGCGTATTGATGAGCTCGGATTGGAGGGCTTTGCCAATTACGCGAATACGGTCGCCTTCTGGGATGTTTTCGGTGACAACGGCGTGCCGGTACGGGCGACGATTTCCGATATGGGGCCGCTCCTGCTGGCCCGTTTGCTCAACCTCAACGACACGCAGGCGGGTGTTTTGCAGCTTGTGTTCAAGATTGCCGACGATCAGGGGCTGTTGCTGCTTGATCTGAAGGATTTGCGGGCAATGGTGCAGCATGTCGGCGATAACGCTGCACAATTCAAGACGGAATACGGCAATGTCTCGACGGCTTCGATCGGGGCGATTCAGCGGGGCCTCCTGACGCTCGAAGAGCAGGGCGGCGATGTTTTCTTTGGCGAGCCGATGCTCGATATCGCCGACCTGATGCAGGTCGATAGCAATGGCCGTGGCGTGATCAATATTCTGGCTGCGGAAAAACTGATCCATGCGCCGGCGTTGTATTCGACCTTCCTGCTCTGGTTGCTTGCCGAACTGTTCGAGCAACTGCCGGAAGCGGGGGATCTGGATAAACCCAAGCTGGTGTTCTTTTTCGACGAGGCACATCTGTTGTTCAACGATGCGCCGGCAGCCTTGGTCGACAAGGTCGAGCAAGTGGTTCGGTTGATCCGCTCCAAGGGCGTCGGGGTATTTTTTGTGTCGCAAAATCCGCTCGATATCCCGGAAAAAATTCTTGGGCAATTGGGCAATCGCGTCCAGCATGCCTTGCGCGCCTTCACGCCGCGTGACCAGAAGGCGGTGTTGTCGGCGGCGCAGACCATGCGGGCCAATCCGAAATTCAACGCGGCGGACGTGATTACTGAACTTGGCGTGGGTGAAGCGCTGGTTTCCTTCCTCGATGAAAAAGGCCGTCCAACGGTGGTTGACCGCGCTTTCATCTTCCCGCCAGCGTCGCGCCTGGGGCCGCTGACAACAGACGAGCGACGCGCCAATATCGATGCCTCGCCCCTGCTGGCGACCTACGGTGAGACGGTGGATCGGGAATCGGCCTATGAAATCCTGCGCGGTCAGTCTTCTGGTCGTAACAAAAAGGCCGGACCGGGGGCGATCCCTGCGCCTGCCGCACCCGGTGCGCCTGCGCGCCCCGGTGCCGCGAGACAAAGTGCGGCAACGACGCAGGCTCAAACTCAGGTAGAGCCGGTTCAGGAAGATGAGGGTGGTGGCCTGCTCGGCAGTCTGGGTAGCCTTCTGGGGGGCTCGACCGGTCCACGTGGTGGTCGCCGCGAGGGGGTGCTTGAAGCCGCTGCCAAGAGTGCTGCCCGTAGCGTCGCTGGCACCGTTGGCCGCGAATTGGGGCGGCAGATTCTGCGTGGTGTTTTAGGGTCGATGCTGGGCGGTCGGCGCTGAAGTCGTCAGCCGTGATGTGATCCCATCCGCGCCAAGGATTCAAACAGGGCGCGGGCGGCCGGGCTGAGGGCGTCGCGCTGACGGATGCACAGATGCAGGTCGCGCGGTGCCCATGCGTCGGTGATTTCGACCACTTTCAGGTGGTCGACCACAGAAACCGATGAGCTGGGCACCATGCCGATGCCAACGCCGGCGGCGACCATCCGGCAGACGGCAGCAAAGCTGCGTACCTGGATGCGCACATCGAGACTGCCACCCAGGCGGGCGGCGTGATTCATCATGAAGGTATGGATGGCGCTGCCGGCGTGCAGGCAGACAAATGCTTCGGTCAACACGTCAGCAAAGGCAATTCTGGTTTTCTGCGCCAGGGGGTGGTCGACCGCAACGATCAACACCAGTCGGTCACGCCGGTATGGCACGACATCCAGCGTACCAAAGTCGCCTTCCGCTGCAACAACGCCGAGATCAACCTGGCCGGCAGCTACGGCGCGAATGATCGCTGGGCTGGGTTGCTCTTCCAGGCTGATGCGAAGGTTCGGATGTTCGCGCAAAAATTCCCCCAGGTCTTCGGGGAGAAAACAGTTGATGGCATTGGTGTTGGCGAAAACGGTCACCTGGCTGTTCAAGCCGCTGGCGTAGGGGGCGAGATCGGCATGCATTTGCTCAAGCTGGGCGAAAACCTGGCGAGCGTGGCGTAACAGGGATTCGCCTGCTGGTGTCGGCGTCAGGCCTCGCGCATGCCGGGTGAATAAACTGACACCCAGTGCGCTTTCCAATTGAGTAAGGCGATGACTGGCCGAGGACGTGGCCAGATGGACCCGGTTGGCTGCCCGGCTCAGGCTACCGCTGTCGGCAATTGCGGCAACCAGCTTCAGGTCGGGTAGGTCGTAATGCATGGTTTCGTCTGTGTCGAATGCTTGATTGCGATAATACCAATTGTTGTAGCGCTAAAACCCGCTTTTAATCACTTCTGGATCAATACTTGGCGGGTGTGGTTTTGGATAAATCGAATGCTTATGGCGCTGGCCTTGCCTTGCTGGCCGCCCTCGGGTTTTCTCTGAAAGCAATTTTCGTCAAACTCGCCTACCCGTATGGGGTTGATGCCATTACCTTGCTGGCCCTGCGCATGGGCTTTGCGTTGCCGGTATTTCTCTGGCTTGGCATCGCCCGTCAGCGGGCGGCGGAGCCTATTCAGGCGGCTGACTGGGGGCGTTTGTTCCTGTTGGGGTGTCTGGGCTATTACGGGGCCAGCATTCTGGATTTCTGGGGGCTTGAATACATCTCTGCGGGCTTGGAGCGGCTGATCCTGTTTACCTATCCGACCCTGACTTTGCTGATTGGGGTGCTGTTCCAGGGCAAGGCATTCACCCGGCGGGAGGTGGTGGCCGTCGCGCTCTGTTATGCCGGGATTGGCTTCGCTTTTATCCATGATCTGGGGGTGGGCGATGCGCGTAGTGTCTGGATAGGCGGTGCTCTGGTTTTTGCTTCCAGCGTTTGTTACGCGCTCTACCTTGCTGGTAGTGCGCCGATGATTGCCCGTCTGGGGGCGATGCGTTTTTCGGCGCTGGCCATGCTGATTTCTTCGGCGGTCACGTTGTTGCATTTTTCCGCTGTACAGCCGTTGACCGCATTCATTCAGCCCTGGCCAGTCTACGGCTGGGGGTTAGCCATGGCTGTTTTCGCCACCATCGTCCCGGTGCTCGCTCAGTCCGCCGCCATCCGCCAGTTGGGGGCTGGACGGGCTTCGCTCTACGGCATGGTGGGGCCGATGCTGACCATTGGTTTTGGTTGGTGG
>JAVEXE010000229.1:0-3662 GCA_034004105.1 Azonexus sp. | reverse complement strand
CCGGGCGAATCACCTCGGAACGTACCAACACTTCGGAATCATCTGGCCGCATGCGCGACGGACGGATGACGAGTTTCTGGTTACTGTACTCTTTAAGCGCGTTCGCATAGGTTCGAACCAGCAGCAATTTGAACTCTTCGGCCAGACGGGTTTTTTGTACCGGATTGGCGGAACGCCAGTCGCGACCAACCGCGAGCGAAGTCATGCGCTGGAAGTTGAAGTGCGGGAGCACCTTCTCATCCACCAAGGCAACGATCTTTTTCACATCGCCATTACGCACCTCGGGATCTTGACGAACCACATCCAGCACTTCGTCAGACACCCGTTTGATCAGAGCATCGGGAAGCTCAGCATTTGCCCAAACCGGCAGACAAACCAGCAAGGCGAGGAAAAAACCCAGGAAGCGGGAAAAATTGAGTGACAACATGATTTAATCCAGAGAACGTGGAGGACGACCATCGTAGATCAGACTCTGTCTACGCTGCAGATAGGCGTCGCGGACGTAGGCATATTTATCCAATGCGGCTTGCTCAACCACCTTGTCGGCGGGCAACAAGCCAGCCCGGATATCAACCACGCGCACCGCCGTCACTGCCAAACGGCTGGGATCGTGATCCATTTGCCCGATCGGGTCAGCCAGGGTGTCAACCATCCAGCCGAAGGAGTCCCTTGTGGTACGCGGCCCCAGCAGGGGGAAGAACACATAGGGTCCATCACCCACGCCCCAGACTGCCAGAGTCTGCCCAAAATCCTCGTTGCCTCGGTAAATACCCATTTCACTTGCCACATCGAACAGGCCAAGAATTCCTACCGTCGAGTTGATCAGGAAGCGCGCCAGACTGCTTCCGGCCTCAGTTCCCTTACCCTGCAACGCGCTATTGGCACCAACCCAGACTTCACCAACATTACCAAAAAAATTCCCGACACTGCTTTTCACCGGGACAGGCACCCCGGCATCATAAACCTGCGCAACCGGCCGAAAAGCATATCGATCCAGGGTTTCATTGACCGAGAACATGGCCCGATTGAAACCCTCAAAGGGGTCGTTCACCTCTTCCGTGGCCATTACCGACGGTGAGACCAGCAGACCCATGATCAAGCTGGCCGTACAACACGCATGCCCACAGGCTGCAAACGGCTTTTTTTCACGTGCCTCATTCATGACTCGTACTCCCCTTTTCCGCTTGATTGAACAGGAACTGACCAATCAATTTCTCCAGCACCACCGCCGACTGCGTCATTCGCAAGCTTTCACCCGGCTGAAGGAACTGTTCATCTCCCCCCGGATCGAGACCGATGTACTGCTCGCCCAACAAGCCTGCTGTGTATATCGAAGCAAAGGTGTCGCGGGGAAAGCGATAGCGACCATCAATATTCATTGTCACAACAGCCTGGAAGGTCACTGGGTCAAAACGGATGTCGGCAATCCGCCCAACCAGAACCCCGGCACTTTTCACAGGCCCACGGACTTTGAGCCCGCCGATATTGTCAAAACTCGCTTGCAATTCGTAGGTGTTTGACAAGCTCGCCGAGGCTAGGTTTCCCACTTTCATGGCCAGGAAGAGAACAGCGGCCAAACCCAAAGCAACAAAAAATCCAACCCAAAGGTCGAGAGCGGTACGGTTCATCAATTACCCCGGAACATGAACGACGTGAGAATGAAATCAAGCGCCAAAATGGTCATCGCTGAGGTGACTACGGTGCGCGTTATGGCCCGCGACACACCTTCGGCCGTTGGCACGGAATCGTAACCTTCAAAAACAGCAATCAAGGAAACCGCAAAACCGAACACGATGCTCTTGATGATGCCATTCATGATGTCGTAGCGAAAATCAACACTGGCCTGCATTTGCGCCCAAAACGCGCCATCATCAACGCCAATAAAGACCACACCAATCAACCAGCCACCGAACACCCCCGTGGCTGAGAACATCGCTGCCAGCAGGGGCATGGAAATGACCCCCGCCCAGAAACGTGGCGCAACAACGCGGGCGAGAGGATTCACCGCCATCATGTCCATGGCTTTGAGTTGCTCGGTTGTCTTCATCAACCCGATTTCCGCGGTAATCGACGAGCCTGCTCGCGACGCAAAAAGCAGCCCCGCCACCACCGGCCCCAATTCCCGGACCAGCGACAACGCGACGAGAATCCCCAATGCCTCGGTGGAGCCATAACGTTGCAGGGTTTCATAGCCTTGCAAGCCTAACACCAGACCAACAAACAGGCCCGACACCAAAATGATCAGCAAGGACTGGACCCCCGTGAAATACAACTCACGGATGGTCAGCGAAAACCTGCGAAATGCCGTCCCCGACTGAGCCAGGACGGCAAAGAAAAAACGGGTGGCAAAACCCAGTCGCCAGACCCACTCGACTGTGGCATGCCCCAGTTGTCGTACCCACTCAAGCGGACCGGCCATGCGCCCCCCGAATCCTGAAATCCTCGGCAAGAGCCGGCGCCGGATAGTTGAAACTCACCGGCCCATCGGGCTCTGCATGAACAAACTGGTGCACGAAAGGATCCTGCGAGGCGCGAATTTCATCCGGCGTACCTTCTGCAACCACCTGACCACCATTCATGAAATAGATGTAGTCGACAATCAACAATGATTCCTGAACATCATGCGTCACCATGATCGACGTTGCCCCAAGCGCATCGTTGAGCGAACGAATCAAGCGACCAATCACACCCAGTGCAATGGGATCCAGCCCGGTAAAGGGCTCGTCGTACATGATCAGCATGGGGTCCAGGGCAATCGCCCGCGCCAGCGCGACCCGCCTGGCCATGCCACCCGACAAGGAAGCTGGCATCAATTGATGCGCACCGCGCAAACCGACAGCCTCAAGCTTCATCAAGACCAAATCACGAATCATGGCCTCGGACAGGTTGGTATGTTCGCGCAACGGAAAGGCCACATTGTCGAACACCGAAAGATCCGTAAACAAGGCACCGAACTGAAAAAGCATCCCCATGCGACGGCGCAAAGCATAAAGCTCGGCATTCGACATCTGGCAAACCTGATGCTTGTCCAGACGCACACTACCTGAGGAGGGACGCAATTGCCCGCCTATGCAACGCAACAGCGTGGTTTTACCGCACCCAGATCCACCCATGATGGCCACCACCTTGCCGCGAGGAATCTGCATGTTGATTCCTTGCAACACCGGTCGTTCGTCGTAATTGAAGTGGAGGTCTTGGATGTCGACCAGGATATCTTCAGACAAGGTCTGCTTTCCTGAAATAAATAGCCACGCATTCTAGCAGAACTCGCTATAGACATTCGCATGCCAGAGCAAGCACCGTTTAATGACAAACGATAAATTTGCTGTTAGCATAAAAACAAATGTCATCAAACAATACCATGTCCAATCGCCTCACCTACGTTCTCCTCATCAGCCTCAGCGCGCTTCTAGCAGCTTGTGCAACGCCTGTGCCTCGGGAGATGACCCGCGCCCACTTGAGCCAGGAAAGCAAGTCATCACAAAAAAATCATCATCCGCAAGTTACCGAGACAACGGAAGTCGCCCGAAAACTGCCCGACACGCCCCGCTGGATGTCAGATCGCTACAGTCTTACGGTCAACCAGGTTTCCGTGCGGGATTTGCTCTTCGCCATCAGCCGGGACAGCGGCCTGGACATTGATCTCGCACCGGGCATCGATG
>JAVEXE010000228.1:1721-3665 GCA_034004105.1 Azonexus sp. | reverse complement strand
ACGGCCCCTGCGCCCAACCGAAACCCCAGCGCATGGCGAGATCGAGATCACGGGCATTGTCGGCAACGTGCTCAAGCTGCACCGCGGCGTAATGGAAGATATCGCGGAAAATGGCCCACAGAAACTGTGCCTGCGGATGGCTGGAAGCACGCAGCGCGGCGAATTTCTCGGCGGGTGACTTGATTTTCAGGATCGCGGCGACCTCTTCGGCAATTTCGCCAGCAGAAGTCCGGTAATCCTGCGCCGCCAGGTCAAGCACCTGGATTTCCTTGCCCTGCTTGCGGAAGATGCCGCAACGCGTTTTCTGGCCCAGCGCACCCTTGGCAATCAGCGCCTGCAACCAGGCCGGATTGGTGAAATAGCCATACCAGGGATCGTTCGGCAGCGTGTCCTGCATGGTCTTGACGACGTGGGCCAAGGTATCCAGGCCGACGACATCGGCGGTGCGGTAAGTCGCGCTCTTCGGGCGGCCGATTTTTGGCCCGGTCAGCGCGTCGACCGTATCAAAGCCCAAACCGAATGCCTGCGTGTGGTGCATGACCGCCAGAATCGAGAAAACGCCGATGCGGTTGGCGACGAAGTTCGGCGTATCCAGCGCACGGATGACACCCTTGCCGAGGCGCGAGGTCAGCCAGGTTTCCAGCGCATCCAGCGTGCCAGAATCGGTGCTTTGTGTGCCGATGATTTCGACCAGATGCATGTAGCGCGGCGGGTTGAAGAAGTGGATGCCGCAAAAACGCGGGCGCACCGCCTCCGGCAAACCCTGCGCCAAGGCATTCATCGACAGGCCAGAAGTGTTGGAAGCGACGATTGCGGTCGACGACAAAAACGGTCCAATTTTGGCGTAGAGGTCGTTTTTCCAGTCCATTCGCTCGGCGATGGCCTCAATCACCAGATCGCACTCGGCCAGCAACGGCAGATGCTCGTCATAATTTGCGGCATCGATGAATTTCAGCTTGGCCTTGCTCGCCAGCGGTGCCGGATCAAGTTTCTTCAGGCCATCCAGCGCCTTTTTCACCACGCCATTCTTGTCGCCCTCTTTGGCGGGCAGATCAAACAGCACAACCGGCACGTTGGCGTTGGCCAGATGGGCAGCAATCTGCGCCCCCATCACACCAGCACCCAGCACAGCCGCTTTCTTAACGATCAGCTTGTTCAAGGCTTGTCTCCTTTCGTGGTCTTTTTAACCATCACTTAAAATAAAACGAACGTTTGAATTATAAACATTCAAGACTTACGGTCAACGCCTTTTCAATGACTTTTTCAAGCGTGCTGCGTCTTGCCGCGCAGGTAACTGGCCGGTGAAATCAGGAAGGCCGCCAAGGCCGGCAGCAGGAGAATGGCCCCCAACATATTCACCACAAACATGAACGCCAGCAGGATGCCCATGTCAGCCTGAAATTTGAGCGCTGAAAAGGCCCAGGTGCCGACCCCAATTGCCATCGTGGCTGCGGTGAAAGCGGCTGCCGTTCCCCGCTGCCGCAGGGCCTCAAGAAAGGCCGCCGGCAACCCGACGCCTTTTTCCAGCTCGTGCGCCATGCGTTCATAGAGATAGATGCCGTAATCCACGCCAACGCCAACCCCGAGCGCAATCACCGGCAAGGTCGAGACCTTCAATCCGATCCCCAGCCACGCCATCAGCGCGTTACACAGCACCGCCACAATCGCCAGCGGCACAATGATGCAAAGCGTCGCCCGCCATGAACGAAACTCCAGGAGACAAAGCAGACTGATCGAGGCAAACAGGAAAATCAGCATGGTCACTTCCGCCGAATCGACCGCCTCATTGGTCGCCACCATCACGCCAACATTACCCGAAGCCAGTTTCAGCTCCAGATTTTCAGAGGGATTGGCGGCAATGAATTTCTTCACCTCATTGACCACATGGGCGATGGTGCTGCCCTGATGATCGCGGGTGAAAACCATGATCTGCATGGTGTTGCA
>JAVEXE010000228.1:0-1621 GCA_034004105.1 Azonexus sp. | reverse complement strand
CATCTTGTTGGTCACGATCATCAGCGCAACCCCCAAACTGGCCGTAATCGCCAGTTCGCGCACCATGTCGATCTCAATGTAAAGAATGACCAGAAATCCCAGCGCATTGGCCAGCAAAGCCATCGCGCCGGGCATGAACAATTTGAGGAAGGACTTGTGCGCTGCGGTCAGGCCATTCGCTCCGCCGATAACCTCCAGTTGCCAGGCATTGGTCATCTGAACCGCATGACTGACACCAATGGAAAAAATCAGGAAGGGCACCAGAATGGACATCGGATCAATGCCATAACCCAGCAAAGGCAACAGCCCCAGCAACCAGACGACCGGTATCATCGCGCAAACCAAGGCCACCGCGCTCAATTTGGCCGAACCGGAATACCAATACAGCAGCGCCGCCGTAATAACAAAAGCCACAGCAAAGAACATCAGAACGGCACGCGCCCCCTCGGTAATGTCTCCCACCGCCTTGGCAAAGCCAATGATATGAACCTGCAGGCCATCCTTTTGATGACGGGTACGAATCTCTTCGAGCTTCTGGGCGACCATTGTGTAATCCAGACGCGCTCCCGTTCCCGGATCGACTTCCAGCAATTCGGCACTGACCAGCGCCCCCTTGAAATCGTTGGACACCAGGCGTCCCACCCGCCCCGACTTCAAAACATTGGCGCGAACTTTCTCCAGATCTTCCGGCGTTCCGGAAAAATCAGCCGGAATGACATTGCCGCCCGCAAAGCCGTCTTCGACCACCTCAATGAAACGGACATTGGCTGTAAACAGGGAGGTGACCGACGCACGATCCACTCCCGGCAGGAAAAAAACCTCATCCGTCACAGTTTTCAGGGTTGCCAGGAATTCAGGCGTGTAGATATCACCCTCCTGGAGTCGCAAGGCCACCAATACCCGGTTCGCGCCCCCGAAAGTCTTCTGATACTCGGTAAAGGTCTGCATGTATTCATGCTTGAGCGGGATCATCTTCTGAAAACCGGCATCGACCCGCAACTGCATGGCCGACCAGATCAGGCCCAGGGTGATGACGATGAACAGAACCAGAAAACTACGCCGCCAGGTAAACAACAGATTGCCGATAGCACTGACCATTCGATTGCTTTTCATTGTTTTTCTCCTGCGGCTCCATCGACCTCTAAATCGACCATCAGCACGCCAGCATCACCCAGAACCAGCATCTTATCGGGCTGGGTCAAGGACAGGCCGGCGGTCAGCATTGCACTGCGAGCCAAGGGCAAACGCTGGAAAGTCAGGCCACCATCGCGGCTGAACAGGAGCGACCCGTTCTGCCCCAGCAAGGCGACATCCGTTTCATTGAACAACACACTGGCAAACAGGGAGCCCGCCCCCTGACTATCGAGTTGCTGCCAGTTGTCGCCGGAATCTTCACTGCGCAACACCGTACCGCGCATGCCGTAGATCAATACCGGCCCCGAAGGCATGGACTGCACACCAAAATAAGAACCGCCATACGGACTACTCAGCGCCTCCCAATTCAAACCGGCGTCACGGGAGCGCAGCAGCGTTCCGCCCTCGCCGGCCAGGAGCAAGGACCCGTCGCCCAATCGAGCCAGCGCATTGAAGTGGCGATCTTCCTCGCTCACCTGCCGCTCTT